>JASJCA010000119.1 GCA_030066215.1 Rhodobacter sp. | reverse complement strand
CTTCGAGGTGGCTCTCGTCATCCCTCTGGCGTTTCCGGCCTATGTCATGGCCTACGCCTATACCCACATCCTCGACCACCCCGGCATCGTACAGGCGACGCTGCGCGATATCACGGGCTGGGGGCCAAGGGACTATTGGTTCCCCGAGATCCGATCGGTCGGCGGCGCAGCGGCAATGCTGATTTTGGTCCTGTACCCTTACGTCTATCTTTTGGCCCGGGCGGCCTTTCTCAGCCAAAGCGCGACCACATTTCATGCCGCCCGCTCGCTTGGCAGGTCGCCACGCCAGGCGTTCCTCAGCGTGTCGCTGCCGATGGCGCGCCCCGCAATCGCGTCTGGGGTGCTGCTGGCGGTGATGGAGACCATCGCTGATTTCGGCACGGTGTCCTATTTCGGGGTCCAGACCTTCGCCACCGGCATCTACACCAGTTGGTTCGCGATGGCCGACCGCGGGGCCTCGGCGCAACTGGCTGTGGGGCTATTGGCCTTCGCCATGCTGCTGGCGATGCTGGAACGCACCACCCGCGGTCAGGCGCGATACCATATCGGGCGGCGCAGAGAGGCGATGCCCCGCATCCCGCTGACCGGAGCCACCGCCGGCTTAGCCGTGCTGCTCTGCGGTATTCCGGTTCTGCTGGGCGTCGTCCTGCCCGCCACCGCACTTTGGACGATGGCTTTGGGCTCCGAGCAGGATCTGTTGAGCCGTCGCTATCTGGACTTCATCCAGAATTCCCTGACGCTGGCTGGCATCGCCGCTGTTCTGACCGTTGTCGCAGCCTCGGTTCTTGGAAGCGCGGCGCGGGCGATGCCGGGCCGCCTGTCGCGGATGGCGCTCTATGCGGGGCGGCTTGGGTATGCGGTGCCAGGCGGTGTTATCGCGGTCGGGCTGATGGTGCCATTTGCGGCGTTCGACAACGCACTCGATGCCTGGATGCGGGCCACTTTCGACATCTCGACGGGGCTCTTGTTCACCGGGTCGATTTGGCTTCTCGTCGGCGCCTACATGATCCGGTTTCTTGCCGCTGCGATCGGGGCCTATGAGGGTGGTATCGCCTCGGTCGGGCCGAATTTGGACGCCGCGGCCCGCGTGCTCGGCACAGGTGTGTTGGGGACGATCCGCAAGATCCATGTGCCGCTGCTCAGCCCAAGCTTGCTGACTGCCGCGTTGATCGTCTTCGTTGACGTAATGAAGGAACTGCCGGCGACGCTGATCATGCGGCCGTTCAATTTCGACACGCTGGCGGTGCAAGCCCATCGGCTCGCCGCAGATGAACGACTCGAAGGTGCAGCGGTCCCAAGCCTGGTGATTGTGGGCCTGGGCCTCTTGCCGGTGATCCTGTTGATCCGAGGCATCCGCAAGGACGCGGCGGCGCGGCGCGGCCCTGCTGATTTGCGCGCCCGACCGGCAAATTGACCGCATCGCGGCACAGGGCGGCGGGCTCGCTCGCGCCACGCTTAAGGCAGGTGGGTCAGCTATTTTCTTGGCCGCCTGGCGGCACGCCTACGGCCCTGATTCAGCGTCTAGAACACACCGACCTTCCACAAAGACTGCCAAGCCCGTAGACATCGATTGCGCCATGCGCGCGACCGGCCGGAGGCAGAAAGCGTCAATGATCGAGTATTCCTACCAGCTCTATTCGTCCCGGAAGTTCCCGCCCCTTGGCGACACTCTGAAGATGCTCTCCGATCTCGGCTACACCCATGTGGAGGGCTATCAGGCGCTCTTCGACACGCCCGCAAGTGTCAGCGCATTGGCAGATGCTCTGGCGGCCAACGGTCTGACCATGCCGACGGCCCATTTCGATTTGAAGGCGTTGCAAAACAGTCCCGACCGCGTGCTCGCAATCGCAGCTACTTTGGGCATCAAAGCCATCTTCGTGCCCTACCTGGCACCGCCTGACCGCCCCAACGATCCCACCGGCTGGACCGCCTTCGGCAAGAGCCTCGCCCAAGCCGGAGAGCCGGTGCGCGCGGCCGGTCTTCGGTTCGGGTGGCACAATCACGACTACGAATTCGCCGAAATCGAAGGCCAATTCCCGCTCGACCTGATCCTGGCCGCCGACAAAGACCTGGCACTGGAATTGGATCTGGCTTGGGTCGTGCGGGGGGGTCAGGACCCCTCGGTCTGGATGCAGAAATACGCAGACCGGCTGGCGGCGATCCACATCAAGGACATTGCGCCCGAGGGCACTGCCCCGGATGAGGATGGCTGGGCCGATCTCGGACACGGCACGATGGACTGGGCCATGTTGCTGCGCCAGGCGCGCGGCACCGCGGCGCACTACTTCGTCATCGAACACGACAACCCCAGCGATCACCGCCGGTTCGCAGAACGCTCGCTTCGGGCGGCGCGGTCGTTCTGAGGGGGCACGGCATGGACAAGCTTGGCGTCGGGATCATTGGCTGCGGCAATGTCTCGGCGACATATTTGCGCCTCGCCCCGATATTCCGAGGGATCGAGATCCGAGGCGTGGCCGACAGCGACCCGATGGCGGCCGCGAACCGTGGCGACGAATTCGGCGTACCGGTTTTCGACGTCGACCGGCTGCTGGCCGCGCCGGAGATCGACATCGTCGTCAACCTCACCGTCCCGGCCGCGCATTTCGCCGTAACCCGAGCGATCCTCGAAGCCGGCAAACATGCCTATTCGGAAAAGCCGATTGTCCTGACCCTGGAAGAAGGCGCAGCGCTTCGCGCCCTGGCCGAGGCCACATCACTGCGGATTGGGTCGGCGCCCGACACGTTTCTCGGCGGCGCCCATCAACATGCGCGGGCGTTGATCGATGACGGTAAAGTGGGCGAAATCGTTGCCGGCACTGCCCATGTGATGAGCCACGGGATGGAACACTGGCATCCCAACCCGGAGTTCTTCTTCCAGCCAGGCGCAGGCCCGGTGCTCGACATCGGTCCGTACTACGTGACCAACCTGATCCAGTTGCTTGGACCGGCGCGCCGGGTTGCGGCCCTAAGCTCCATCGCGACGCCGACCCGCACGATCACGTCGCAGCCACGCAGGGGCGAAACCATCGCAGTGGAGACACCCACCAATGTCCAAGCCCTGATCGAGTTTAGGAGCGGCGCGACTGTTTCCTTATCCGCCAGTTGGGATGTCTGGTCCCATCGTCACGGACCCATGGAGCTCTACGGAACCGAGGGCACATTGTACCTGCCCGACCCCAATTTTTTCGGCGGAGTGGTCGAACTGGCTCACTGCGACGGAACTCTCGGCGACCTTGAGCCCTGGGACCATCCGTTCGGCGCTGCCAACGAGGGCGGCTTGGCCAACTACCGCGCGGCCGGGCTTGCCGACATGGCCCAGGCTATCCTGCAGGATCGCCCGCATCGCTGTTCGCTATCCCTCGCGCTGCACGCCGTTGACGTGATGACGTCCATCCTGAAATCCGGCGAGACCGGCCAGTTCGAAGCCGTCACCAGCACTTGCGACCGACCAGCGCCCCTTGCGCCGGCGGCGGCACGGGCTTTGCTCGTCAATCCCTGAACGGCGTCCTTGCCGCTGAAGTGGCCACCCGATCTTGGGGCGGCCTGGCGCCCTGGTCACGCGCCCTGATGCGCTGCGCGCAGCTTTTCCCAGTCGAAACTCACCCCAATGCCCGGTGCGTCGGGGGCAACGGCCATGTGATCAACCACCACTAATGGGCGCAAGGTATATTGATCGATCGGGAAGGAATGGACCTCTAGCCAACCCGGATTAGACTGCGCCGAGACCAGGCTGACATGCAATTCCTGCATCCCGTGGCTACAGACTGGAATTCCATGTCGCCTTGCCAGTTCGGCCACCCGGAGCCAACCGGTGATCCCGCCGCAGTTCGACGCGTCGGGCTGAATGTAGGATAGCTTAGCGTCGGCGAAGGCGTATTCGAACTCATGGATCGTGTGCAGGTTCTCCCCCATCGCAAGCGGCATGCCCGTCGCCTCGGCAATCTTGCCGAACCCCCTATAGTCGTCGGGGATCGTCGGTTCCTCAAACCAAAAGATGTCATAGGGCTTGAACGCCTCGGCCGCCGCAATCGCTTGCGGGACGCTCATCGAATAATTGGCGTCAACCATGAACGTCACATTGGGCCCGATCAGCTCGCGCACCGCCTTCACCCGCGCCACGTCGTCGGCCAGGTCGGGCTGCCCGAGCTTGATCTTCACACCGTTGAACCCGCGGTCTAGATAGCCGCGGATCGAGTCCAGCAATTTCGGCAACGGGAAGTTCAGGTCGATGCCGCCGCAATAGGCGTTGCAGCGATCCGACGCGCCCCCGGCCAGCCGCCAAAGCGGCTCGCCCGCCGTTTTGCAGCGAATATCCCACAGCGCGATGTCAATCGCCGAAATTGCGAAAGACGCGATGCCGCCGCGCGCCACGTAATGAACATGCCACTGCATAGCGTCGTGCAGCGCTTCGACATCCCCAGGGTCTTGGCCGACCAGGAACGGCGCCAGATCGTGCGCGATCATCGCCTGGATCGCATGACCGCCTTTTCCGCCGGTGTAGGTATATCCGGTCCCCTCGCGCCCATCCGACAGTCTGACGGTCGTTGTGATCAGCTCAAAATGCGTATGATCTCCGTGTTTTGCATCCCGAAGGACCTCGGCCAGGGGCACCTTGAACAAATGGGAGTCCACGCCTGCGATGTTAGCCATACGCTCCTAAGCCTCCTCTGACCGGCTCACAGCCGACCACGGTGTTGGTGGCCCAACCATGGTCGCGCGACCCCTTTTAACGTCGCAAAGCCCCGGCGCAATCGCCTGGCGCCCCATCGGTTTCCGCGCGAAATGCGGACCTTCAGCCACAAGCCGGATCCTCGGCGAAGTGGCGCTAGGTCGCTTGTGACCGCCGCTCGGCCGCTCGACTAGCGCCGTTCCCAAACGTAGCTGCGGGCTTTTGGGCATCGTAGATCAAGCTCAGAAGCAAGTGTGGTGGCGGTGTTTGAAGGCACAATACGCAACGCCTTCGCCGCCGGTCGGTGACTTCCAGTTGCCTGATGGCGGAACCACACAGATCCACGCCGCTCTTCGCCGTTGATCAATTCGTCAATTGCTCGGGCAATCGAGGTGGCAGACCAACGCGAATCTAGGCAGCCCGCCTGAACAGGAACCGGTATAGCGGCGGCACGAATATGAGCGTCAGCGGCGAAGCCAGAAGCAGGCCCCCGATCATCAAAGTTGCCATCGGTTCGAAGAGCGCCCCGCCGTTTAAAGCCATCGGCAGCAGGCCAAGAACGGTTGTAAGCGAGGTCAGCAGAACCGGTGTCACACGTTTTTTCGCAGCGGCAACGATTGCGTCGTCAAGGTCTTGGCTTCGTCTCTCAATATCGATCTGATCGATTAGGACGATGGCGTTGTTGATGATGATGCCCATCAGAGAGATCAGACCGAGGATCGCAAAGAACGACAGTGGCCGCGCCATCAAGTCCAGCGCGATGGGTGCGCCGACAACGATGAGTGGGATCGTCATGAAGGTCAGGAGCACCCGGCGTATGGAATTGAACTGGAACATCAGCGCAGCAAGCATCACAGCCAGTGCGAACGGGATGCCGGCGCCTAGCTTGGCATTGACATCTGCGCTTTGCTCGCTCTCGCCGGCCACAGTAACGCTGTAGTCCGGGCCAAGGTCCAGCCCCGCCAGCATCGGCGCGATCAAGTCCTCGACCTCAGCAGCGCTCAAGGTCGCCGATTTGCCGGAAATCACGATCTGCCGGACTTGGTTCTCTCGCCGGAACTGCGAGTATTCTAGCTTGGGCCGGAACGCCGCCACTTGGTCGAGCGCGATCAGCTTGCCGCCCGCGGGCACCGAGAGGTTGCCGAGGTCCTCGATCGAGTCCCGGAAACTGTCGCCCGCGCGCACCACGATCGGGATCGAATCCGAGCCTTCGCGGAAGGTCGAGTACGTGGTGCCGGAAAAGTAGGTGTCCATCACGTCCGAAATGTCCCGGCTGGTGGCGCCCAGTTCGCGCGCCTTGTCCTGGGCGATGTCGACGACAACCTTCAGCGTCTTGTTGCCCCAGTCGTTCTGGTTCAGCACCACGTTCGGCACCTCGGCAAACGCCGCCTCGACCCTGGCTGCCGCCGCCAGCATCGTGTCGGCATCCGGGCCGGAGATTTCGACCTCGACGATGCCGGATTCCGAGCCGCCCATCGACAGGCGGGTGATGCGGGCCCTGGCAGCTGGCTGATTCCCATAGAGATAGCGGCGCGCCCGCTCGGCCGCCGTCACGGCGCCCTCGAATGACGTGGTGTTGACCAGGATGAACGCGCTCGCCGGATCGGTGTCGCCGGGATTGAGCGCCAGATAGAACCGCGGTCCGCCGTCGCCGACGAAGACCGTGGTGTCCCGTACCTCGGGGTTCTCTGCCGGATCGCGCAACCAGGCGTCGACGGACAGGGCCTCTTCTTCGGTGCGTGTGATCGCGGTGCCCTTTGGCAGGTCCAGATAGATCAGGTATTCGGCGCGTTCCGACAGCGGGAACATCTCGGATTTCAGCCCGGTGAAGACGCCGGCCGCGACCACGACAAGACCGTAGCAGACCACGACGACCGGCAGACCAAGGCGCAAGGTGCGCCGGATATAGCCGCCATAGGCCCGGGTCAGCCAGGTCTCGCCGGCATCGTGCGCCTTGCGGGCGCGCAGGAAATACGCCGCCATGAAGGGCAAGATGTAATGCGCCGTCAGCCAACTACCCGCCAGCATCACCGCCACCACCGCGCCGAGCGAAAACGCGAACTCGCCCTCGGTGCCGTCGAGGATCAGCATCGGAATGAACGCCGACACTGTGGTGATCGAGGCCACGGCGAGGGGGATGAAGAACTGCCCGCCCGCGCCGATCGCGGCATTCTTGGGCGCGATCCCTTGGGCGATACGCGCCTCGATATCCTCGACGACGACCAACCCGTTGTCGACCAAAAGCCCTAGCGAGATGATCACCGCGGCGATCGAAATCTGCTCCAAATCGATGCCCAGCCGCGACATACCCAACAGCGCGAACATCACCGTGAACGGAACGATCGAGGCGATGATCAGCGCCGGGCGCAGGCCGAGAAAGACCAGCATGACCAGGAACACCACCGCAAAGGTCTGCCCAACATTCGACAAGGCGCCGTTGATCGCTTGCGTGACGTTGGTCTCCTGGAAGGTCGAAACCCTATAGCTGATGCCGATCGGTTGGGTGTTTTCCAGCCGCTTGATCTCGGCCGTCAATTCGCGGCCAAGCTGTTGGATGTCGCGGTCATCGGCCATTTCCACACTGACCAGCATGGCGGGCTGGCCGTTGAAGAACACCGGCTTCTCGCGCGGATCGACATAGCCCCGGCGCACTGCCATCAGATCGCGTAGCCGAACGAAACCCGAGAGACCCTCGGCCTTGGTCAAGACATTCTCGATCTCCTCCTCCGACCTTAGATCGCCGTTGGCCTCCAGGATGATCGACGTGCCAGCGGCGTTCAGGCGTCCCGCAGGCAGGATCACGTTCTGCGCCTGCAGGTCGGCCAGCACCTGGTTGATCTGCACGCCGACTGCAGCGAGACGGCGGCTGTCGATCTCTAGCCAGATCCGCTCTTCCTGCTCGCCCCAGATCGACACCTTTGTGATCCCGTCGACCCTGTAGAGCCCGGTGCGCAAAGCGTCCGCGGCATCCCACATCTCGGCGTAGGAAAACCCGTCGCCGGTGACCGCAATGGTAGCGATGGCCACGTCGCCGTAATTGGTGTTGACGAATGGCCCGCGCGTGCCCTCAGGCAGATCGTCTGCGGCATCCTCCATCTGGTTGCGGATGTCCTGGAACACCTCCGATAATTGGTCCTTCGGAACCCAGTTGTAGACGTTGAGGTTCAGCACCGTCCTGCCGGTGGTGATCAACGTCGAGATATCCTCGACCTCGCCGATCTCGCGCGCGGCGCGTTCCAGTGGGACGGCGATCAAGTCTTCCACCCGTTCCGGCGACATGCCGGGAAACTGCGCCGTGACGACGGCGGTGCGAATGGTGATCGCCGGATTTTCGCGCTTGGGCAGCTGGATGTAGGTCATCGTGCCCAGCAAGAGCAGGCCGAACATCACTAGCAGGGTCAGCCGCGACTTTTCCAATCCGAACCGGGTCAGCGCGTCCATGCGCCTGGCCTAGTCCGCGTCCGGCAAGAGCTTGACCTCTTGCCCGTCGCGCAAAAACGACACCCCGGCCGAGGCCACGCGGTCACCGGGTTTCAGTCCCTCGATGATGATCAGAGAGTTTTCCCGCACGCCGCCGACCATCACCTCTCGCCGCTGCACCGTGCTGGTCTCGGGGTCGAAGACGTAGACCCCCAGGGCCGACGGCTCGCGCGGCCCTCCATTGCGGGCCAATTGCCCATCCATGATCGCCACCGAAACCGGGACGACATAGCCTTGCTCGCGCGGCAAGGGGAATTCCATCGAGGCCTCGGCTGCCATGCCGGCCTTCATCACCGGATCCGTCGACGTCAGCGTCAAAACGACCGGAAAACTGCTGACGGCATCGGCGCGGCTGCCCAACTCGCTGACAATCGCGTCCAGTACGATGTCTGGCCGGTCCGCCAGCCGCACCTTGGCGGGCTTTCCGACCACCAATTCGCTGGCAACCTCGAAATTGGCCGAGAACGCGACTTCGAAGGCCTCCGGGCGGTAGAGCGTCGCAATCGGCGTGCCGACCCCCACGGTGGCGAAGCTCTCGACCTCAACCGAATTCACGATTGCATCGAACGGCGCGCGCAGGACGGCGTTGTCGAGGTTTTCTTCGGCGGTCTCCAGCGCCTTCTCAGCCTGGGCCAGCGCGGCGGCCTTGGCCTCTGCGTCCGCGCGGGCGTTGTCGACCGCCACCCGTGTCACCGACCCGCGGCTCAGCAGTTCATCCTGCCGGGCCAGCGTGTCGGCGGCGTTCTCCGAAGACGCCCGCGCCTGATCGACACCGGCGCGCGCGTTGTCGACCTGAAGCTGCAGCGACGTGGGATCGAGGCTGGCGACGACATCGCCCTCGGCGATCCGCTGGCCGACCGCGATCTGCATTTCGCCGAGTTTGCCGCCGACCTCGAACGACAGCGTGTTCAGTTCCGACGGCTCCAGCACTGTAGGAAACCGACGGATCGTAACACGTTCGGTTTCCTCGACGAGGTGGGTTTTAAGGCCCCGCACCGGTGTAGCTTCATCGCCGACTTCCGGCTCGCAGCTCAGCAATCCGGTCAATACTGACAAAGCGACAAATGCACGGAGCATGAGTTGATCCGATTCCCGAGATCAATTTCCGCTACCCTACGCAACACGCCAACGATCGCCAGCAAGAATTGTGCCCGGGTCCGAATCCTTCGGTGGCGCGCATCGGGTTGCTGGCAATTTCTGCATTGTCCGCTTGGCTGAACATTTTCGGCGGCCAGGTTACGTCTGGTTCGTGCCAAACCCTCCGGTTGGTGCAACGGCAGCGCGCGTATTCTCGTTCTTGGTTCGGTGAGGGCCGCTTTGCCGTTCCATCGACCGACCGTTGCGATCAACGCGGCGCGATGATTGAAGCATTTCCTTCATCAAGAGCTCCAGAAGGGCGCACCGAAATCTGAGGCCCTATTTGCCCGTTCGACCCAATCAGCCAGAACCCTAAACCCCTTCTCTTTCGACCGTTGCTCGTACAACAGATGCTCAAACACCTCGCACGGGACATTCACATTGGCTGGGCCAAAATTCTCACTCGAAAGCCGAAGCCAGTTGTATGCAAAGGAGCTACTCAATACGTTGAACTGCGTCGTGATAGTGTCACGTGACGGATCGCGCTAAGAGTTTTGCAGCAAGGCTTCAGACCAAATTGAAGTGAAGTGATGAGTTGTTTGTTCGCCGATTGAGTCAAGACTCAATTCAAATATGTAGTTCACTCGGATTGCAGCGGGTTGTTAAACTCCGACCTATCCGATGGATTTCGTCCGTTGCTTATTCAAAGTCACTCGGTGAGGTTACCTTTTGTCCGATTTGACTAAGATCGTCTGAGCCGACAGTTGAATGTAGGAAAATGCGTCAAACCGAAGCTCGACGCTCATAAATAGGACCCTAAATTCTTTGATGGAAACGGACGAAGGTGGCGGACAAAGAGGGTGCAAGTTCGAACCCCGATTTGTCCGAGTTGTTTCAAGAATTGGAGCAATGGGAGGCGGTTCTCAAGGCTGAACCTGAGGTTATCCACAAGCTTCAGTTAATCGCGAAAACGGAAAGTCCTGAGGGCAACGGAAGCCTGCGACCTCGCGGTCCCAAAATGCAGGGGCCGTCGATATGACAGCTCTCCAAGGCGATTTCGATTTTGCGACCGCAGCCGATGCAAAACCGGCGAAGAAGGCCGGGCCCAAGTACAAAACGACGCGCGACTGCCCCCGCGTGACGCTGCGGTTGTCCATCGAAGATCATGAACGGTTGAAAGAGCTCGCAAGCGGGGTGGCGCTGGCGACATTTATTCGCGCGAAGGCCCTGTCCAAGGACCTGCCGCGACGGAAACCGCGCTCGACCGCATCGGTGGCAGACAAGCATGCGCTTGCGCAAATCCTCGGGCTGTTGGGGCAATCGCGGATCGCGAACAACCTGAACCAACTGGCTTACCATGCCAATATCGGCTCGCTGCCAATGGACGATGCCACGAGAGGCCAGATCGACGAGGCCTATGGGCATGTACTGTTCATGCGCAAAGCCCTGATCCGTGCCCTGGGCCAAAGGGAATGATCCTGAAAGGCAATCAGCGTGGCTTCGGTCAGGAACTCGCGCGGCACCTTCTGAACGTCGAAGACAATGAACACGCCGCCGTGCATGACCTGCGTGGGTTCATGGCAGACGATCTCGCAGGCGCTTTCGAAGAATCAGAAGCCATCTCGCTCGGCACAAAGTGCCAGCAATACCTGTTCTCGCTCAGCCTCAACCCGCCGCCGTCCGCGCGAGTTTCGGTCGAGCAATTCGAGAAGGCCATAGACGAAGTCGAACGCCGCCTTGGATTGACCTGCCAGCCCCGGGCCATCGTCTTCCATGAAAAGAAAGGCCGCCGCCACGCCCACTGCGTCTGGTCGCGGATCGACGTGGCGCGGATGCGGGCAATTGATTTGCCGCATACGAAATACCGGCTGCGCGATATCTCACGGGAACTCTACCTCGAACACGGATGGGAGATGCCCAAGGGCCTGCGCGATCCCAAGGACCGCTCCAATGACAACTATTCGGCTGCGGAAGCCAAACAGGCGGCGAGGGCAAAACGTGACCCAGCGGCACTAAAGAAATTGTTCCGAACCTGTTGGCAGCAATCGGATTCCCGAGCAGCGTTTGCAGCGGCACTTTGGCGGCACGGGCTCTTCCTGGCACGTGGTGACCGCCGGGGATTTGTCGCCGTCGATGCGAACAGCGAAGTCTATTCGCTGTCGCGCGGGCTCGGCGTGAAGCCGAAGAAATTGCGGGCACGGCTCGGCAAAGAATATGACCTCCCGACCGTCGATGAAGCCGCGCGGTTGCTGGAGCGATCTTCGGCGAAGGCTCCTGAGATTGATGAACGAAGCGACAAGGATTTCGATGCCCAGCTTCGCGATCTGGAACAGCGGCGCCAAGACCTCGTAGAGCAACAGCGTGCCGAACGCACGCAACTGAAGAAAGATCAGGCGGCGCGTCGGATAACGGAAATCGCGACCCGTTCGGCTCGCCTGCCAACAGGGTTGAAGGCTGCCTGGGCGCGGCTCACGGGGCAGTACCAACGCCTTTGCGAAAACCTCGCATCACAGGCGCAAGCCTTCGAAACGCGCGACCGTAACGAAGAACAGACGCTAATCGACGGGCATCTGACCGAACGGCGGGTTCTGGAGCGCGAGTTCGCGCTGATTCGCGCCGAACGGGACTTCTACGCTGAGGCCTCTGGCGCGCGCCGCCAGACCTACGGTCTCGATCCCAAGCAACCGCTCATCATACCACGCGAAGAGGTTCCGTTCTCAGTCGATCAGCTGAGACACCGCCCGGACCTGATCCTCGACCATATCTCAAAAAAGCAGGCCACGTTCACCCAAAACGATGTCCTGCGCGGGCTGGCCGAATTCTTCGGCGATGCAATGGAACTGCGGACTCTAACCGATCAGGCCATGGCGTCGGATGCCCTGGTACATCTTTCCGATGAGGGCGGCAGGACAGTCTCAACCAAGGAATTCGAAGCCGCAAAGACCCTTTTGTCGGACACCGCGAGCGCGATGGCGGCGTCGGGCGGATTCCGCGTGTCGGGTCGTAAGATCGACCGCGCAATTGCCGAAGAAAACACGCGGCTGCAAAAGCGTGTCGGCGCCACCCTCAGCAATGAACAGATAGGTGCGATCCGACATATCCTGTCCCCGAACCAGCTGGCCTGCGTTGTCGGGTTGGCTGGAGCCGGAAAGAGCACATTGCTTTCTGTCGCGCGGGTGGCTTGGGAACGGCAGGGGTTTAGCGTATTCGGTGCGGCGCTGGCCGGAAAGGCCGCCGATAGCCTGCAAACCGCCTCCCGCATTTCAGCCCGTACGCTGGCTTCGCTGGAAGCAAGCTGGAAGAGCGGCTATGAACCGCTACCGCCTGGAAGCATCCTCGTCATCGACGAAGCAGGGATGGTTGGCACACGGCAACTGAATCGTGTTGCCGAAGGATTGCAGAGACGGGGTTGCAAGCTCGTCCTGATCGGTGATCCGGACCAACTCCAGCCCATAGAAGCCGGAATTCCCTTTGCCGATCTGGTTGATGGTATCGGCGCCGCACGCCTAACCGAAATCCGCAGGCAAACGTCCGCATGGCAACGGCAAGCGTCCGTCGATCTGGCCCGTGGCGACACTGATACCGCTATTCAATCCTATGCCGATCATGGCGCTGTGCATGTCGAACAGAACCGTGATCAGGCCATTGCCGCTTTGGTCGACGATTACATGGACCATTGGCGCAAGCACGGCACGGGCAAAACCCGACTTGCATTGGCACATCGCCGAAAGGACGTGCACGCAATAAACCAGTCCTTTCGATCGGCCCGCCGGATTCAGGATGGGGTAAGAGACGAAGTCATGGTCGAAAACGAAACCGGCCCGCGTGCCTTTGCCGAGGGTGACCGTATTCTCTTCACCAGAAACAACGCCACGCTGGGAGTGCGCAACGGAATGCTTGGCACCGTACAAGCGATCTCCGACGACCGGTTGGTCATTGCGCTCGATGCGGATGCGGGCGGGGAGAGACGGCGCTTGACGATCTCGCCCAAACACTACCCCCATATCGACCACGGTTTCGCCGTCAGTATCCACCGCGCCCAAGGCTGTACTGTCGATCAAAGCTTCATACTGTCCAGCAGGACTATGGACGAACATCTCGCATACGTCGCGCTGACACGGCACCGGGAAAAAGCTCGGTTCTATACCGCGAACGAGGTTCACAAAAATCGAGAGAAAGAAGGACCGTTTCTCAGCCAACTAGGAACAAAGTCGAAGTGGCGAAGTGGACCGGCACTCAGTCGCTGAAACAGAACGTTTAGGCCGATAGGCGTGCGTCGATTTTGCAGCCCGCCGTTCTTCGGAACACCTGCAACCTAACAGAAATTGTGTGCATACCTACGCCGCCAAACACAATCATGGATACCAGTGATCCCCTAATTGGCCCTGCTCAGCAGATTTTTTCCTTGTCACGCCTTGGAAAACTTACCAACTTCCTTACGGCGCCTTCTAGTGCAGAGGAGTTCGAAGTGTCCTTCAAAAACGTGTCGATTCTTGCGATTGACGATAACGAGAAGTTCTTAAATGCGTGCGCCAGGTTCTTAAATCACGAAGGTTTCAAGGCCGTCAGCACAATGAATAACGGAATTGACGGTGTCGGGGCTGTAGCAAAAGACAAGCCGGATGTAGTCCTTCTGGATTTGAACATGCCCGAGTTTTCGGGATTTGACGTACTGGAGGATCTAAGATCACGTACTCTTGATCCAAAAGTAATAA
>JASJCA010000115.1 GCA_030066215.1 Rhodobacter sp. | reverse complement strand
GCCGAACACCTGCTCGAGCCGCTGGTCGAGACCTTCGGGCCGATCGACATCCGCTCGGGCTATCGCCACGCCGAGATGAACGAGTTCGGGTCCCGGCTGAAGCCGCAGAAATGCGCCAGGAACGCGGCCAACTACGCCCACCACATCTGGGACATCCGCGACGCGAAAGACCGGATGGGGGCCTGCGCCACCGTCGGCATCCCGTGGTTCGCAGCGCAGTACAACCGCGGCCGCGACTGGCGCGATCTTGCCTGGTGGCTCTACGACCACCTGGATTTCCAAGAGGCCTATTTCTTCCCCAAGAACGCCGCCTTCAACCTCACCTGGCGCGAGGGTCACCGCCAGCAGCGCATCCTCAGCTACATCCGGCCCAAGGGCACGCTGGTCAAACCCGGTACCACGCCGGACCCCGACCGCCACACCCGTTACGCCGATTTCCCGCCGTTCCGCGGCATCCGCTATCCCGCCATCCCTGGAGACGCACCATGAGCCTGCCCCGAACGCCGTCCTTCCGCCTCGACGGGCGCCGCGCGCTGGTGACCGGCGGGTCGCGCGGCATCGGGCTCGGCTGTGCGGTGGCCTGCGCCGAGGCTGGGGCCGAGGTCGTCATAGCCGCACGCGGCAAGGCAGAGCTGGGCGCAGCGGTGGCCGAGATGCAGGATGCCGGGCTGAATGCCGACGGCCATCCGCTGGACGTCACCGACCTGGCCGCGGTGCGCGGCTATTTCGCGGCCCACGGGCCCTTCGACATCCTGGTCAATTCCGCCGGCATGGCGCGGCACGGGCCCGCGCTCGACACCACGCCGCAGGATTTCGACGCGGTGACCGCGGTGAACATCCGCGCGGCTTATTTCCTGGCGCAGGAGGCCGCGCGGGGCATGGCCCAGGGCGGCTCGATCATCCAGATCTCCAGCCAGATGGGCCATGTCGGCGGGCAGGAGCGGGCGGTCTATTGCGGCACCAAACATGCCGTCGAGGGCATGACCAAGGCGATGGCCATCGAATGGGGCGCCAAGGGCATCCGGGTCAACACCGTCTGCCCCACCTTCATCCGCACACCGCTGACCGAGCCGACCTTCGCCGACCCCGACAAGGTCAAGTGGATCGAGGGCAAGATCAAGCTTGGGCGCATCGGCGAGATCGAGGACATCATGGGTGCGGTGGTCTACCTGGCCTCGGACGCCTCCGCTTTGGTGACCGGCACGTCAATCCTGGTCGACGGGGGCTGGACGGCGGGCTGATGGCACGCGAGCGCATCACAAGCCAACAGGTGGCAAAACGCGCCGGCGTCAGCCAATCTGCGGTCAGCCGGGTGTTCTCTGGCGCGTCTGCGTCGAAGGAAACCGCGCGCAAGGTCCGCGAAGCGGCCGAAGCGCTTGGGTACCGCCCCAACGTCCTGGCGCGGTCGCTGATCACCGGACGCTCGCGGATCATCGGCCTGGTCGTCGCCTATCTGGAAAACCAGTTCTACCCCGACGCGCTGGAACGGCTTTCGAACGCGCTGCAGTCTCGCGGCTACCACATTCTGATCTTCACCGCCTCCGGCCGGGGTGAGGGCGTGGACCGGGTGATCCAGGACCTGCTCGACTACCAGGTCGACGGCATCGTCACCGCCTCGGTGGGCGTCAGCGACGAGTTGACCCGCCGGTGCGAGGCCGCCGGCATCCCTGTGGTGCTGTTCAACCGCGGCCAGGACGACCCGCGCCTCGCCGAGGTCACCAGCGACAATGTCGGCGGTGCGCACAAGATCGCGGAGTTTCTCGCCGCAGGCAGGCACCGCAGGATTGCCCATATCAGTGGCTGGCAGGGCTCATCCACGGGCCGCGACCGGGCGCAGGGCTTTCGCGACGGCCTCGCCGCCGCCGGCCTGGACCTGACGCGCGAGATCGATGGCCTCTACCAGCGCGACACTGCCGCGGCCGCCGCGCTTGAAATGTGCCGCCAAGATCGCCCAGACGCGATTTTCGTCGGCAACGACCACATGGCCTTCGGCGTGATGGACGCCCTGCGCTACGACCTGGGCCTGAAGATCCCCGAGGGCATCTCGATCGTCGGTTACGACGACGTGCCGATGGCCGCCTGGCCGGCCTACAAGCTCACCA
This sequence comes from Rhodobacter sp., assembly GCA_030066215.1. Taxonomy (GTDB): domain Bacteria; phylum Pseudomonadota; class Alphaproteobacteria; order Rhodobacterales; family Rhodobacteraceae; genus JASJCA01. Next base: position 11,521 of record JASJCA010000115.1, on the reverse strand, counting down.
CTTTGCGCCAGCCCTCAGGCCGGATGGTCGAGGCCACCGTGGAGGCACTGATGAAACATATCGAAGACCCCGCCGCCCCGGTCGAGAAAACCAAGATCCCCGGGCCCCTGATCCTACGCGGCTCGGCGCGCATTCCAGAAGGATGGACATGAAAGGCTTCGACAGCAAATTCAAGGATTTCCCGGACTATATCCTCGGCATCACCAAGGAGGTCTGGGAAGACCGCGGCATCGCCACGCTGCACCGCTATTACGCGCCTGACATCGTCGTGCGTTCGCCGACGTCGGTCGTCGTCGGCAACGATGGGGTCATTGCGGCCACCATGGCCACGTTGGCCGAATTCCCCGACCGCCAGCTTTTGGGCGAAGACGTGATCTGGTGCGGCACGCCTGAAGACGGAATGCTCAGCTCGCACCGGATTCTGTCGACCGCCACGCATACCGGCGACGGTGTCTACGGCAAGGCCACCGGCAAAACGCTGAAATACCGGATCATTGCCGACTGCCATGCCATCGCCAACCAGATCAACGACGAATGGCTGATCCGCGATCAGGGTGCCATCGTGCGGCAACTGGGCTTGGATCCCAAAGACTACGCCCGCCGGCTAATCGAAAACGAGGGCGGACCGGAGACCTGCGTCCAACCCCTCACCCCAAAGACCGACCGCGCCGGCCCCTACACCGGCCGCGGTAACGACAATGAACACGGGGCCCGCTACGCCGACCTGCTCACCCGGATCATGGGCGCCGACATGGCCGCGATTCCCACCGAATACGACCGTGGCGCGCAGCTCGACCTGCCGGGCCATGTCACCGCCCATGGCCATCCTGCTGCTGACCGGTTCTGGATGGGCCTCCGCGCCTCTTTCCCCTCGTCCAAGTTCACCATCCACCACGTCATCGGTCGCGACGACCCGGCCATGCCGCCCCGCGCCGCCCTGCGCTGGTCGCTCACCGGCAAGCACGACGGCTGGGGCGCCTTCGGCACGCCCACGGGTGCCGAGGTCTACATCCTCGGGCTCTCCCACGCCGAATTCGGCCCCCGCGGCCTGCGCCGCGAATGGGTGGTCTACGATGAATCGGCAATCTGGAAACAGATCCTGCTGCAGACGGGGGACCTCTGATGCAAGCCTCCACCGCAACGATCCACGCCACCCGCGACTTCGACCTCGATGTCGAAATGCTCTGGGCCCACTGGACCAGCCCCGAGACCCGCCAAAGGTGGGAGGCCGGCACCGACACCGGCATGACCTACGACGCCTTCGACACCCGCACTGGCGGCGTCGAAACGGTTCGCATCGTGCACGAGGGCGCCGAGATCGGCCACATGACCCAGCACCACCACCGGGTCGAGCCAACCCATCTTTTGGCCTCCTCCACCACCGGCACCTTCGGCGGCGTCACGACCATGCTGATGACCCTGGTCATAGAATTCGAGGCCACCGAAACCGGCAGCCGCCTCAACGCCGTTTCCCAAGTTACCGACCTCACGGGCCGCGACGTCCAGGCCGAGCATGAAAAGGGATGGACCTGGATCCTGAACCGCTTTCAGGCCGACATCGACGAATTCGGCCCCATCACCAACCCCAAGGACACGCCATGACCCCGCAAGAAATGGAAGCCAACATCGTCCGCTACGGCGACCTCAAACCCTGCCGCACCGCCTTCATCGACGCCCACACGCCGGGCTCGGACCAGAAGGAGAACTTCACCGTGATTGGCGGCGGCGTCAGCGAGGCCGCTGACCAGCACGTGCACATTACCGAGACGCCGGGATTTAACATCGGCGCCGCGGGCCAGCCGCCGAAATGCCGCAACTCGCTGCATTCGCACCGCACTGCCGAGGTGTTCTTCGTTCTGAAAGGCCGCTGGCGGTTCTTCTGGGGCCGCTGGGGCAAAGCCGGAGAAGTCGTGCTGGAAGAGGGCGACATCTTCAACATTCCCACCGGCATTTTCCGTGGCTTTGAAAACATCGGCACCGATTACGGGATGATCATGGCGATCCTCGGTGGCGACGACGCTGGCGGCGGCGTGATCTGGGCCCCGCAAGTGATCGAAGAGGCGCAGGCGCACGGCCTGGTTCTCAGCGAAGAGGGCAAGCTCTACGACACCAAAAAAGGCGCCGACCTGCCCGACGGCGTCGGCCCCATGCCGCTCTTGACCGACGATGAACTCAAGGCTTACCCCGAGCCCACGACGGCCGACGTCATCCCGGGCTACGTCGCCCGCTACTGGGACCTGGTCGCTTTGGCCGACAAGGAACCGGCCCAAGTCATCGGCGAGACCGGTGTCTTGCGCGACAAGCCGGGCTTCGAGGTCGCTTTTCTCACCCGCGCCTCCGCCACACCCGAGATGCATGAGCATGACCGCCCCTCGGTTCTGATGCCGGTCAAGGGCCACTGGCACCTGACTTGGGAGGGCGGAGAATCCACCCTCGCGCCCGGCGACACAGCTCTGGTCCCGGCGAACGTCTCGCACACCGCTACACCGTCCATGTCCGGCGAAGCCGCGCTCTACCACGTGGTCGGCACCGACGATCCGGCGGGGGCGACATGGACCGGCTGAGCGCGCATCGGCGTCTTTCGTTCAGCGACCTGATGCCAGGTTCGTCCGCTTGCAAAGCGCCGCGGCCCCGCTACGGTGGCGGCAAATCGCACCGACGTAATACCGACGTTTTACCGACGTGATACAGACACCGGAATCGGAGGGGTCATGACCCGGATTCTCACCACCCATGTGGGCAGCCTGCCGCGGAGCCAAGAGGTCGTCGATTTCATCTTCGCCCGCGAGCGCGAGGAGGATTACGATCCCGCCGCCTTCGACGCGGCGATGACACAAGCCGTTGACGACACAGTGAAAAAACAGGTCGCCGCCGGGGTCGATATCGTCAGCGACGGCGAGACCTCGAAGATCAGCTATGCCACCTACGTCAAGGACCGCTATACCGGCTTCGCCGGCGACAGCCCCCGCAACGCACCCGCCGACCTCAAACAATTCCCAAGCTTTCTCAAACGCTTAGCCGATGACGGTGGAACACCGCAATACGCCCGCCCGATGTGCGTGGGCGAGGTCAAATCCAAAGGCCAGGGCGAACTTTCGAAGGATATCAGTAATTTACAGGACGCCATGGCTAAAAACGGCGTCGACCGCGGCTTCATGAACGCCGCCTCGCCCGGCGTTATCTCTCTGTTTTTGCAAAACGATTTCTACCCCACCCGCGACGCCTACCTCGCTGCCCTCGCCGACGCCATGGCCGAGGAATACCGCACCATCGTCAACGCCGGCCTCGACCTGCAGCTCGACTGCCCCGACCTGGCGCTCTCGCGCCACATGCTCTTCGCCGACCTCTCCGACCAAGAGTTTGTAAAGATTGCAGAATCTCATGTCGAAGCCTTGAACCACGCGCTTTCCGGCATCGATCCGGTCAAGGTCCGCGTGCATATCTGTTGGGGCAACTACGAAGGCCCGCATGTCTGCGACATCGACATGGACAAGGTCTTCACAACATTGATGAAAACCCGCGCACGCTATGTCCTGTTCGAAACCTCGAACCCGCGCCACGCCCACGAATGGACCGTGTTCCGCGACCGCAAATCCGAGATCCCGGATGACAAGATCCTGGTCCCCGGCGTCGTTGACACAACTACGAATTTCGTCGAGCACCCAGAACTCGTCGCGCAGCGGCTTGACCGTTTCGTACAAATCATGGGACCCGACCGCGTCATCGCGGGCTCAGATTGTGGTTTTGGAACATTCGCGGGGTTCGGCGCGGTTGACCCCGACATCGCCTATGCCAAGCTCGCGGCGCTCTCGGAGGGCGCCAAACTCGCCTCCGACAGGCTCTGAGCGGAGATGCCCGACCCTCTGGTGCTGCTGCCGGGTATGATGTGCGACGCCCGGCTGTTCCTGCCGCAGATCGCCGCGCTGTCGGCTGACACGGCGGTGCAGGTCGCCCCGATCACCCAGGGCGAAACCATTGAAGAGATTGCCAAATCCGTGGTCGCCACGGCGCCCGAGCGGTTCGCTCTGGCAGGCCTCAGTATGGGCGGTATCGTCGCCATGGAGGTGCTGCGCATCGCGCCTGACCGGGTGACGCGCATCGCCTTGATGGACACCAACTGCCAGGCCGAAATGCCCAACGTGGCCGCCGCGCGCGAGCCGCAGATCGTCCGCGTCAAGGCGGGCCGCCTCGCCGAGGTGATGCGAGACGAGATGAAGCCCAACTATCTCGCCCCCGGCCCCCGTCGCCTGGAAGTTCTTGATATCGTGATGGAAATGGCGCTGGAGCTCGGGCCGGAAGTGTTCATCCGCCAGTCCCGCGCGCTGCAGCGGCGGCCCGATCAGCAGGCGACGCTTCGAAAATCCAAGACCCGGGCGCTGATCCTATGCGGCGAGCATGACGCACTCTGCCCGATCCGGCGCCACGAATTCATGGCGCATCTGATGCCCAATGCAGAGCTTCAGGTCATACCGGAAGCTGGCCATCTTCCGACACTGGAACATCCGCGGATTGTGACGGATCTGCTGCGCCGTTGGCTTTCTTCGCCGGCGCCTTCCGCGCTTTCGGCTTAGCCGCGGGCTTGGCCTTGCTGGCTGCCGCCTTCACCGCTTTGCGCTTCGACGAGATCTGATCCGGCGCCGCATTGGCGTCGATGAAATCCAGCACCAACGGCCGAATGTTATTGCGCCAGGACTTCCCAGCGAAGATGCCGTAGTGGCCGGCGCCGGGTTCGAGATGGCTGGCCTTCTTATCGTCCGGCAACCCGGTCAGCAGGTCGAGCGCGGCCAGGCACTGGCCCGGTGCGCTGATGTCGTCCTTTTCGCCCTCGACGACCTTCACGGCGACGTCGGTGATCTTGCCGATGTCGATCTGCTTGCCGTCCACCACGAATTCGTTCCGGGCGATTTCGCGCGATTTGAAGATCCGGTCGACGGTGGAAAGGTAGAATTCGGCGGTCATGTCCATCACCGCGAGGTATTCGTCGTAGAACCTGTTGTGCTTGTCGTGGTCGCCGGCCTCGCCCTTGGACACGGCGATGATCTGATCGGCGAAGGCCTTCAGGTGCCGTTCGGCATTCATCGACATGAAACCGGCAAGCTGCAACAGCCCCGGATAAACCATCCGGCCCGCCCCGGCATATTTGAAGCCAACCCGCTGCAGCGCCAGTTCCTCCAGTTGGCCCATGGTCACGGTGCGGCCGAAATCGGTGACGTCGGTGTGGTTCGCCTCGGGGTCGATCGGCCCGCCGATCAACGTCAGGGACCGTGGCTGGGCAATCGGGTCATGCTCTGCCAGGTACGCGGTGGCGGCGAGCGCCAGCGGGGCGGGCTGGCAGACGGCGATCACATGGGTCGTGTGCCCAAGCGCCCGCATGAACTCGATGAGGTACTGGGTGTAGTCCTCGATATCGAACTTACCCTCGCTGACCGGAATGTCGCGGGCGTTGTGCCAATCGGTGATGTAGACCTCGCAGTTGACCAACAGGCTTTTGACAGTCGACCGCAGCAGCGTGGCGTAGTGCCCCGACATCGGCGCCACCAGCAGAACCCGGCGCGGCTGCGGCTTGCGGCCGACGACGTGGAAGTGGATCAGGTCGCCGAACGGGCGCTTGACGATGGTCTCGACATTGACCAGGTGGTCGCGGCCGTCCTCGCAGGTGAAGGTGCGGATGCCCCAATCTGGTTTGGCGATCATCCGGGCGAAGGTGCGCTCGGTCACTTCGCCCCAAGCGGCCATCATCTGGAAAAATGGATTCGGAAAAAGCCCCGTGATGGGGTAGGACCCCATGGCCAAGGCGGTCGCCCCCAACCATTGGTTGGTGTTCCGCATCGTCTCCATCAGGTCGTATGTGGCCATATAGCGCATGAGTTCTGCCCTCTGCTCGGACTGCCTAGAGAAACATCACCTTTTCCCCCCGACGAGGCGACGCTATGCTGCAACTGCAAAATACCCGGAAATGTTAAGATGACAACTAACGAAAACGCCGCGGGTGAAAATCTCGAACAGATGAACGCCAATTTGGCGAAGATAGACGAGCTTTCTAAACGTCTGGTTGCGGCCCTTTCCCAAAAACGCTCGATCCGGCCGAACCTGCAGGGCCCGGGGCAGGACTTCTACATGAAGGCCGCCGCGGCATACATGGCCGAGATGATGACCAATCCGGCCAAGATCATCGAGCATCAGGTCGGCTATTGGGGCAAGACGCTGAAGCATGCCGTCGAGGCGCAACAGGCGCTGTCCGGCGGAAAGTTCGAAGCGCCCGAAGACCACACGCCGAACGATCGCCGCTTCAAGGACCCGATCTGGCAGACCCACCCGTATTTCAACTTCCTCAAGCAGCAATACTTGCTGAATGCAGAGGCAATCGAAGGCGCAGTGCAGGACCTCGAAGGCCTCGATGACCGCGAGAAAAAGCGGGTTGCGTATTTCAGCAAGCAGATCGTCGATCTGTTCAGCCCGACCAATTTCCTTGGCACCAATCCCGAGGCGCTGGCCCGCGCTGTCGAAACCAACGGCCAAAGCCTCGTCGACGGCTTGGAAAACCTGGTCCATGATATCGAGCAGGCCGAAGGCGAGTTGCAAGTGACTCTGGCCGACAAGGATGCCTTCAATGTCGGCGGGAATCTCGCCACGACCGAGGGCAAGGTGGTCTACCGTAACCACATGTTCGAACTGATCCAGTACAGCCCTCAGACAGAGACCGTACACGCAACGCCGTTGATCATCTTCCCGCCCTGGATCAACAAGTTCTATATCATGGATCTGAAGCCGCAGAACTCGCTGATCCGCTGGATCGTCGAGCAGGGCTTTACCCTATTTGTCGTCAGCTGGAAGAACCCCGACGCCAGTTACCGTGACACTGGCCTCGATACCTACATTCAGGAAGGCTACCTGACCGCGATGGACGAGGTTATGGCGATCACCGGCGAGAAACAGGTGAACGTCATTGGCTACTGCATCGCCGGAACCACACTGGCGTTGGCCCTGGCCTGGCTGCACAAGAAGAAGGACAAGCGGATCAAATCTGCCACCTTCTTCACGATGCTCAGCGACTTCTCGGACCAGGGTGAATTCACGCCGTTTTTGACCGACGATTTCGTCGGTGCACTCGAGGAAGAGGTGACCGACAAGGGCTATCTCGACAAGTTCTTCATGTCACGCACTTTTTCCTTTCTGCGCTCGAACGACCTGATCTATCAGCCTGCCATCCGCAGCTACATGATGGGCGAAACCGCACCCGCATTCGACCTTCTATTCTGGAACGGCGACTCGACCAACTTGCCGGCGCGGATGGCGGTCGAATACCTGCGGCTGCTCTGCCAGGACAACAAGTTCGCGCGCGGCGAGATCGAAATGATGGGCGAGACGCTATCGCTGAAAGACGTGCGCGTGCCGCTCTGCGCTGTCGCGTGCGAGACCGATCATATCTCGGCCTGGATGTCGTCCTATGACGGAGTGCGGCAGATGGGTAGCCGGTCGAAGACCTTCATCCTCAGCGAGTCCGGCCATATCGCCGGCATCATCAACCCGCCGTCGAAAAAGAAATACGGCCACTACACGAACCCGGATATGACGCTGGACCACGATGCCTGGCTGGAAGGCGCGGACTTCTATGAAGGCTCTTGGTGGCCGCGTTGGGGCGAATGGCTTTCGGAAAAATCGGGCAAGCAGGTCCCCGCGCGCGCGCCGGGCGACAAGCAACATCCCGCACTGGCCGACGCGCCGGGCACCTACGTTCTGGAAGTGCCGAACACCTGATCCGCGCTCCTGCGGCAATTTGGCATGCTGCAGTGCAGAAAATACCTTGCAATGCCGCACTGCAGCATTCATATTGCTTGCAGTTGCAGAAACGCGGGCATGCCCGCATCACGGAGTGAAGACAATGGCTGCGAAGACGCAAGACTACACCAAGATGCTAAAAGACATGATGGGTGCGTTCCCGGTCGACATGACCGCCATGCAGGACGCGTTCAAGACCTCGGCCTCGCTCAGCGAGAAGCTGTCGAAAGTGGCCCTGGAAGCCGCCGACAAGTCGACCGAGATTTCGACCAAATGGACCAAAGAGACCTTGGCCAAGATGGGCGAGATGACCGTCGCCAAGGAAGACCCGTCGGATTACACCAAAGCGATGACTGACTTCGCTAGCGCGCAGGCCGAAATGACCGCCGAGTCGATGGCCGCCTTCGCCGAGGTCGCCAAGAAGGTCCAGATGGAAACCGTCGAGCTTCTGCTGGCCGCCGGCAAAGACTTCTCGGAAGATGCCTCCGCTGCCGTCAAGAAGGCCACCGCCGAGGTGACCGCGGCCGCCAAAAAGGCAACTGCGAAGTAAGCGATTTTCTCAGCACGTCACCGGACCTCCTCCCTGCCGGTGTGCTGAACTGGGGCGGGCCTCTGGCCCGCCCTTTTATTATGGCCAAACTTGCTGCATTTTCGCTTTACTGACCCATTGATATGCCGACCGGGCGGGTACAGGCTTCAAAGCCGCCTGCGGGTCTTTCATTCCGCCGAATTATTCGCTGTGCCGGCGCGGCGAACCGATGCAAAGCTACCCAGGGAAGTCCAGAGATGCCAAGTGATGCAAACAAACGCGGCCCAGTCATGCGGCTGTTCCAGGTGCGTGCGAAGCCAGGCTGCGCGGAGACACTGCTGCGGAACTTCGAGACGACGTCCGCCGACGTCGTCCGAAACGAAGCGGGAAACAAAGGCTACTTCTTTGGCGGAGGTATCCCCGATCACGACGGTTTCGTCGTATTTGCATCGATCTGGAGGGATCTGGACGCGGTGAAAGACCGTTTCGGCGAGGATTGGCAGAGCTCGTTTCTGCCCCCAGGCTATGAGGATCTGATTGACGAATGCTCGGTGCGGCACATCGATTTGAGCGCAGGTTGGCATGTGAATTTGAACGAATAGCGCCGAGGGTGCTGAGGCGTTTGGCTCCCCGAACCCTCAAGCGGTACGGACTGTCCGAGTTGGCGTCCGGATAGTCCGAAGGCTCCGCAAACCGGCCCGTTCTAGGCGGAGACGCGTTAGGGATGCCGCCCGCTCTTTTCTTTTTTGCCGCAACGCAGTACGGTTTGCTGCACTGCCACATCGGGAGGGGACCCATATGGCTGACACCGACGCGCCTTTGCTCATCAAGCGCTACGCCAGCCGGCGTCTCTACAACACCGAAACCAGCGACTACGTGACGCTCGACGACATCGCGACATTCATCCGCGAGGGGCGCGACGTTCAGATCATCGACCTCAAATCCGGCGACGACCTGACCCGGCAATACCTGCTGCAGATCATCGCCGATCACGAAAGCCAGGGCGAGAACGTGCTGCCGATCAACGTGCTCACGGACCTGGTGCGCAGCTACACGACCGAAGTCCAATCGGTCGTGCCGCAGTTCCTGGCGCAGTCCTTCGAGATGCTGCGCGAGGGGCAGTCCAAGATGATGGAAAACCTCGCCAACCCGATGGCCGCGATGCCGGGTTACGAGGCGATGAAGGCGCAGCAGCAGGCGTTCCTGAAGGCGATGACGGGGGGCTGGTCCGGTGGCGGGTCGCCCGAGCCAGAGACAGACGAACCCGGCAAGGCAGAGGACCTCGACGACATCAAGAAGCAGCTCGCCGAGTTGCAGGAGAAGCTCTCGAAGATGAGCCAGTAGGCCCTAGCGCGCCTCTACACGGACCCGCTGCCGCAAACTTCCATCCGTGTTGAAGATCAGGATTTCGTCCTGGTCCGTCACGACCGCGATCCAATCGCTGCCTTGCGTATAGGCCACCGCCGAGGCGCCCTCGGGCAGGGCAAGCTCTTCAGGTACGGTCACGCCGCCGGTGCCCGGGAACTGGGTGACAAGATAGCCGATCAGAATTACAAACCCGACGATCATCACCGTGGTCAGCACGGTCACCAGAAGGCGCAGGAAGCGCAGTGACCTGACCTCTTCTTCCGGAGCCTCGTCCATGCCCGCCTCCCGCATCCTGGTCGAGATCGCCGCCGACCCGCCGTCGCGGCTTGATAAGGCATTGGCCCGCGACGTGCCAGAGGAGGCCTCGCTGAGCCGCTCGCATCTGGCGAGGTTGATCGCGGGTGGCGCGGTGACGCGCGCGGGGACTCCGGTGACGGATGTCAAGGCCAAGGTGGCGGCAGGCGACGTGCTCGAGATCGCCGTACCGGCCGCCGCGGAAAGTCACATGGCGGCCGAGGAGATCCCGCTGGTGGTCGTGCATGAGGACGACGACCTCATCGTTATCGACAAACCCGCGGGCATGGTCGTGCACCCAGCCCCGGGCACGCCCCGCGGCACTTTGGTGAACGCGCTTCTTGCGCATTGCGGCGACAGCCTTTCCGGGGTGGGCGGCGAGAAACGCCCCGGTATCGTGCACCGGATCGACAAGGACACCACGGGGCTTCTGGTCGTGGCCAAGACCGACCGCGCGCATCACGGGCTCTCGGAGCAATTCGCCAAGCATGACGTGGAGCGGGTATATGCCGCGCTGGTCCACGGTGTTCCCGACGCCGCCGATCCGCGATTGCGTGGCCTGCGCGGCGTCGGCTTTGAGGCGGGCAACGTGATGCGGATCACCACACAGCTCGCGCGCCACAAGTCGGACCGGCAAAAGCAGGCGGTGCTCTTTGAGGGCGGTCGGCATGCCGTCACACGGGCGCGGGTGGTGGAGCGGTTCGGCGCAAGGGCCGCGCTGATGGACTGCTGGCTCGAGACCGGACGCACCCATCAGATCCGGGTGCATATGGCCTATACGGGTCACGGGCTGATCGGCGACCCGGTCTATGGCGGGCGTCGCAAGCTTGCGGGCGGCGGCGCGGCGGCAGAGGCCGCCGCGACCTTCCCACGCCAGGCCCTGCACGCCAAAACCCTGGGTTTTCGGCACCCCGGCACCGGCGAAACCCTGCAATTTCAGTCCGATCTGCCCCCGGATTTCCGCGATCTGGCCGAGAGTCTGCGCCGTTTCAGCACCGACACATCGGTGTGAGGTCTGTGACATTTCATGGAATCGCGACGGAACTGTGCACATCTTGCGTATCAAGAGAGGACTCCTGCGGCATCTTGAAACGCCGTAAGACACACCCTAGATGAATGTAAATGCTCTATACATTGAGCGCCGTGAGGGACCGATATGAGTAACTACGCAAACTTGCCCGCCCCGTCCCCGGAAGGGGGACTGAACCGGTATCTGCAGGATATTCGGAAGTTCCCCATGCTCGAGCCGGAAGAGGAATACATGCTGGCCAAGGCCTGGGTGGAGCGGGAAGACAGCGGCTCGGCTCACAAGCTGGTGACCTCGCATCTGCGGCTCGCCGCCAAGATCGCCATGGGCTATCGCGGCTATGGCCTGCCCCAGGCCGAGGTGATTTCCGAGGCCAATGTGGGCCTGATGCAGGCCGTCAAGCGGTTCGATCCCGAGAAGGGTTTCCGCCTGGCCACCTATGCCATGTGGTGGATCCGCGCATCGATCCAGGAATACATCCTGCGGTCGTGGTCACTGGTGAAGCTCGGCACGACCTCGGCGCA
>JASJCA010000005.1 GCA_030066215.1 Rhodobacter sp. | reverse complement strand
TGATCCCGATCTTTATCGCGATGCCGGTCGGCGCATGGCTAGCCCGCCATATGTCAGCCCAGCAATTCGATCGCGTGACACTGGTTCTGCTCTGCCTATTGGCATTCCGACTGATTTGGGTCGCTGTTGCCCAGTGAGCTTTCGTTGATTGAGCAACGCAGTCATTCTCCGCCCCACCGCGTCATGAACATCCAGCAAGCCGAAGTGCTGCACCTGTGAACAAGCACGACTATCGTCAATCCAGCATCAGGTACATGCGTGTCGGAAACGGGCCGCTACTTCAAACTTGGTCAGCTCCGTTCAACGTCGCGCATGCGAGGGGCGTGCACATGTGTGCGAATGAGGAAAGCCGCTGCGGCGCCGGCGAGAGCGCCGAAAAGATGCGACTCCCAGGAAACGCCCGGTTGGCCAGGAAGCACACCCCAGATGATGGAGCCATAGAGCAGACCCACCAATACCGCCGCCCCGAGCGTTACGGGTGACCGATCCACAAGACCGCGCGCAACCAGAAAGCCGAACCACCCGAAAACCAGACCGGATGCACCGATATGGATGGCGGGGCTTCCCAAAAGCCAGACCAGCGCACCGCCTAAGACGACAATGATACCATTCACGGCCATCAGCGCGCGGGTCGCCGTCGCTGCGAGCAGCGCACCCATCAGAAGCAGCGGCGGCGTATTCGACATGAGGTGCGAGAAACTACCATGCAGGATCGGCATACCGACGATACCGTCGAGTCCGGCAATCTGTCTCGGGATAAGACCGAAGGTGATGTTCAGGCTATAGCCCATCGCCCAGTTGATGGCTTGGATCGCCCAAAGTGCACCTACGAATACAGCGAGAGTGGAGAGCCTCGCGAGAAGAACGCGCATGGGTTTTGGACCAATCACCTGAAAGAGGTTAACCTTCGGTCAGACACGATCAAGGTTTTCTGAGCGGTTGGATACGTTGCCCCATAGAGAAGAGTTCAGCCTGGCTTGGAGCTTGGCGTCGCAGCGAGTGGCCGATATTGTGAAGCTCCATTGCAGCGCCGATCACTGCAATGATTGTCCGTTAGGGACCGGAGTGACGAAGAATCTGTGCCGGTCGCGGCCCGGTGCCATCGTCGCACCGCTACTCTGTCCGTCCAAAGAACCCGTAGAAGATCTTTTTGCGTACTTGCGGAGCTTCTCCGGCGGCAGCACCGCTTATTGCCACGCAGCTCGAGGTTAGAATGGGTGACCATTCAGGCAAGGCACGGCGAAACCGAAATCGGCGAGGTCTGATGAGCGAATTTTCCAGAAATGAGCCTGGACTTCGAATACCACCTCAGCGACCGGGCTTTCCAAGCGGAAGATCGACTGCGATCAGCAGCCGTTGACCGTTCAAGGAGGCGGATACACTTCCATGGTTGGCGATACAGATCTGTTTGACGATGGATAGGCCCAGTCCGCTCGGATGCTCTTGATCATCGCGGGTTCGACTTTTGGACACCCGATAAAACCGATCAAACAAGAAGGGCACGCAGGCATCGTCGACATCCGGCGCAGTGTTTCTGAACGCCAAATTGACGAAGTTCGGTTGCCGTCCTTGTGACACCTTGACCTCGCAAGGACCATTGGCCGCCGCGTACCTAAGCATATTGGACAACAGGTTATCGACGATCTGTTTCAAGGCGTAGGGCGAAATGGCTATGTGTCTGTCAGTCAAGCCTTCGGAAATCGACAGATCGAGCTGCAGCCCTCGCCGCAGAAAACGCGTCTTCCAGTTACTGACGGTACTATCAAAGAAGTCAGCTATACCGACGTGTGACCCATGCTGCGCGCCGCCGCTCCGGGCATCCAACTGCATGGATTCGATTGTGTTCGTTAGGTCTGTGAGGTGCCTCAATTCACCTTCCATGAGCCGGAAAAAGCGTTCGTCGGCTTGAAAGACCCCGTCTTCAAGCCCCTCTGTGTACCCTCGGAGGCTCGTGATCGGCGTACGAAGCTCGTGGCCGAGGTCCGCCAGGTATTGGGTGCGGCGGCGTTCTTCCTGTTCGAGTTCTGCGGCAAGCGCATCGACGGTTTCGGCCAGGCGGCCGACCTCACCGGTTCCGATTGTCGTACGAACGCTGTAGTCCCCATGCCGCAACCGCTCGGTCGCCTTGGCGAGGGAGCGCAAGGGGCGAATGATCAAAAAGGCCAGCCCGAAGGACGCCATCACGGCGATCAGCAATCCCAGCGAGGCGCTGGCCCAAAGTTGCCGCTCGACATCCTCTACGTACATCGCGTGTAAGGTGCCCGGCTCAATGTTGAAGGTGGACATCAGCCGTTCCGAATAGGCGCTGCTCTGCCGCATGAACGCCCAGGACCAAGCGGCGGCCAGCGCCAGAATGATCACGACATTGGCCGCAACGATCTGAAGCGTCAGCCAGGGCCAGTTTTGCATGCGTTTAAACACCGTCATCCGCCACGGTTCTGTCGGCATGCGGGGACAGTTTGTATCCGAACCCCCGAACCGTTTGAATCATGTCCCCAGCTTGGTCGCCCAGCTTGGCGCGGAGGTGGTGGATGTGCACGTCGATCGCCTTGGGACTTACCGCCGCGTCATTGCCGTAGATGCCCGCGATCAGGGAACCGCGTTCGAACACACGGTTTGGGCGCTCTAAGAACTGGCGCAGAATGCGATATTCAATCGGGGTCAGCTCAACCGATCTTCCCCGCACCCGGCAAATGGGTTGGGCATCGTCGAGTTGAAGTGGGCCAATCTCTAGCTTCGCGTCCCGGCAGGACCCAATCGTCGAGCTTCGTCGCAGGATCGCGTCAATGCGCACCAAAAGCTCGCGGGGCGAGAATGGCTTCACCATGTAGTCATCGGCACCGACGCCAAAGCCCCGAAGAATGTCCGCTTCGCTTCCGAGGGCCGTGAGAAACAGGATCGGCGTGGATCTGCCGTTGTTTTTCAATGCCGAAGCGATCTCCGTTCCCGTTCTATTAGGCAGCATCACATCGAGGACAAGAATGTCGAACTCGCCGCTCAAGGCGATTTCCAGCCCGTGGTCGCCATCGGTAGAGGTGGTGACCGCGTGCCCGGCACTTTCCAGATAGGCGCTGAGCAGGTTGAGGATGTTCTCGTCATCCTCAACAACCAGTATCGACGTCGACGGTTTGATGTCTCCAGGCTCCAAAACAATCGGCCCCGCGTAGAGCGCAACCTTAGTTCGGCTGGCGAAAGGTTCCAAGTTCGTCCAGCGTGGCGACGGTTTGGACTCCGGGTCGCGAGGGTTTGCGGATACCAGACGCGCCGCCAGTCAAGGGACGGCGGCGCGTGAATTGAGGCCTTTATTGCGCCAGCAGATCCGCTTGCGAGGTTGCGAAATTCACCTTCCAATTCGCCTCGCCTTTCCGGATGACCGCATCCGTGTTGGCCAGGAACAGATCGTTATGGGCCGCCGGACTGCTGTTGAGATAGAGCTGGCCGTCGACGATGGCCCAGAGGTCCGGCATGGTCGGAACCTTTTTGCCCTTGCTGGCGCCGGCCGAGCACCATCCGCCGTAGGCCGGCGCGAATTTCGCCGGGTCGGCATCGAACATCGCCTTGTTTTCGGCGGATGAGAAATGCCAGGTCGCGCCCTGGTAGGTCGAGGCGTGGTCCGCCGTGCCCATAGTGGGCGCCCCTGCGGTGTGATAGGCGACAACATCGTAGCCACCCACCACCGCGTCGCCGCTGATGTAGTGTTCGTCCACGGCCAGGGCGCCGGACACTGGCAAAGCAAATGCGGCGAACACCGACAGCGCTGCAGTCTTGGCAAGCTTGTTCATTGATCGGATCCTTTGAGATGTTTCGTTTTGATCCGGTGCCCGCCGATACAGGCATTTGGCGTTGACCGGATGCCGGCCTTTTATGACGCGTAGATTTGGCCGTGGTTAGGTGATGGTTATATTTTGGTTAGGAGGCAGTGTTGGGGTTTGATCGGCCAATTCCGGGATGAGAGCGTCGGCGCCGCTACAACAGTGATATTAAGCTCAAATCCACCCGTTGCCTTGCGACAGGGGCGCTCCCCTTACACTGACGAGGCTCAAGCCAAGTAGATGTTTCAGAGCCCATATTGGCAGCTTTTTTCGGCCCAAACAGCGGTGTGCTGATTGGTCCGCGAATTGGCCAATGCCTCGTTTGAAATGCTACGAGTTTCACCGACTCCAGCTTCGGTGAAACGGCACCGCGGCGTTGGTTTGCACGATGGAGGTCCGGATTGGGCCGTGAAAGACGTTCCAGATCCGGCAGTCTTCATCCTTTTCTGCGTCGCCGGATGGCGGGTGAGCCACCAATCTTGAAGAAGCTGTATGAGCTGCGAATATCGGCTTCTTGGAGGCAGGCATCACCATGGCCGCCGACTAGGTTTGGTCCTCAGCTTGGAACTCCGCTCGGCCTAGCCCGATGTGCTTGAGCTGGCAGTCTGGTCACTTCCTTGAGTGACCAGACGCGGTGTTTGCTCAGCGAACCACGTTGTGCTCAGGGCCGTAGGGAAAGCCTGTGATGTTTTCATTGCCGTCTTCGGTGATGATGAGGATGTCGTGCTCGCGGTACCCGCCGGCGCCGGGCTGGCCTTCGGGGATGGTGAGCATCGGTTCCATCGAAACGACCATGCCAGGCTCCAGCACTGTGTCGATGTCCTCGCGCAATTCAAGCCCTGCTTCGCGCCCGTAGTAGTGGCTCAGCACCCCAAAGGAGTGGCCATAGCCGAACGTGCGGTATTGCAACAGATCGCGCTCGGCGAAGAAGTCATTGATCTTGTGGGTCACCTCGGCGCAGGAGACGCCCGGTCTCAACAGGCTCATCCCGTATTCATGGGCAGCGACATTGGCCTCCCAGATCTTCAGGCTTGCGTCATCGACGGTTCCCAGGAATAGCGTCCGTTCGAGTGCTGTGTAGTAGCCTGAGATCATTGGGAAGGTGTTGAGTGAGAGGATATCGCCGCGCTCCAACACGCGCCCCGTTGTGGGGTTGTGTGCTCCGTCAGTGTTGATGCCCGATTGGAACCAAACCCAAGTGTCGCGGTATTCGGCATCCGGGTAACGCCTCGCGATTTCCAGTTCCATCGCGTCGCGACCGGCTATGGCCACGTCGATCTCGCGCGCACCCGCCTTGATGGCATCGCGCACGGCATAGCCGCCCACATCCGCCGTGGCGGCACCTGCCCGGATGAGCGCGATCTCGGCCGGCGATTTGTGAAGCCGCTGCGTCATCGTGGCGGGTGCAATGTCGACCTTGGCCGATGGATTCAGGAACTCGTCCAGCAACGCCATCTGCGCGACCGACAAGTGGTCGCCTTCAAACCCGATCACCTTGCCCGACCCGGCAACCGCCAGGATCGCGCGCCAAAAGTTGTGCCGCTGCCAGTCGGTATAGGTGATGTTGTCGCCATAGCAGCGCCGCCAGGGCTGGGCCGCGTCGATCCCGGCGCTGAGGGTCACCGTATCGGTTGCCGTCACGACCTGCGCATAGGGCCGACCGAAGGCGCAATAGAGAAAGCCCGAGTAGTAGGCCACGTTGTGCATCGAGGTGAGCACGCAGGCATCGATGGCTTTTTCAACCATGATTTGGCGCAACCCCTTCAGCCGTGCCTCGTACTCGGCATCGGCGAAAGGCAACACCCTCTCGCCCTGGTGAAAGCGGTAGAAGTCTGGGCGCTGGAGGGCCCCGCCCGTCAGTTTGAAAGCTCCGTCCATCATTCGTCTCCTGTTTGCGCCGAATGCGTAGGGAGCGAGGGGACACCTTCCCTCGCCGTGCGCAAACGGCAAAGCAAGATCCCGGCGTTCAGGATGGGTAATTCTGGGGAAGATCCGATTACTGCGGCAAACCACAAGTCGGAGGCGACGCCATCGCCGTTCCCATGGTGCCGCACTACCGGACTTCGATGTGTTCGATCAAGTACCTTTCATTTGGGATCGTCCACAGGGCCGACTTTGCCGAGTTTGATTTGAAATCGAGTTTTTCCGCCATCCGGCAAATGCTTCGTCGGGATTGCCGCCTGCCGCGTAGACGTCTGCCTAGAGGAAGCCGCGCCGCGGCGCCGAGCCTACTGATGGATGGCGCCTTTGGGCCGCGAGCGACGGTAAGACGGGGCATGATGCGAACAGTATTGCCAAGCCGCCGCACTCCTCCTGGGAGCCCAAAGAAGACATCATTCGGCGGCGCCAATCGCGATCGGATCAAGCCGAATACCTCGAGTGCCGTCGGTAAACAAACGCTACAATTCGGCAAGCCTTTTTGGGGAGAATTGTTCCAGCTGATCGGGGCTTGGAGCTCCTAAAGACGCCACCCGGTTTGTCCAAGCGCTCTTTGCGCTTCGCCGTTGGCCGCCACGTCTTGGCGATGGAAGCTCTGGAACGAGCTTGGGCAGCACTGTACCAGACTTGGGTCGGCATGAAGAAAAAATGGTCTTTTGTCGTGAGTCTGGTCGCCATCATCAGTTTGGTTCTCGTCATCGGCTGCGCACCGCGGCCGAACCTGCCAATTGCGCCCGACATAGCAGGCGATCTTCCGAATCGTACGATCTTCGTGAGTACCACACGTGTCGCCGAGGGTGCCGGGTTTGGTGCCAGGCGCGCGGAAACTCCGTCATACCTTCGCCTTGCGATCTCTCGGCCGCCAAAGCGCACTGTTGGGGAGATTGCCCGACAATCCGGCGAACCCGATCCTGAAACCGATTTCGTGGCAACCGCACGTCGCGATTTCGCAGATGCCGCCGCGTTTCGGTCGGATCTGCGCCGTGAGTTCCGGACCAATGCTGCGGCCGTGCGTGAGGCCGTGATCTATGTGCATGGTTTCAACAACACGTTCGATGAGGGAGTGTTGCGTCTAGCCCAGCTGTCCGAGGACTTCGACGTCGCAGGGGTTCCGGTACACTACTCTTGGCCGAGCGCTGCCAATCCCCTGGGCTACGCTTATGACCGGGACGGGCTGTTGATCGCTCGAGATGGGCTGGATGCGCTGATCTCGGAGGTCTTGGCTGCTGGCGCACAAAGCGTCGTGATCGTCGCACATTCGGTCGGTTCGATGTTGGTAATGGAGGCTCTGCGCCAACGTGCAATCGCGCGTCCTGGATCGGTCTACAGAGATATCGATGGGGTGGTTCTGATTTCGCCTGATCTCGATGTGGAGCTCTTTCGCGCACAAGTGCGGCGGATCGGTCGGCTACCCGAGCCGTTTGCGATATTCGTGTCCCGACGCGATCGTGTTCTGTCATTGTCGGCGCGGCTAACCGGACAACGGAATCGATTGGGCAATGTCAGTACCGTGGGCGCCGTTTCCGACATGAACGTGACTGTCTTGGACGTGACCGATTTCTCGACCGGCGCTGGGCATTTCACGGTGGGAGCTTCGCCAGCGTTGATCCAGCTCTTCAGCCAAGCGGGCGATATCGATGCGGCTTTTCGAGGCGACAGTGCGGGGCGAACCGGGTTGCTTCCAGGCACAGTCCTGACTGTTCAAAACGCGACGGCTATCGTGCTTTCTCCGCTAACTCAGTAGCCGCGCTCGAAGAACACGCCAAGGCTGGACCTGCCGTCGGACGACAGGCTGCCTCGCGCGGTGATGGAGGACGTCACGGTGAGGTTCAGATTGATCTCGCTACGGCCCGAAGTATCGCCGGTGACGTCGGTATAGATGTTCTCGTTGACGTATTTCCCGACACGCAGGCCCGCATCTCCGTCTTCCCCGGTGGTGACGTCGAGGTCGTCGAGGCCGAATTTCTGCCGCAACCGGCCGATGGTGCCTTCGCCGCCTCGGCCAGCCAGAACGCGGACCGCGTTGACGATCTGCAGCGCCTGCAGTGGCTAGATCTGCGACAGGTCACGGCCGAAGAATAGGCGCGCCCTTCGACGATCGCCTGGATGCGGGTGCCCACTCTTTTCGTGCTGGCGACGGCACGATATTAGGTTAGAAATCGCCTTGAAGACTGGGCGCGGCCTCACTGATAACGTGCCGCTTGCCGAGAATGTCCAGCAGGCCGCGGATCAGGTCGAAACGCCCGGCCGTCACCACATATGCGGTCGTGCTGGACAGCCGAAGTGAAAGGCCCAGCCCGACGCCAGGACCTCGGTCGCGGAGGACGAAGCGTGACGCTCTCGATCGGAATTTCGGCTCCACGTTGATCGCTGTCCGTGCCTATATTGAATGTGCTGCCCGACTGCGGTTTTCGCTATGCTCGGGTGACAGCTGGCCCTTGCAAATTCTCGTCGCCGATCCGCGGCTCTGCCAAGGCATTTGCCCGTTGCAATGTCAAAATCGCATTTCCGGAAGCGACACTGCGGTCACATGACCTCGCTGCTTTGCATCAGTTATGCTTCGAGGGGGAACGCATGGGTCGTCGCAGCGCGCCTGCCGCAGGCGCATCCAGCCTTGCACCGTCGATCATACTCGTCGCCGCGGAGTTCTAATTAGGCGGACTAGTTTCGCTGGGGCCTCGTCGCAAAATCGGCGGTTATGCCGGAGACTCGGCTCTAACACGTGGCGAAGTTGGCCTGATTTTCCGCTCTACCAGGACGGAAGCTCACTGGTCTTCGGCGACTTGCGCGGCCGGTTTTTCGACGGCGGAGCGGACGAAGGCAACCTTGCGTTGGGCCTCCGCCGGCGGGTCGCAAACGACCGAATCTTTGGTGCCTGGATCGGCTATGACGGCAGGCAATCCTCGACCGGCAACTATTTCGACCAGATCTCTGGCAGAATCGAACTGCTGGACGACGACTGGGAGTTCCGGCTGAACGGGAATCTGCCGCTGACCGACAGGCGGCGCGTCTCGTCCAGCACAACGACGACCGGCGCGGACGCTGTTCAATGTCTGGCGCTCGTGGGATCGCAGCTGTTTTTGACTTCCGGATCATTTGGGGACAGCTCAGGCGTACGTCACGCGACTTGTGTCGGCGGGTGTCGACGAGCAGGGCGTTCGGCGACAATCGCTGTGGTTTCCGACAACCGGTCAATTCCGGTCGAGGTCGTTTCGGGCGAGGATTTCAGGCCCGTCAGGCTCGCTGACCCCGCCCGGAACATCATCGTCGTCCTGTGGCTGCATGCTTTGAGCACTGGCCAAAACGGCATGCCGTTTCGTCCCGCATCAAATCAGCGCTGTGTTTCTCTTGGTGGACATGTGTGTCGTTTCGCCTTTGCGGGCGCGCTCACAGGCCGCCACAGTCGTCGAAACTGGGCGTCTCCGCACAGGACGTCTACGGCACCTTCATCCGTCTTGAACCAACATCGCGGCGCCGTTGACGATGACGGTCAAAAGTGCATCGGCCTGTTGGGCGGTTTTGGCGTCGGGGCCTGTGAGCATGCTTGTGTCTATGTCGATTACCCGGCGCAGGCCGGCGGCGCGCTTGGCGATGTCGCGGGCCGCTTGGGGGTCGGTGGCCAGGTTGCGCAAGATGGAATTGGCCAGTGTGATCAAGTTGTCGGCGGCCATGTCGGCGGGGCCGCCCGCAGCCTTTGGGTCTGTCGCGTGCACGGCATCAAGCACTTTTGCCAGCGCACGCATCGCGGTGCCGCCTTCATAGAGGTAGATCGCCACTTTCTGAACCGGGTCGGTGAATTTGAGTGAGTCAACATCGCCCGAGGGCTGCACATTGGGGGTCACACGGTAGGTGTCATCGGTTGACGGTTTCCAAGGGGTCCTGCCGTCGGGGGCGATCTCGATCGCATCGCGGATTTCAGGCAGCCAGCTTTGGACGAAGCATTGCCGCCCGCCGCCAACAAGGAAGTAATCGGGGATTCTGTCGCCATTGGCATAGAGCGCGGGCTGCGACGTGATGCCGCCAGACCAGACGTGGATCGAGGTGCCGTCTTTGACGGTGAGGACGGCGACATCGGTACCTGCGTTCCACCAGGGTTCGACGGCGTTCTGGCTGCGCCAGTCGCCTTCGGTCTTTTCGTCGGGCTTGTCCGGAGACCAATAGGCACCATTAATGCGTGCGGGGCCGCCGTAGACGCGGTAGAGTTTGGCACCTGCTGGAATTTCCGTGCGTGCGATGGAGCCGGCGATGAAGTTGACCGCCTGGTCTGAGGGCAGCGACCAGTCGGGATAGGCCTTGGCCGGGTTGGCGAGTGTCAGCATCGGGTTCTTGCGCGCGCCGAAATTGGTCATTGTGGGGTCTGCCATCAGAATGGATCCTTTTTTGCAAGTTGAGAGACGCCAGCATCGGAGTATGCCGCGCAATACACGTGCGCTCTTGTTCGCTGGGGTATTCTGGCCAATTGTCTTTGCGTGCAGAGGTCTTGAGGCGAGGTTGGGCGGTTTTGGCTCGCATTTCAAGATCGGGCTCGCGTGCCGTGCATGTTTCTTGAAGGGCTCGTGAAAGGTTCCCAGACGAAGATTGGCACAGGTCAGGGGGGATCCAATTCCCACGTGCGGCTAGATACCTCCGGATCGCGGGAAGAGCGCACCGAACTGGAGATCACTCATAAAAGGTCGCACAGCCAATGGTGTAAGTGAAGCAGTCTAGTGGACACGACCGGAGCACAGATTGGCCCTTATGCAACCACCAGTGCTATGAGCGTGTACATCAGCCAACACTTTTGGGAGTTCCCTGGTTCGAATGTACCGCAATACTGGCGGTCCATATAAGTTCTCCGCTCCAGTGGAGGCCAACCTTGGGAGTTTTGCGACGAGAGCGAGAATGTCCAGTGGAGCCAACATCGCTAACGAACTTGGCCCGGGATAAAACGACTCGGTCGCCACGCTGTTTGCAAATACGACCTCATGTCGAGGCAGGAGCAAGTGAACGTAAGTCACCTTGCGAGCCCCGTTTGCAATTCGAACCCTCCCCCCTTTCATCCTCGCCAGCTGGACGGCACGGACCAAGAATTCCTTGGCGCCCTTCTGCCTCGACGCGACGATACCATGTTGCCGGGACACGACGAGGTCGCGCCCGGTGCCCGTCCAGCTCGCGCAGAGCCTCACCGGGCGTAGGTCCGGACGCGCAGCAAGCTCTGCGGGACCGAGCGTTCGTTGGGCTCTCCAGATTACAGGCTGCGGGCCGTTGTCCCGTGTTGTCACCAAGTCGCCCACGTGCAACCCATCGACCGGGCGTTCGCCGTCGGGTGTCATGATCATCGTGCCGGAAGTGAAACAGGGGATGCCCGACGCCATCATTTGCTGCGGGGTCATTTGAGCCGAGGCTATCCCCTGAAGCGTCAGCGTTTCGCCTTCGGGAAAGGTCAGCAGCGCGTTGCCGGACCCGTCGTCAGAGACGACCACGTCCCAGACATTGACGGGGTTGCCATCCAGATCCCGAAGATCCGAGACATCCAATTGATCGTTGGAATTGCCGTCGCCATCGGTGTCGCCGATATCAAAGTCGGTGACGGTATCATTCGCGCCGAGTTGCTCCAAAATGACAAGGTCGTCGCCCGCGCCGGTCGCGATCGTGTCGTCCCCGGCGCCGCCGGTCAGGGTGTCGTTGCCCGCGTCGCCACCGATATCGTCGTCACCGCTCCCGCCCTCAACGATGTCGTCATCGCCGCCGCCATAGAGCCAGTCGCCGTCTGCGCCACCTTGAATGGTGTCGTCGCCCTCGGCGCCGCGCAGGTGATCGCGGCCCGTACCTCCGGTGATCAGGTCATCGCCGGTCCCGCCATGAATACCATCATTCTGGGTGCTGCCGAAAAGCGTGTCGCTTCCCCCGCCGCCATAGAAGTTCATCGACGAGGTGCCGCCATAGACCACGTCGGCCTGGCCGGTCAGATCGAAGATCTCGACCTCGGAGAAAGAGATCGTGTTGCTGCCGATGTCGATGGTGCCGGCATAGGGCGCGGTGTAGGTGAGCGTGACGCCACCGGTCAGGTTGGTGAGGTCGATCCGGTCGGTCCCGCCGCCCCCAATTACCGTGTCATCGCCGGGCCCGTCGTAGAAGTAGAAGAAATCGCTGTCTTCTCCGCCATCCATGACGTCGGCGGCGCCATCGTTGATGGAGTAGAGGCTGTCGCTGCCCGCCCCGCCGTAGAGGGCGTCAGCCGCGTTGCCGCCGATGAGGATGTCGCCGCCCCCGCCGCCCTCGATCGTGACCGCGCTGCCATGGCCGGTGAAGGTGATCGTATCGCTCTGGTCCGTTCCGATCAGCCACTCGACCTCGCTGAACAAGACCTGATCGGAGCCGACATTGGCCAGCGACGCATCGGTCACGAGGGCGCCGGACACGCCGCTGAAGTCGAGCACGTCGACATCGCTGCTGCCGCTGCCGCCATCGAATGTGTCGACGCCGCTGCCGTCGCTCACCACCAGCGTGTCCGACCCGTCGCCGCCATCGAGGCTGTCGTTCCCGGCACCGCCGGTGATACGGTCGTCGCCCAGACCGCCCGTGATCGTGTCGTCTCCGGCGCCGCCGGTGAGTGTATCGCCTCCTAATCCGCCGGCGATTTCGATGGAACTCGTCGCCGCCGAGCCATCGAAGAGGTCGGCTTGCCCGGTCAGAATGAGGCTCTCGACCTCGGTGAAGGCGACAGAGTTCATGCCTTGGGTGATCGTGCCGGCTTCGTCGCCGCTGAGCGTGCCGGACACGCCGGAAGTCAGAAACGACAGGTCGATGATGTCGGTGTCCGCGCCGCCTTCTCCGCCGGTGACAGTGTCGCTCCCAAAGCCGTCCAGAAACACAATCTGGTCGGCATCGTCGCCGCCCTCGATCGTGTCGTCGCCGCCGCCGACATAGATCGTGTCGTTGCCCGTACCGCCCACAACCGTGTCGGTGCCCGCGTCCGCATAAAGAACGTCATCTCCCGTGCCGCCGGTGATCGAGTCGGCTTGCGTTCCGCCGACCACCGTGTCCGCGCCCTCACCGCCATCCAGCGTGTCGTTGCCTTGCCCGCCCTGGATGACGTCATCGCCATGCCCGCCCAGCACGATGTCATCGCCCGAGCCCGTGGTGATCGTGTCGTTGCCGCCGCCTGCGTCGATGGCCATGTCGGCCGTGCTGGCCGCACCGCTGACGATATCTGCCTGTCCGGTGAGGCTGAACCACTCGACCTCACTGAACGAAACGACATCGGGTCCGGCGATGATCGTCCCTGTCTCGTCGCCGGCAAAGGTCACGTTGACCGCGGAAGTCAGGTATTGCAGGTCGATCCAATCGGTATCGGTGCCGCCCTCTCCGCCGAATATCGTGTCGATGCCGAACCCGTCGAACATGGCGAAGTAGTCGGCGTCGTCGCCGCCGGTGACGCTGTCATCGCCGCCGACGAGGTAGATCGTGTCATTGCCGGCCCCGCCATCGATCGTGTCCGCTCCGGTGTTGCCGTAGAGGATATCGGCCCCGCTGCCGCCTGAAATATCATCGGCCTCGGTGCCACCCAATACCGTGTCGGCCCCGTCTCCACCGTCGAGCGTGTCGTTGCCGGCGTCGCCGAGGATGTAGTCATTGCCGGTGCCGCCATCGATGGAATCGTCGCCAGCCCCCCCAAGCACGGTGTCGTTGCCGTCGCCGGCGAAGACGACATCGTTCCCGTCGCCCGCGGTGATGCTGTCATCTATCACCAGCCCGCCATCCGCAACGTTCACCGACGGCCCGCCGTAGATCGTGTCGTCACCGGCCGTCCCGGCGATCAGCCCGTCGTCCACGCCGTCGGAAAGATCGTGCAGCACGTTGAGTTCGGCGGGCGACAGAGCCGCGTCATAGATCTCGAAATGACCGATGGAGCCCTCGAAGAACTGCTGCAGATGGTCCGCTACGCCATCGCCGCTAAGCGCCTGGCTGGCGCCCAAGGTCCAGGGCTCGGTGTTGCCCGACAGCGCGATCGAGTCGCCGTTGGTGACCGGGTCTGTATTGGACCCGACCTCAACCCCGTCGACATAAAGCACCATCCCACCGGTGTCGCTGAACGCGTAGACGAGGTCGAAGTTCTGTCCCTCGCTGACGACGCCCGGATCAGTGCGGATTTCGTAGCTTTGTGTGTCGGACTGGTGGCGGATGAAGATCGACCCGTCGCCATCAACATAGATCGTCAGGTGGCCGCCACCGTCGAACCCGCTCGAGTCACGGGAAACGAGCGCCTGAAGGCCGGGATCGTTGATGTCCGTGCTTGGGGTACCGTCCAGGCTGCCGGTCGCGACGGTGAACGTGCCGTGGATCGTCGCGCTGGCAACTGCGTACTGGGACGTATCTGAAATCTGGACGTAGTCATTGAGGCCGTCGAATACCGCACTTCCAACGGTGTTCTGAAAGGCCCCATCGGCGAACGCAGCCGTGTTGCCGTTGCCGGAGGTATCGGCACCGGTCCCGTCTGAGTCCTCAAAGGCCCATTGGCCAATTATCGGCATCTGACAACGCTCGCACGGTCTTCGAACCGAGAAATGTCAGAACGGCCTTAAATTCTCGATAATATGTATCGGACTAGTAGGCCGGACGGGTCATCGAGTGTTGGATGCGACCCGGTGCGAGGCCACGGGTATTACTGGTCGGGATTATCGCGGAAGACATAAGGCCACACCGATTTCCTCACAGGCATACGCTCTGGACCGCGGGTGGTGGCGAATACTCTAAAGTGCAAGAGGCGGTCATCACTTACTTTTGCTCAGGCAAAGACTGGATTGCACAGCACTTCGGACCTCGATGCGTTGTGCGAAATAGCACCGGAATGAGCCCGTAGCCGTCGTCCTTCTGCGCCTCCCCGTTCATCATTCGACGCCTTTCGCGGACATGGCGTCTTGGTGACGTTGGCGCGCTGACATGCCTCAGGATCGCCCTTCTAGCGACGGGGCGCGGCCGTCGTGCCGGAAGTAGGTGTGGCCGTTGACGATCTCGGTCAGGCCGGTCCCCCAAGGCGGCTTCGCGCGCCGTTCCGAGCCGAGCCGGCCGCCAGAGGGATTCGCGTCGGAAAGGCCTGGGCCGAGGTCGTGCGAAAGGACGTCGCTGCAAAGCCAGTTCTGCTGGTTGCGCTGCGCGGGCGGGGCATCGGCGCGGGTGTCGATTTTTGGGATGTGGCAGGCTGTGCATTGCGCCTAGCAGGATAGTTCCTTGCGCCGCAGAATCTGCGGATCCTCGATGTCGCGGCGCGCCGGGACCGCCAAGTTTGAGGATCAAAAGGCGACCAAATCCAGTTGATCTTCGGCTACCTCGGGCTTCCCGTTGTTGTCGCCGCGAAAGGCATTGCGGCAGTGGGTCCGGATCTTGGTGCGGTCGCCCCGAGACGCAGGCCGCAGACGGGTCGACAGGACCATGTCGTTGCTGAACGCGGTCGCGGATTGCGCGAGGATCATCGGCGTGCCGAGCTTCCAGCCAAGCCGGCCGATCATGTCCAATCGACCCAAGATGCCATCGCCGTTCAGATCGACCGGGTCGGCGTTGGCGGTCAGGACTGCGACGGCGATCGCCTCGATGGGGCCAAACCTAATGATGGGCGGCGCACTGCTTGGATGCAGTGAGACACCCTCGGCCAGTGGCGCTTCAGCGTTGTACACAGGACGGCGCAGCTCGACGACCGTCCCGTCGGCATGGGTGAAGTGCTGGGTCCCGTATTGGACCCGCACCTTGCTCTGGTTGGCCATGCCGGTGATCGCGCGGAACTGGTGCCCGAAGGCGGGATCGGGGGCGCCTGTAACGTCGCTGCGGCCGAAAACCATCGACACCATGTTGGAATTGCCGGGCTTTGGCGGATGGCCACGGCCGTCCTTGATGTGGCAGCCCTGGCAGGCGCGGGCGTTGAAGAATGGACCGAGCTCGTCCGAGGCAATGGTCGAGGACGAAGCCGCAATCCAAGGCCGGTCGAACACGCCGTCGTCGACAAAGAAGTCCGACTGCTCCTTGAAGTTTAGCTCCGCCAATGGCAGCGACAAAGCGGTGCGGTCGAACCGCTGGTGCTGGGCGTCGGAACCGCCCTGGAACAGTTCGAACGGCTCGGAATTCGCCCTGATCGCAGCCGTCGCGCATTTCATCCCCATCGGCGATCCCAGCGTCATGGCCGAGATCAAGGCGGCGTTCGAGGTGCGCGGTTGCGCGGATTGCTACGCGACCCGGACCTATGAGCACGCGGGCAAGACCCAAATGCCGCTCAGAGATTTCCTTCTGCATGACTTGGGCGACAGCCCCCGGCGGGTGACACCGCTCTGGGGCATTCCACACTGTCCGTTGAATGCCCCGAATCCTGTTACGGCGAACACCAACCGAAAAAAAAGGGACCGCGGATCCCCGCGGCCCTGTCCCAATTCGTTATGGCGCTGATGCGGGGAAAGGCGGTGTCGTCTGAGTCACAATCGGCGATCTCGGAGCCACTGTCCGGTGCGCTGGCTTCGGCGACCAGCGCGGTGGTCTCGCCGATCTTGACCAGATTGCCACTCGGCGGGCGATGGTAGTCAAAGCCGTGGTGGATAGGAAGGCCGCCGCAGGCGAGAGTAGTTCGAGCGGGGCGCGAGGCATGTGCCGTCGCCGATATGTGATGGAACAAGGCCTGACTAGGCGCTTGATCCGTAACTGTCTTAACCTCGGATTTGATCCGGGCCGGAACTGACGATCGTTTCGGCCCGTTTGAGACGAGGTAAAATCCGGTCGGCATTCATGTGTGGGCGGGCAGGGACCGGTGGGGCTTACTGTGTGACTTCCGACGGTTGTTTAGGATACCTCACGAGCACCGCAAATGGAGCCGATACCGTCCGTGGCAGTCACACATTTGTCCGGCTTCGCCACCCGAACACACCGAACACCGCGAAACACAGGGCCGCGACGCAGACGATCGAGGGGCCGGCGGGGGTGTCGAACATGTAGGCGCCGCGCAGGCCGGCAATGGCGGAGAACGCTCCGATCGCGGCCGCGATGAATGCCATCGCCTCGGGCGTGCGGGCAAGTCCGCGGGCGGCGGCGGCGGGGATGATCAGCATCGCGGCGATCAGCAGGACGCCGACCACCTTGATCGCGACCGCGACGGTGATGGCCAGCGACAGCGTCAGGATCAGCTGCTCGCGCCGCGGGTCGAGCCCCGCCGCATAGGCCAGTTCCTCGTTGAGCGTCGCAGCCAAGAGCGATGACCAGCGCCAGACAATCAAGCCGACGACAAGCGCCGCACCGCCCCAGATCACCAAAAGATCGCCGCGGGACACTGCCAGGATGTCCCCGAAGAGATAGGCCATCAGGTCGATGCGGATGCCAGACAGGAACGACACCGCGACCAAGCCGAAGGCCAGCGACGAATGGGCCAAAACGCCCAAAAGCGTGTCCATTGCGTAGCCGCGGCCCGAGAGCAGCGTCACGGTCATTGCCATCAACAGCGCGACAACCATCGCGCCAACGAAGATCGACATTTGGAAGGCCAGAGAAAGAGCGACGCCAAGCATGGCTGCGTGGGCGGTTGCGTCCCCGAAATAGGCCATCCGGCGCCAGACGACGAAGCAGCCGAGCGGCGCGGCCGCAGTGGCCACGCCGATCCCGGCCAGCGTCGCCCGGGTCATGAAGTCGTCCAGCATCACTCGGCCGCCTCGGTCGTCTTGGCGTCTTGCAGGTGGGTGTGATCGTGATCGTGGTCGTGCCGGTAGAGCGCCAGGGCGCCGCCGGTCCCGGTCCCGAAGAGCGCGCGGTATTCAGGCGCCGAGGCGACGACGGCGGGCGTGCCTTCGCAGCAGACATGGCCGTTGAGGCAGATCACCCGGTCCGAGGCGCTCATCACCACGTGCAGCTCGTGGCTGATCATCAGGACGGCGCAGCCGGTGTCACGCCGCACGGTCTCGATCTGGCGATAGAAGGCGGCCGAGCCCGACTGATCCAGGCCCTGCGTCGCCTCGTCGAGCAACAGGATGTCCGGCTTGCCGATCAGCGCGCGCGCCAGCAGCACGCGTTGGAATTGTCCGCCCGAGAGCTCGGACATCTGGCGCTTTAAAAGGTCCGGGACGCCGGCGGCCTCGAGCGCTGAGGTGCAGGCCGCGCGGTTGACCCGGCCCAAGAGCCGCATGAATCGTTCGACGGTGATCGGCAGGGTCGGGTCGATATGCAGCCGCTGCGGCACATAGCCGATGCGCAGCCCCGGCTTTTTGGTGATGACGCCGGCAGCGGCTTCGGCGGCCCCGATGATCGCCTTCAGCAGGCTGGTCTTGCCGGACCCGTTCGGCCCGACGATGGTGACGATCTCTCCGGGCTCGACGGTCAGGTCCACGTTGCGCAGCACCGTGTTCGCGCGATAGCGAATGCTGAGGTCTTCGACGGCGATCAGGCTCATGCGGCGGCGGCTTCCGAACAGGCAGGGCAAATGCCCTCGGCCTCGACCATGGTGCGCTCGATCTGAAAGCCGGCGGCGCGGGCTGCGGCGCCCAAGGCGCCTTTGGCGGGGTTCAGATGCGCCTCGGCGACGGCGTGGCACATGCGGCAGATCATGAAGGCCGGCGAGTGGCGCTCGCCGGGATGACTGCAAGCGACGAAGGCGTTCAACCGCTCGATCCGATGGGCGAACCCGTGTCTGGTCAGGAAGTTCAAGGCGCGATAGGCAATCGGCGGCTTCACCCGCCACCCCTCGGCATCCATCAGGTCGATGATCTCGTAGGCCCCGAGCGCCCGATGCTCGCGCAGAAGCAATCCCAGCACTTTTTGGCGGCCCGAGGTCATGCGCAGGCCTTGTTCCCTGCACTGCGCCTCGGCCATTTCCAGCGCCGTTTCAACCTCGTCCGCATGACCGTCCCCGCAGGACTGGGCCGCGTGTTCGCTGTTTGACGCCATGTTTCGCTCCGCGCTTGTCATCCGCTGCAATGTCGGATAACCGATCGAAATGTTATAACATCACACTGAGGTACGGATGTCCACCAAGCTTCTCCCCGTCTCCCTCTCGGCCGCACTGCTGGGGGGCACGGCCATGGCGGACGTTCCGTCCGTCGCGGTCGACATAGCACCGGTTCACTCGCTTGTCGCCAGGGTTATGGCGGGTGTCGGCAGCCCGGACCTTATCGTCCCGCCGGGCGCCTCGCCGCACGAATACAGCCTGCGCCCGTCGGAAGCCGAAGCGCTGCAGAACGCTGATGTTGTGTTCTGGATGGGCGAGGATTTGGCGCCCTGGATGGAGGATGCGGTCGAGACGCTTGCCACCGATGCAGCCGTCACCACGCTTTTGGAGATCGACGAAACCAGCCTGCTGGAGTTTCGCGAAGGCGCGCTGTTCGAAGCCCACGATCACGGCGACGAAGACCATGGGGACCATGACGAGGACGAGCATGGCCACGACGAGCACGCAGAGGATTCGCACGGGGCTGAGGATCATGCCGAGGGCGAGGACGGGCACGACGAACATGCCGAAAAAGACCACGGGCACGACGACCATGCCGAAGACGAACATGGCCACGAGGAGCATGCCGAGGATGAACACGGCCACGAGGAGCATGCCGAGGACGAACATGGGCACGAGGGGCACGACCATGGCGCACATGATCCGCATGCCTGGCTGTCCCCGGACAATGCAAGCGCCTGGCTGAACGTGATTGCGGCTGAGTTGTCCGCGACCGATCCCGACAATGCCGGCGCCTACTTCGCCAACGCGGCCGCCGGGCGCGCCGAAATCGATGCAGTGAAAACCGAGATTTCCGCCACCCTCGACCCGGCCCGCGGCAAGTCTTTCGTCGTGTTCCACGACGCCTACCAGTACTTCGAGACGGCCTTCGACATCCCGGCCTCGGGCGCGATCTCGCTTGGCGACGCCACGGACCCAAGCCCGGCGCGGATCGCCGAAATCCAAGAGCGGGTGCGCGACGAGGGGATCGATTGCGTTCTGTCAGAGCCGCAATACAACCCCGGCCTCGTCGCCGTCGTGTTGGATGGGACGGAGGCGAAGACCGGCGTTCTCGACCCGCTGGGCTCGGATCTCGAGCCGGGGCCGGGCATGTATCCGCAGCTTTTGCGGAATCTCGCCGGCGTGCTTGCAGGCTGCCTGTGAGGCGTGCGACGAACGGGCATGAGATGCCTTTTGTGCCTGTTCGTCTTCCTCTCCGGCCTGAGCCATGGCGGCGCGGCCCTGTCGCATCCGCATGTCTTTGTCGACGCTGAGGCGGGGTTCACCTTCGACGAGGACGGTCGGCTGGTGTCGCTGCGCGTCACCTGGACCTATGACGCGTTCGCCAGCCTGATGCTGTTCGACATTCTGGACCTCGACAAGGATGGCGACGGCAAGTTGGACGATGCCGACCGCGCGATCATCGTCGCCGGCGAAACCGACTGGCCGGAGGGCTACGAGGGCGACATCCACCTCGAGACCGGCGCGGCCAAGGTCGCCCTGACCCGGCCAGCCAACGGATCGTCCTGGATGGCCGACGACCGGATCACCGTGGCCTTCGACCTGCCGCTGGACCAGCCCTTGTCCGTTGCGGGCGATTATGTGCTGAGGTTCTACGACCCGATGTACTTCTACGCCTATGCGGTCGTTGCCGTGGACGACAGCCTGCCGGACGGCTGTTCGGCCGAGATCATTCCCTTCGAGCCGGACGATGCGGCCGAGGAGCTTTTGGTGCAACTGGCGGCGTTGTCGCGCGAGGAGAGCCCCGAACAGGAGGATGTCGGGCGCCTCTTCGCCGATCAGGTTTGGCTGAAATGCGCGTAGGCGCGGTCCTGCCGGTTGTCGGCGTGGCGGTTGCGGCGTCCCTTCTCTGGCTTTTCGTGCCGTGGGGAGACGTCGCGACTTGGGCGACGGCGGCGCAAAGGAGCTTTCAAGAAGCCATGGCACGCGCTTTGCGGGCGGTTCAGGCCGGCGAGCCCGCCGCGGTCTGGACCCTTTGCCTGGCCACAGCCGCTTACGGCTTCGTACACGCGCTCGGCCCCGGTCACGGCAAGGTGCTTTTGGGCGGCGCGGCCTTGGCGTCGGGCGCCACCTTGCGCAGGATGACTGTGCTGACCGTTGTCGCCAGCCTGGCGCAGGCGGCATCGGCCATCGTGATCGTAGGCGCGCTGGCGGTTCTCTTCGGGATCGGAACGCGGCGATTGGGGCTCATGGCCGACACCTGGCTGGCCCCGGCGAGCTACGCCGCGATCGCGGCGATCGGGGCCTATCTCATCTTTCGCGGCATTCGGCTGTGGCGGCAGGGGCATTCTGCGCAGTGCAACCACGCGCATGGCCCCAGTGTGACAGAGGCGGAGGCGCTTACCGGCCTTCGAGACACGGCGCTCTTGGTCGGCAGCATCGCGTTGCGCCCCTGCACCGGCGCGCTGTTTCTGCTCGCCATCGCCCTTCGGTTCGATGTGTTCTGGATAGGCTGCCTCGCGGTCTTGTCCATGGGGCTCGGCACCGCCGCCTTCAATCTGCTCGTCGCCTGGTCCGGGGTCGCGGCGCGCCGCCTCAGTGTCGTTGGCCTCGGCGCGGGCGACGACATAAGGCGGCTCTCGGCCAGCCTGCATATTCTCGGCGGCGCGCTTATTGCAGCCGCCAGCCTCACGCTGCTTCTGCGTATCGTGGCATGACAGCCGCCGCCTGTTCGTACCGGCGGGGATCGTACCGTCCGATGTCCGGAAAGACGACCTGATGCCCAGAAACCTCGGCACGACCAGGCTCAAACGCAAGCGCAGGTCCGAAAATCCCATGCATGAGTTCGACCGCCTCCCGCCAGAGCTGCGTGGCTGGCTCGCCGCGGCAATCCTCCCCTGGCGCCCCCGATCCGTCCGCCGCGCCTATGACAGGGCATTCCAGCGAACGCAGGATACGACCAAGGCTCTGGAAGAGCTGGATCGCGTGCAAGAGCGTCTGATCGCCAAAGACGCAAGAAAGATCTGGGGCAACGGCCACCCCAAAGCTGACGCTTCGCTGGATCGGTAACGCAGATACCGCCCTAAGTTATTCCCCTGCCGCCGGAGTGTGGGGACATAGGCCTTTGAGACAGTCGTGCACACTGTAAGTTCGATCGCGGCGCACCCATCGGCAATTGCGTAAGGCAGCGCGGTTTTCGGGCGATACTACGACCCCGCAACCGGGCTAGGGTCCGAGCGTTGCACTTGGCTTGAAATTCGACTCAGAAAGCGCCGGACAGCCTCGCGCAGCTGAGACACGCCCGGTTCCTCATAGGGAAGATGCCCGCACCCCTCCAACGTGATCAACTCTTTGTCGCAGCCAAGCCTGTCGAAGAACGGCTTGCTGACCGACAACGGCGTCCAGGTGTCCTCGGCGGGGTGTGCCAGCAGCAGCGGACAGAGATCGAACGCCTCTGGCGCAATCGGCGGATCATAGCTTGCCATGGAGCGGTAAAAGCCGATCTTCACGCGCGCGCCGCCGACCAGCGGGTCCCCGACGAAGACGCGCGAAAAGGCGGGATCGTTCGTCATCGCATCCATTCTTGAAATCATCCGCGCCGGGATGGTCAGACGATCCGTGAGGCGCGGGACCACGTTCATGAACAGATTGCCGATCCGGCTCCAGAGCTTGCTGCGGGCCAGGGCGTCCAAAGCTTCGATGTTGCGCGGGTCGGCCAGGGTCGTGGCGATCACACCTCGGACCTTGCCGCTTGCCGCCGCCACATTGTAGGCCAGCATCCCGCCGAGGCTCCCACCGAAGGTTACGACGGGTAGGCCATCGCGGCTCTGCTCGCGATCGATCAGATCCGCCACCAAGGCGACCCACGACCGGTAGTCGGGGTCGTAGTCCGGGCCGGGCACCGTTAGCCCGAACCCGGGCAGATCGGGTGCCACGTAGCTGTATCCGAGACTATGCACGAGCGCCCCAAAGGCCCCGATGACGCGTCCGTTTCCACCGCCGCCGTGCAGGAGTATGACCTTCAGCGGGGCGTCATCGGCGTCGAGCCGGTCGAGATGGACCTGCGTATCCCGCCATGTCCACCACTCTTCTTCCGGATCCCTGGGCAAACGCATCACATCCGGCAAGAACGGCAGATACGGTCGCAAATAGTCACGTGCCGCGTAGCTATCGGGTGGGTCAGCCATTCCAACGCCTCCCTCGAAGTCAAACCCTTAGTTCCACATAAAGCCCAACGAAAGCGTGTACCCGGAAACCCTATTGAGGCTGCAATGCCGCGCATTGACCTCGGTCAATCGGCTCCGAATGATGCTGAACCGAACCGCGCCACATGGAGCGCCAGACCAGACACTCGCTCGGCAAAGATGATGGATTGCAAGGTTTGACTGCAAAGATTTAGGCAGACCTCAGCGAACGGCGAGTGATCGGTCCCGGCGTCGAAGGGGAAGCATGCGTCACGGTCGACGCAATGCGTGGCGAGCTAGAACCGCAGTCAGCGTGACGAACAAATCGACGACTTTGCGTTCGAAGCTCCTAGTTCAGCGGTTGTGTCGAATTCCGCACTGCGAGGGCGGGCCGCCCACCCATTGCGTTCGGTCTGGATCTGTAAGTCTCGTCTCGGGCGAGAATCTCGTGCGTAGCTCCAAGGTGGCGAGCTGGCACCTGGGGAAACAGATGGTGCGCGAGGTGATAGCTGTCGTGGCGCGGGAAGAACAGCCAGGCGACGGCCTTGGGCGCCAGTATGTTCCGTGATTTGTCCAGGTCGTCCGCGCCTCCGACGAGCCCGGCGTGATCCATGCAATCCGCCCAATAGTTCAGTGCCGAAAAGACGAACACGTACGGGACCACCAAGAACAGCAGAGAGGTGAGCGGCGCCGCAAATGTGATCGCAAGAACGCCCAGCAGGATCGCGATCTTGAGCCCGAGGAAAATCGGACCGTCGCGCCGCGAGAGATTCAGATGCAGGTAGTATGGCAGGTGCCGACCAATCAGGGGCGTCAGGACGTGCCGAAACAGGACTCGACGGGTGAGCGGTTCGTGGAGCGCCAGGCGCTCGATGCCCTGAAAGTCAAGATCCTTGGCGTAGTCCCCGACATAGGCATGATGCGAGAGCTGCTCGTCCCGGTAGTCCAGAAAGCTGCCCATGGTGAGGGCCGAGCAGACCTTCCCGATCGCAGCGTTCTGAGGCCGATCCTGCACGAAGCTCGCATGCGACGTCTCGTGCACAACGTTGTTCAACGCCCGGAGGCGGGTTCCAATGAACAGCATCAAGACGGGCGAAAGCGCCAAGGACCAAACCGAGAGGCCGCCGCGGATGATGACGTGGCCCAGAAGTACGGCAAAGACGATCTGGCAGACAAATCCCCCGACGATGAGCCAACCTTGGAAGTTCGGATATTTGGGAAGCCCTGCGAGCCTAGGATTGAACTTTCGGCGGAGGTCTAGCGCTGACATCCAATCGCCTCCTTAAGCGAAAATGACTTCCTGAAATGATGAACGGACCGGCCTGACGTGACTGCTCGGGATCGATAGGTAGGGCATGGCCGATCCGGGGTCCATCCAGATGACGGGCTGCAGGACGAGTGGGCGACATTCCGGTAATTCTCGGGTTAGCCTGCTGCAGCGCGGTGGGCCCAACGGCTGTCAGGGAGTAGGTGATAAAGACGAATACGTGGGCCGATCTCATCCGCGAGGACTCACGGTCCTACATTGGCCGCTTCTCTCTCGCCCATTTGACGCGGCGGCAGTTCGATTGCTGAAAGCGACAGTGCGATAGGCGGAAGTGGTTTCAGAAATCCGGACGGCGAGCAAAGGCGTCTCCCAAATCCTTTGGAGGCGTCATCGCCATTTTGTTCGCTAAGATGCGGTCTAGTGGCAGGCCCAAAGGCATCCAATTGTCCGAATCCCAGCGGTCCGACATGTGGAGCATTCCCGACGGGTGTCCATCACTGCAAAAAACCTGTGGCACTCGGCTGCATTATTTGCCAGTCCGGCGAGCCGTGGACGCATAAGCGACTGGTGACACCTCTTTGTCCAATCGCGATAGGAGGGTCAGGAGGAGGCACTACACCGCCGCCAGACTGCACAGTGCCAGAGTATAAAGACCACCAGCCCGGGAGGCGTTCATACCGATGGAAACGGGCCCAACGACGCACGAGCGCCTAAGCCCGTAAACGAAAAAGGGGCAGCCCAATCGCCACCGCTATGTTCAGAGTTATCGCGTCTGGGTTTCATCAGCGCGTAGCCGAGGCGGCGTAGTATAAACCGCTGGTATGTCCCACGCCTCGCTGATCTGGCCATTCACAATGCGCCAGACAACCACGGCATCGACCTCCAACGCTTCGCCTTCGAGTTGCATCACGTCCCGGACATGGACGACGATCAATTCGTTGCCGACAGGTGTGATCGAGACTGGCTGGACGTTGAACGAACCTTTGGTCCGCTTCGCCATGGCGCCAAAAAACGCTTTCAGACCGTCGACACCGGAGTAATCCCCCTGCAAATCCGGAAGCTTCGGATTGAAGAAGTGCCAGACGAAGTCGTCGGAAAAGAGCGCCGCGGATGCATCGAGATCTCGAAGGTTGAGCTTCATCAGCAGTTCGACATTCGGATGAGGATTGGTCATGGCGGACAGCTCCTAGGCATAGAGAACACAAAGCAGTTTTGCACGCCTTCTGGCGCGCAGTGCCGCATCGCGTGAAATGAACTTTTGAAGTCCTCCGAGAGCGGGCCAGCCTCCGCGTCGCGCGTGCCGGTGCGGGGGTCTACTGTTTCGGTCTTGCGGGCCATGGGCTGTCTCAGGTCGCCGCCTGGGCTTCAGAGGCCGCGGGCTCGCGCGCTTTGTATTCATTTGCCAGGGCGACGATCGGTGCGATGCTTTCCTTGTCCATATAGTCAAACCCCTTGAGCTCTTCCTCGCTCGCCACGGGATCGGGGTTCCGCCAGGCCGCGATGATCAGCATGGCGCGATCGAACCAGGTAAGCTCGCCCGGGATTTGCCGCCCGCGTAGTGCGACATGCGTCGCATTGGCGATGAACTCGGCAGGCAGGCTGTCGCCCACCCAGGCATCGAGCTTCGGACCCGGCGGGGCACCGGAGACCGTCACCATGATGATCGGTTTTCCGTTGAGCTTGGTCAGGTTTCTCTGCACCCAATCCGTGATCAGAAGTTTGTAGTAGATCACCGGGGTCACGAGGATCAGGAAGTCAAACTCTTCCGGGTCGACGGCCTCTTTCCGGACATCGAAAACGGGCAGCCCCGCCGCTTGTCCAATCCACCCGGCGTACTCCGCTGTGCTGCCGTATTTCGTCGCGAAGAGGACTGCGCCATCCATTCTCGAACCCTCCAATAACGCCGGATCGGACGGCCGACGCGCCCGGCTCGCGGTCTTATGGCGCAGAACGTGCGCGAACGCGTTGAGGCAGGTCAAAGTATGCAGATCGCCTGGGTGATAGGCATGCCACTGCCGCCGCATTTCCCAAACTGCCCGGGAAGGTTGGCTTTGCTGTCTTATGAGGCGTCGCTTGCGTGTTCTCAGGGAGGGCGCCGCCAGCCATGCGCCGACCGATTGAATTACGGAAAGATAGCACAATGCCAAATTCAGATCATGAACACTGGGACGTCATCGTTATTGGCTCAGGCATGGGGGGCATGGCAGCTGCCGCGGCGTTGAGCCGTGTCGGGCAAAAGGTACTTCTGCTCGAACAGCACCAGACGCTCGGCGGCCTGACCCACAGCTTTACCCGCGACGGGTTCACCTGGGACGTGGGCGTGCATTACCTCAGCGGCGTGGCGCCCGGGGATCACATGCGCGGTCTGCTCGATTGGCTGTGCGACACGCCCATCGAATTCGTGTCGTTGGGGGCGATCTACGACACTCTGCACATTGGATCGGACGAGCCGCTGTCGCTGTCCCGGCCCTATGAAGCACAGGAACGGGACCTCAAGGACCGCTTCCCCGATCAGGCCGAAGCGATCGAGGCCTGGACCCGAGCGTTGCGCGAAGGCCGCGAGGCGGTGCTCAAGATATTCCCGACCCGGGCAATGCCCGAGATCGCCGGCGATCTGCTCGACTGGTGGAACCGGCGCGCGATATCGAAATGGTGCGCCCGCACAACCAAAGAGGTCATCGACGAGATTACCGACGATCCCCGGCTTGCCGCCGCCATGGCCGCGCAGCGGGGCGATCATGGCGGACGCCCGAGCAAGGCGAGCTTTTCGATGCACGCCCTGATATCCGCGGCCTACCTGTGGAGCGGGTCGTGGTATCCCGTTGGGGGCAGCGCCGCGTTTGCCGAAGCCATGATCCCGACCATCGCCAAGCACGGCGGCGAGGCCCACGCGGGCGTCCGCGTCAAGGGCTTGCTCTTCGACGGCGGCTCCGTTGTGGGCGTCACGACCGATGACGGTACAGAGATCCGGGCGAAGGCCGTGCTGTCCGATATCGGCGCGCGCGAGACAATCGACACGCTGTTGCCCGAAGACTGCGGGCACCAGGACTGGATGGCGCAGATCCGCGCGTTGCCCTCCAGCATCGCGCATTTCACCGTGTTCCTCGGCTTCGAGGGCGACATCGAGGCCGCCGGCGCCACCAAAGCCAACCATTGGTTCTTTCCGACAGGAGAGGCCGACGTTGTTTGGACGGATGCGCCAGACGCACCACCGCCCCACATGACCGCGTCATTCGGATCGCTCAAGAACCCGGCGCACGATCCGGGCCCGCGGCAGAAGCACATGGGACAATTGTTGGTCTGGGCCGATTGGTCCACGGTCGCCCAATGGGCGGACCAGCCGCCGGGCACGGGCGGCGACGACTACGCCGACTTCAAGCGCCGGGCCGAGGAAACGATCATGGCGCAGTTCGAGAGCTACTTCCCGGGTCTGGCCAAGCTGGTGGTGTACCGAGACCTGGCCACGCCGCTTTTGACCGTCTCCTTCACCGGGCATCGCAAGGGGGCGTTCTACGGCCTCGACGTGACCCCCGAGCGTGTCATGTGCGACGCGCTGCGGGCACAGACACCGATCCCTGGCCTTTTCCTTGCGGGCCAGGACGTGGCGAGCCCAGGCATTCCGGGCGCGTTTATGGGCGGACTTCTTGGAGCCGCCTGTGTCGATGCAAAGGTGTTGAAACAAATCACGGGGTGACGCCGGGCGACCGCGCCGCCCCGAATTTTCGGTTCTCGAATGAAAGGAGTTTTCAATGCACTGGGTCTTACTGGCAATCGGGGTCGGCATCGAGATCCTCGCCAGCGCATCGCTCAAGCTGTCGGACGGGTTCACCAAGATCGGCTATGCCGGTCTGACGCTGATCTGCTTTGCCGTCGCGTTCTACGTGATGTCGCTTGTCGTGCGCACCATGCCCCTTGGGATCGCTTATTCGGTCTGGGCCGGTGGCGGCATTGCGGGTGTCACGCTGATGGGGGCCGTTGTTTTTGGCCAGTCGCTTGACGGCTACGCGTATCTCGGGATCGGTTTGATTCTTGCCGGGGTTCTTGTGCTGAACGCCCTGTCGACGGCCGCGAGCGGGTGAGCGCGGAATGCGCCCGTTGACCGGAAAAGTCGCCCTGGTGACGGGAGGAACACGCAGCGTTGGCAAAGGGATCGCTCTGGGCCTCGGCGAGGCAGGCGCAACGGTCTACGTGACCGGCCGCACAATCACCGATCGGGGTGTAAGGCATATCACCGAAGCAGGCGGCCAAGGCGTCGCCGTCGTGTGCGATCATGGTGACGACACGGCTGTCTCGGCCGTCTTCGATCGGATCGTAAGCCAATCGGGGCGGCTGGACATCCTGGTCAACAACGCCTGGGGTGGCTACGTCCGGCTGCGCAACCGCTCTGCCAACAAGGGGTTCAGGTGGAAGGACCCGTTCTGGACCCAGCCCCTCGATCTGTGGAACGAGATGCACCAAGTCAGCGTTCGGTCGAGCTATGTGGCGGCAAACTGCGCCGCGCCGATCATGGTTGCGCAAGGCTCCGGATTGATCGTGAACGTCTCGTTCTACGCGGCCCGGAAGTACTATGGCAATGTCGCCTACGGCGCCGCGAAAGCCGCAACCGACGCGATGAACCGCGACATGGCCCATGAGTTGAGGCAACACGGGGTCGCCGTGATGTCGCTCTATCCAGGTCATGTGATCGACAAGAAGAAGGGAGAAATGCCAAAGCGCGAAACGGCCCAGTTTGTTGGACGCGCCGTCGCGGCCCTAGCGGCCGACCCCGATGTCATGTCCCGATCCGGCCAGATCCAGGAAGCGGCCCTGTTGGCGCGGGACTTCGGCTTCACTGATGTGGATGGAACACAGCCAAGGCCGTACGACACTCTGTGATCTGAAGGTGTACTTCAAGGCCCGGTCAGATGATCTCGAAGCTCAGCCCCGCATGCTTTGTGATCCGGTCGCGCAAGAGCGCGCCCATTGCGGCGGCCGGGGTCCAAAAGCCGCCGCCCACCGGCATCCTGTCCGCGGCCTCGGCCAGACACAGGGCCGCTTCGGTCAGCATGAGCGTTGTGGAACGCACGCCGGGATCTCCCTGACCCGTGATCCGGGCCTTGAGAGTGGTGCCGTCCGGCATTTCTCCGACTAGCACCAATTCGTAGGAACCGGACTCGCGGACCTCCTTGCTTGGCCCTTCGCCAGACTTCGGCAGCACCTTGCGCTGAAGAATTCTACGTGTTGCTGGGATCGCCATTGCGGTCAGAAATAGCCGGCCGAACAGCGTGCTTCTCATGGCCGC
This sequence comes from Rhodobacter sp., assembly GCA_030066215.1. Lineage (GTDB taxonomy): Bacteria > Pseudomonadota > Alphaproteobacteria > Rhodobacterales > Rhodobacteraceae > JASJCA01. The sequence continues at coordinate 54,201 of JASJCA010000005.1, read as the reverse complement.
CCACCATCCGCCGATCCCGCCTCGGGTCAACCCGGTCTCCTGATAGCTGAAGTCGCGGCCATAGGGATACCCCATGATCGCGTTGGTGCGCCGCACCACCTTTGAATTCATCGGCCCCATAAAATAGGGCTTGGTCCAAGCCTGCAGGTCCGCATCCCAGGTGACCTCGATCGGCATCATACGGTCGGGGCCATCAGGACCATCCCGTTCGCCTTCGGGGCAGAGCGCATAGGGATCCACTGACAACTGGCTGAAGTTCGGGTCGGTCTCGCGAAGCTTCATCGCATTGAGGAAACTCGCGGCCGTGCCACCGCTGAAGCCACCCTTCATCCGCGTGACCCGGGTGGCAACACGTTTGCAGGGCTTGCCATAGCGCTCCAGCGCGGCGTCTTGCAGGAACTGCACGCCAAGATCGGACGGGATCGAGTCGTGCCCGCAGGCATGCACGATCCGAGCGCCGGTTTCGCGCGCCTTGGCCTCATGCGCGTCGATCATCGCGCGCATCCATTGCGGCTCGGCCGTCAGATCGCAGTACTGCGTGCCGTTCTCCACGCACGCCGCGACAAGCGCGCTGCCATAGAGCGCGAAGGGCCCGACCGTGGACGCCACCACCGTCGCCTTGGCCGTCACGTCTGCCAGAAACGCGGCGTCATGGCTGTCGCCCACCACCAGCGGGATCGGGTTGCTCGCCTCGGGCAGCTCTGCGCGCACGGCCTCCAGTTTCTCGCGGTTTCTTCCACCGATCGCCAGCCGCAGGTTCTGTTCCCCGCAACGCCTGGCCAGATGGTGCGCGGCGCGGCGCCCAGTGGCACCAGTCGCCCCCCACAGAACGATGTCAAACGGGCGCTCTGTCATTGCGTTGGGACCTCTCGCTACACGCCGCTGTCGCGCTTATCGTCCCCCGAATTCCGCAGCTCCTGTTCGGTAAGAGCATCGACGATCGCGCCTTTGTCGGCGAAAACGAAGACCCGCGCGGCGTGCAGCGCAACGGCCAGGCCCCAACCGATCAGCGGCCAGATGGACCAGGTGGATCCGGGCGACGTGAGCATGTCGATGATCACCAGCAACGCCATGACCGCGACATAGACGGCGGCATGAACGTAGAATTGGTACTTGGCCTCGGCGCGCCGTTTGGCCCGTTCGTAGTCCTCTGTCTGCGACATCGATGAAACCTTCCGCTTATGGAAATCAATGCGGAGTCTCATACCCAAAATATCTGCCATCGGGGATGACAGAGATCAACCATGACCGCAAATTGCCAACATTGGGCACATGTCGGCTTGAGGCGCCTGACGGGCCTTGGTGTTAGGCGCTTGATACCAATCGCGTTTTTGGATCCCAGCAGCCGGTGCCAAGACTGCCTTCATCGAAACAGGATCACTATAGGACAATGGCCACTGCGAAAGCTTCAACGCCGGGTTCCGGGAGATGCGCCCCCCGGGCAGAGGGCAATCCGACGATGCCATTTAGTTGGGAGCGTCACGCGCGATGGCGCGCGTTTGAGTCTCCGCCAATGCTTCGCCCTTATGCACCGGCACCTCTAGGGGTTTGAGCCCAACCTCAGACCTCCGTTTGCTTAGCGGCGCGAATGCGGCGCAGCTTCGGCTCATGCTGGCGGAACAGGGATCAACATGCACAATCGTGGATTTTGCCCTTTTCGGTCGTTTCAATTCGCGTGAAGCGAAACCAACCTATGCGGAAAACCTCATCGATGTAGGACTCGGTCTCACCGTCGGAATAGGTCACCTCGACCGGCGTCCGCACCATCTCGACCTTTGCGACGATGGGTTCGCCTTCGTTCAGCCAGTCCGCCTTTAGCCAGATCCAAAAGTCTGAAATCCCCCAAGTCCCGTAATAGGGGCGGTCTTTGTAGACATACTCGAATGTCTTGTCTTTCTGGAACCGAAAGGTCCCCTCGGCAAGCACCACGATCTCGCCTTGCTCGTTCTTGCTGGTTAATTCTGCCCAGTGAATAAGATAGTTCGGCTCACTCGCGCAGAGGTCGGTGCGCGGGATGGATTGGCCGGTGTTGAGGTCCCATTTCTCTTCGTAAAGCGCATCCATGATCGCCTGCTCGGATTCCAGGAATTCGCTTTGCTCCAAATCGTAACGCCGTTTGCGGGTCAGCAGGACGTCCTCATCGCCTTCGTCCTCGGCCTCATCGGCGCCGGTATTCAGCAACGGATCGCAGAATTCCAGTTTCGGCAACGGCAAGTCGTCGGATTGCGCGATAGCGGTGGTCGGCACCGCAAGGAATACCGAGCCCGATACGATAATCCCAAGAATCCACTGCATTTTTCTCCCCCACATGAACCAATGCTCCGAACTGATTGATAGCACTCAACGCGTTAGAATCCAAACATCCGTCATTCTGAACCGAGCTGCACCGGTTGATGCAACTCCACGATCGCCGTGGCTTGGCGATCTGGCCAGACGGTGGGGATCCAAGCTCTGACCTCACACTTCGTATCGCTTCGAGAATCCGCGTCGCGCACAACCCTGTGCTTGCTGTTGTTTGCCCCAATCTTGCCCCGTTCCAACCCGAGATTCGCCGAATTCCGTTCCTAGCCTCTCGCGAAAAAACCGCACGAGGCAGACATGATCAAACAGGCGCTGGTCGCAGTATTCCTCCTTTTGTTCGCCAGTTCCGCCATGGCCCAAAAGGCCGGCATCGGTGCATGGGAGAACTCGCGCTTCACCATGCTGGAGTGGATTGAACGCACGCGCGCCCTTGGCTGGTATTACAATTGGCGGGCCGACCAAATCTGGCACGCCGGCGGGCAGCGTCGGTCAGTGGAATTCGTTCCGATGATCCACAGCGCCGAGAATGTGCGGGACAAGATCTCATCCGACCTGCCGGTCACCACTTTGCTGGGGTTCAACGAACCGGATGGGCGCGGCAGCCATCAAGCCAACCTAACCGTTGCCCAAGCAATCGCACTTTGGCCGCAACTGGAAGCCCGCGGATTGCGATTGGGGAGCCCGGCCACGACCCGGGGCGGGACTTTGGGTCGAGGCTCGTGGCAGAGACGTTTCATGTCCGCCGCTGCGGCCCGCGGTCTCCGGGTCGATTTCATGGCCGTACATTACTATTCGACCAACGGCGATGTGGCGGAGTTCAAGTCTTGGCTGAAGGCTGTCTATGCCGAGTACCGGCGGCCGATCTGGGTCACGGAATTTGCGCGCATCGACTGGAAGAGGTCCCGGGCCGTCACCTATGCGCAGAATGCGGCCTTCGTCGAAGCGGCCATTTTAATGATGGAAGACCTGCCATTTGTCGAGCGTCATGCCTGGTTCGCGGCTAACCCTTACCCATGGAAAGGACGCCGTCCCGAAATCAATCTGGTTGATGACGGGCTGAGGCCAACTGCGGTTGGGGAGGCGTTCGAGGAGGTTGTTTCTAGGACGGGCCCGAAGCGTATCGCGGCACTGCGCAACTAGATCTTCGAGCGCGCCGATTTCGGCGGCTGGTTCGGATCGCGGCCCCCCATCATCCGAAGTCACCCAGCAAAGGGCGTTCGCACCGATCAGTTGGCCAAGCAAAGCGTTCGGCTGAGGACCCGCCCAAGCATCGGCAGCTTCGCTGTGATCGGGCTGAAAGACCCCAAATCAGTAGGCGGGAACGATCGCTGTCGAGACGCTCCCAGCTCCGACAGCAAGTTGCAGGGCAACGTAATTCGCGGCTGCCTGGCGCCGGTTCTGCGCCAGGTCCGCCTGCGCATTCAACAAGTTGCGTTGCAATCCCACGAAGTCCAACACCGAAATCTCCTGCGCTCGCAAAAGCTTTCGCGCCAAACTCACCGCCTCTGAGTTAAGTGCAACACCCTGGCGAGAGGCCGAGATGGCCTTTTCTGTGTTGCCCATAGAGGCAAGTAGGGTTTCCACTTCTTCGATTGCCGCCAGCACCCGCGCTTTCCATTCCAAGAATGCGATGTTGGCCTGTATCTCACGTGCGGTGACCGTCGCTTGTCGGCCGCCCTGGTCAAAAATCGGGATATTCGCGCCGAGCACACCAAGGCCGCCCGTCACTGGGTCAGTATCGGACCGGACCGATACCGTGCCCGACAGTGTCAGCGTTGGATAGCGCAATGCCTCAGCTACACCGATCTCAGCAACGGCAACCCGATAGTTGCGCTCTGCACTGCGAATGTCCGGGCGGTTGCTTATCAGATCAGCTGGCACCCCGGCGGCGACGCTGAAATGCGGCATCGGCTGCTGCCCGCCGTAGCCAAGATCGAGCTTGGTGACACCGGCCGGAGCGCCCAAAAGTGTTGCGATGCGGTTCTTTTGGCGGGTGATCTCGCTGAAGAGATTGGCGATTTCCGCCTCGGTTACGGCGAGGGCCGCTTTGGGTTGCACGATGTCCAGCCGGGTGGTGGCGCCTTGCGCCTGCAGGGACCGCAAGTCCCGCAATGTGCGCAGCCAGGATTGGCGTTCGCGTTGTTTCAACGCCAGCCGTTCTTGGACAAATCGCAGGTCGATATAGGCGGAAATAAGGTTCGACAATAGCAGCAAACGGGCGCCGTCGCGCTCGGCGCGCGCCAGGTCTACGCGGGCTTGGGCTACGTCGATCCGATGTTTGCGGGGACCGAAGAATGTGGCAAAGCCGGTGGCCGACGCCAGCGAACGGTCGTCTCCGACATTGCTCGACGCAAGCTGTGATTCCACGCGCCCGTTCACGTCGACAAACGGCACCGCGGTGAGGGCCAGCGCCTCGGCCTCGTCGACACGGCGCCTGGCTTGGTTCAGCCGTATGTTGTCGCGCAGCGCCCGCGAGACCAGTTCGTCCAGTACCGGATCCTTGAACCCTTGCCACCAAGGCGCCGTCGGCACGGGTTTCTTCGCGTCGGCAGCAAGCACCGAGAAACGCGGAGGAGTGTCCATTGTCGGCTGCTTGTATTCCGGGCCAACCGAACAGGCGGCCAATTGACCCGCCAATACAGTCGATCCGACCAGTTTGGTTAACTGCCCCGTTCCCACCGTCCTGCTCTCTTTCGCCGGGCTGTCCCGGGCATTTTGTTTCGTTGAATGGCTTGATAATCGGTCAATTGGGGCGATTTTTGGGCAAATTCGGTTTTGTTGCCCATCGTTGCGCAACAGCTACGATGGACTAAGCATGTGGTTGCAATCCTGCCAGCGAATGTCCCGAAGGGCTCATTTTCAAATCTCTTTGTGGGGCAAAGTCCAGCCAAGTGCACGCTATACGTGCAAGTCGCGAGAGACTACGAATCGGTGTTTTAAAGGTACATATTTTCTTTGGCTACCAAGGTGTCTCGGTCGGGCTTCATTCAAAATCCACGGCCAGAGAGCGCTTGCCGATCAAATCAATTTGGGTTGGTCAGCAGCCCAGCGGAATCTGTAACGTCATGTGCCCGATCAGATGGGAAAGCCGAACTTTTGAACGGTCTGCCAGATCTTCGTGTTGAGTTTTTCCAGACGTGAAATGCAGGCGTCTATGTTGGCGACCTCGGCGTTGTTCACGGTCTCTGTCTTGCCGACGCGTATCTCGTCCTTTCGGTCATGGATCCGCATCATGATCGTCTGAATCCTTCCGCCCTCGGGGTCGAAGGAATAGATGCAATGGTTGTATTTGTTCCGAAGCGCGCCCTCTTTCATCAGCCCGGACGTCAACGCCAGGATTTCGTCGCGCTTGTCTTTCGGAAAGCCCGGCATCTTCGCAAGGCGATCGACCAGATCGGTTCGCGCCCGGGTCGTGCTCAGCGTCAGGAAGATGACGACAGCGACATCTTTTTCCACCTTTGCCAATCCGGCTATGAGGTGGATCAAAAGGCTTTCCGTGTTGGTCCACGCATAGTTGAGGCGTCCAACCAGCAGCAGGATGTCCTGCAGTTCGATCTCCCCCGGGCTGCCACCTTTCGGCTGTTTGGCGCCGGTGCCTATGCCTGCCTCGTCAGTCACCCTTCATTTGCATGAACTTCATCGCCGCCTCGGTTCGGTTGTGAACCCCCATCTTAGTGATGATGTGGTGGATGTGAAGTTTGATGGTGTGTTCCGAAACGCCAAGTTCGGCTGCAATTTGCTTGTTCTGCAAACCGTTCGACAACAGTTCCACCACATCGGTCTCGCGGCGGGTCAGCTTCCCGAGCGCAAGGTCAAGATGCCCATCGGAATTCGTCGCAGCGACCGGTTCGGACCCTTGGAGTGGGTGCTTGGGATCCACTCCAAGCACGTCCGGTGCGTAGTACACCCCGCCGTTGACCAGTAGGCGAAGAACACCGAGCCAGATGTCGATGCTCTGGTTCATCGGGATGAAGCCGCGCAGGTCCAGGTGCCCATCGAGCTGCTCGCAGAGTTCCTGGGCGGATTCCACGTCCCAATAGGCGATGACGATCCCGGGCGGTTCATCGCCCTGATAGATGTCCTGATAGCGTTTGGCGAATTCGTAGCATTGCCGGTCATCCGCCTTGCAGAGGACTGGGTCGACGATCAGGACGCGGGTTGAGACCGGGTTGCTTTTGATCGAGTCCAGATACTCTTCGATGGTCTCGAACCGAACAGGGCTGACGTCATCGAACTCTTCTTCGATGTTTCGCATCAGTGTGTTGGTGAATCTCTTCTTTGGCCCTGCAAAAGCCACGAGGTCACGCTCATTGGCTTCGGTGTCGTTCACTCCTGAACGCACCGGCACCACCGGCGACGGTTGAAACATTTTCCCCTCTCCCTTCGTCCTAGGAGCGACCCGGTCAAACCCAGCCGCCACTCGACAGTACTCCCCAAACCATCAAGTACTCCACCGACCGATCCGAGGCCCTCCTCCCCGTAACGGTCTAAACTCGATAACCTACGAACCGACATAGCAACTACACTTTAAAGGCGAGCAAAATCAATCCTTTCAACGCAGTGCAGTCTACTTTTGCTCCCCACTTCGGTCAATCAATCGAAGGATTAGCAACCTATCCACAGGTTATACACCGCATATTACACAAGTATGACTTTTCCCGTGCTCCGAATCAATCCGTTTTGGGGATAATTGCCTCGGCGCCCGCAAAGGCGTGGATATTCACGTGGAAAAACGTACGATCGGGTGAGCAGAACAGTCTGAAATTAATAAGTTATTTCCGATTTCCTGCTGTCCAATCCGCGATGTAGACCAAATCCCTAGGTTCCGTCGAAGGCGACCTTTCGCGACCATTTCCGACGTGCCGTCTGCTTGGGCGGTGCGCTGAGGGGCTCATGAATCCGATACGCTTTCTGGCGCTGTACTTCCGGAAAGCGGTTGGATCCAAGAGAAAGGGGGGAAATTGGAAGAAAATACGCAATTCAGCCGCAGGTTTTATTGTGAGCCCGGAATCGTCTCCGGCTGAACAACCCTAAACCCGCTCGACAATGGCCACATTAAACAGACGGGTGGCCGCGCGAGCTCTTTGAAGGAGACCGGCTATGCCCGGACCGAGAAATCAACATCTTTTTGGCCTGCAGGGCCAGCTTCAGGGTCAACTGCAGGGCCAGGGACAAGGCCAATTGCAGGGCCAGGGTCAAGCCCAAGGCCAGGGCCAGGGCCAGCACCAGGGTCAGCACAGCGAGAACGTGAACCTGAACGGTAACGGCAACGGCAACCTGAACGGCAACGGCAACCTGAACGGCAACGGAAACGGCAACCTGAACGGCAATGGTAACTACAACTGGAACGACACCACTGCCAGCGGCTCCGGGAACGGAACCGGCATGGGTGCCGGAACTGGGATGGGATCCGGAACAGGAACGTCCACTTCCGATTCGTCGTCCGGCGCGACGTCGGGGGCGAAGTCCGGCGCGACGTCCTCGTCCGACGCCACGAATACGTCGAACACATCGGTGAAAAACGACTCCAAGGTCGACGTCGATGTGGACGTTGCTGTCGATTTGACCGGTTGGGAGCCGAGCGATGACGACTTCGCCGACTTCGATCTGGCCGGCGGTTCGTCGATCGGAGACGTCATGATGTCCAAGGGCAACATGAACTACGATCCCGGCAACGACAGCCACTTCAACGATGTTCTGAAGAACTCGCTGAACGGCATGGGCAATGATGTTGCCACCATCAACAACATGACCAACTCGCTGTCGGACGACGACACGGCCAACAAAAACTCGACGGCAAACAAAGCCAAATACGACCACACGCAGAAGTCGGAAGGCGGCAAGGCCAGCTCTGCCGATGGCATCGACGCTGAAGCCGACGGTGGCGCCGGTGGAAGCGGCGGGGCCAGCGGTGGCGCAGGTAGCGCGGCTGCAAAAGGCGGCGGTTCTGGCGCGAAGGGCGCGTCCGGCGGCAACGGCGACGCGCTCGCTGGCGGCGTTGGTGGCCTTGGCGTCGGCGTTGGTGTCGGCGGTGACGGCGGCAAAACCGGTTCGACCGGCAACGGCGGCGCGGGTGGCGATTCCGGGCATGCCGGTGGCATTGGCGCCGGTGCCGGCGGCGATGCTGGTGCGATTGGTGCCGGCCTAGGCCTTGGCGGTCTTGGTCTGGTCCCGGTCGGTGTCGGCCTGGGTGCCGGAAACGCCGAAGCCGGCGATGCCGGAGGTATCGGTATTGCGGGCACGGGCGCCGGTGGTGCCGGTGGGAAGTCCGGCGATAGCGGCAATGCCGGTGGCGGCGACGCCGGTGGTATCGGCCTGGGTGCCGGTATCGGTGTCGGGCTGGCCGGTGCGTCCGGTGGTGCCGGTGGCCTCGGCTCTTCGCAGGGCGGTGCCGGTACGACGACGGGCGGCAACGGCGGCCTTGGCGGCATGACCGACAACGACGGCGGCTACGGCCAGTCCGGCGGCTACTGGGGGTCCAACAATGGCGATGACGGCTACGTCAACGGCTATTCGGGCGCCACGGCGGATTCGCTGAACGACAACGCCGCGTTCAACCAAAGCATCGTTCAGGGTGCCAACGTGCTTGGCAACACGGTCGATATGACCGTCGTTGGCGGCAACTACAGCAGCACCCTGATTGGCGACGACGGACTCGGCGCCTAATCGATCGCAGAACACCAACGGCCTGCGCGGAGCCCTTCGCGCAGGCCAACCAAAGACAAAAAACGTTCCGAGGCACGAGCAGACACCAAAGTACGAACGCCGAGTGCGTGCGGGGTCTGATACATGCTGCTCGACGACAAGACCGAACTCATCGCGCACTTCATCGGATTATTCGGACTCAATACCGAAGCAGCCCGGCTTCGCGTTGAATACAATCAATTCCTGGCAGAGCGCGCCGCGACCGCCGACCTCGGCGGTCTTTTGAACGTCACAGTGAACGTCTCCAGTCCCTATGCGCTGGGTGACTACTATCCGTTTCTTCCCGGACCGTATTCCGCCTTGACCCTTCCGCCGGCCAGCGGGGCGGCCAGCTGGCCGTTCCTCTTCAGCAGCCCCTGGTCGCCGCTGCCGGGCGGACCTGGCCATTTCGGCGCCCCAGCCTTTCAGGCACCGACCTTCGCGGCGATGCCCGAGTTCTATTTCATCGTGCCGCCGCCATCATCCATGGCCACGATCACGGTTCAGCTGAATTCGCTTTCGGATCAGGATCATCTTTGGGATTTCGATCCCGGTTTTCCGTTTTTCGACCCTGCTTCTTTCGATGGTCTCTTGGTGTCTTTGGTTTCCGCGGCGGACGCGTTGGACCCGCTTGGGTTTCCCGCGTACCCCGAAGACGAGGACGCGATGGTCGACACCGGGCTGGATATTGCCCACGCAATCAAAGGTCTAAAGGAAACTGGTCTCGGGCCCTCTGTGGAAGGGGCCGATATTCACCTGGCCTTCGACGCCGACGCATCGGAAGTGACGGTCAACGGGCAGACCGCTGGCGAACTGCCGCGGCTGTCCGACCACAGCGAGGCCTTCGCGCCGTCCGACCCGGATGCCGATGCAGCGGGTCCTTCGGGTGTCCTGGATGGGGATGCCCCTGTCCATAACGTCGTCGCCGGCGACAACGTCCTGATCAACGAAGCTCACCTGATTACAGATTGGATCGATGCGCCGGTGATTGCGGTGTTGGGCGGCGTCTATTTCGCAAACGCCATCAGCCAGATCAACGTTTGGCACAACTTGGATGCCGTGAACGGCGGCCGCCTTTTCGCGCATTCCACGGTCGATGAAGCAGTGAGCGCAGCATCGATCAGCACCGTTGCAAACGCAAAGCCGGTTCCGTCCGGCGAGGCCTTGGGCGCGCCTGCCCATGTGGCTGTGACCCGCATCGAGGGCAACGTCGTCAACTACAATCACATCCAGCAGTTCAACTTCGCAAACGATGCCGACGTCGTCAGCGTCAGCTTCGAGGGCAGCGAGACCTTCATCGAAGCCGGCGGCAACCTAATGTCGAATTTCGCCAGTCTGTTGGGGCTGGGCTTTCACTACGACTTGATCATCGTCGGCGGCAGTATCATCGACGTCAGCTTCCTGTCGCAGACGAATGTGCTGCTCGACAACGACAACGTGCACTTTGGCGAGGCGTTCGGCGGCGTTCTGGAGACCTCCGGCAATTTGCTCTTTAACAGTGCGTCGATCACCGACATCGGCGTGGATACGACGGTCGAGATGACGGCGGCCTATAGCGAAGCCGCCGAGACGGCCGCCAAAGGAGGCGACGACTTTTCGGACGCGATACTGTCGGACGCCGCCTTTGCGGGGACAGGCGTTATGAGCGTCCTGTATATCTCCGGCAACCTCATCGACATTCAACTTGTCGAGCAGACAAACGTCCTCGGCGATGCCGATCAGGTCGCGGTCGCGGCTCGAACCGTGCAAGGCGCCGATGGCGCGACAATTCAGGTCACCACCGGCGGCAACGAGTTGATCAATGTCGCTTCGGTCACGGACGCCGGCGTCGATTCAACGATCTATTCGGCCGGTGGAACCTACTCTGACGCGGTTCTGTATCAGGCCGAGTTCATCGCCGCGGACGATCCACTTGCGATCCAGAACACCTCGGACTTGGCGAGTGAGGCGGTGCTGTTCTTGGCCGATGGCATCCTAGGCGACGACCCCGCTGCGGCCGAGTACGCCATCGCCCCGCCGGCCGTCACCGAGACCCCGGCCGACAGTATGGAAACCGTCTTGGCTTAGCCCGAAGAAAGGCAGGAATAATCCGGTGAAAGACTTTGGAGCCGAAAAAGAGCAGGAAGACGTCCAGACGGGTGATGCCGCAACTTGGATGTTCAAACATTCCGTGCGCCGGCCTGCGTTGCGCCTCAAGCCATCGCAGCGCGTCCATGCCGACGGTCGCGCGTTTCGAGGTGTCGAAGATCTCTACCCATCGGAGGAACAAACCGACAAGACCCCGCCTAAAAAGACCGACGGCCCACCCGCGACCGCGTCGGGCGGTGGCGGAGCCGGACACAGTGACAAGGGCGTTTTTCACAAGCGTTTGGGCCCGACGGATTTCGCGGGCAGCCTAAATCGCGGCCTGCGGGCGATCCGGCAAAACATGCTTCTGGTCATGGTTTTCACCTGCGCCACCAACCTGCTGATCCTGGCGATCCCGGTCTATCTGTTCCAGATCTCCGACCGGGTCCTCACAAGCCGGTCGATGGATACCTTGATCATGTTGACCGCGGTCATCGTGGGCGCCGTGGTGCTGCAGGCCATTCTCGATGCGGTTCGACGCTTCGTACTGATGCGCACCGCGGTGGAATTGGCTGCGCAGCTCGGCTCATCGATCCTTAGCGCCGCAGCGCGCGCCTCGCTCAGCAGCAACGGCCGCGAATACCAGACGCTTGGCGACTTGCAGCAGCTGCGTGGATTTCTGGTCTCGGGAACGCTTCTGTCGTTTCTCGATGTCCCCTTCGCCCCGCTGTTCATCCTGGCAATCTACCTGGTGCATCCCCACCTTGGCAGCATCGTCGTGGCGACCGCGCTGCTTTTGTTCGTCATCGCCTTGATCAACCAGCGCATAACCTCGGGCAAGTTCGCCGAGGCCAACGTTCATCAAAGCAAGGCGAACCTTCACCTCGACTCGATGTCGCGCAACAGCCAAATCATCAATGCGCTGGCGATGATCCCCGAGGCTGTCTCGATCTGGGGCCGCGACACCGCTGCCTCGCTGAAGGCGCAAGTCAGCGCGCAAGACCGCAACATCGTATCCGCTGCATTTTCACGTGCCGTGCGGCTGTTGACCCAGATCGGCATCCTGGGCTGGGGCGCCTACCTCGCGATTCAAGGGCAGATCACAGGCGGCATGGTGATTGCCGCGTCCATCATCGCTGGCCGGGCGCTGGCTCCGGTCGAAGGCGCCATCGAGGGTTGGAACCACTTCCTGATGTCACGGGCTGCCTACGATCGCATCGCCAATCTCTTGCGATCCTCACCACTGAACCAGGATCGGCTGATCCTCCCACGCCCAGAGGGCCGGCTGGATGTCGAGCGACTGCTTTACGTGCCGCAAGGGACGAAGCGTGTCGTGTTGAATGCCCTGAGTTTCGTCTTGGCACCAGGCGAGTCACTGGCGGTCATCGGCAATTCCGGCGCTGGAAAGACGACGCTGGGCAAGATGCTGGTTGGATCGGTTCTGCCGACATCGGGTTCGGTCCGGCTCGATCTCATGGACTTGCGGAACTGGGACCAACGCCAACTTGGCACCAACATCGGGTATCTGCCGCAAGACGTGCAGCTATTCCCGGGCACGATCAAACAGAACATCGCACGGATGCGCGAGGACGCCACCGACGCGCAAATCCACGAAGCCGCAGTCCTGGCCGACGTGCACGAGATGATCTCAAGCTTCCCGCAAGGCTATGAAACCGTGGTGGCCGCCGATGGATCGCCGCTTTCTGGCGGTCAAAAGCAGCGCATTGCGCTTGCCCGGGCGTTCTTTGGAAATCCGCGGCTTGTCGTGTTGGACGAACCCAACTCCAACCTGGACACGGCTGGGGATCAGGCACTCGCCCGCGCCGTGACCCATGCCAAAAGCCAAGGCATGACGCTGGTCGTCATTACGCAGAAGCCATCGCTGCTCAGTTCGGTCGATAAGATCATGCTGATGGCCGACGGAAACATCGCCGTCTACGGCCAGCGGCAGCAAGTCCTGGAAGCGTTGGAAAACCGCCGGCGCGGTGGACAACAACCCGTTCAGGCTCCCCATACAGATCCGCAGGCAGGCTGACAGATGAGTATCGCGCACGTTCCCGCCTACACAACGACCGAGTGGTATTCGGATGTGCCGCGCAGCATTTGGCGTATCGGGCTGCTGGGGCTCCTTTTGATGGGCGTGTCGCTCGGTGGCTTCGGCTATTGGGCATTCACCGCGCCGCTTGCGGCCGCGGTCGTCTCGCAGGGAAGCTTCGTTGCGACCGGCCGCAACAAGGTCATTCAGCACTTCGAAGGCGGCATTATCGAGGAAATCCTCGTCGAAGAAGGTGAGGTTGTAGCGGAAGGCCAGACCCTGCTGACGCTTGATCGTACGGCGGCGGAAACCCGGATGACGGAACTCGAGCTGCGCCGGGCACGGCTGATCGCCATGAGCGCGCGGCTCAACGCCGAATACGATGACCAGGACAAGATCGAGTTTTCCACCCAGCTCTTGGTGAAGTCGACGATGGACGCGGATATCCGCGAAATCCTCGACAGCCAGCGGATGAGTTTCACGCTGTCGCGGGAAAAGCTGAACAACGATCTGGCTCTGATCAATGCCAACATTGATGCGCAAAAACTGCGCATCTGGGGCTACGAGGAGCAGCGCATCGCGCTGGAAGAACAGGTCGTGCTGTTGCAGGACGATCTGGAATCAAAGACCGCCCTCGTCGAGGAGGGGCTCGCGCGCAAATCCGATCTGAATGCGTTGGAACGCGCGGTGTTCGACGGCCAAGGTCAGATTGCTCGGCTTTACGCTGAAATCGGCGAAAGCGAGTCGCAGATCAACAAGTACAAAAAGCAGGCGCTCCAGGCGTGGCAAGCCTACAACCAGGCCGCGCTCGACGAATTGCAGGCCGTCCAGTCCGAACTCGACAGCGTGCAGGAGCAGTTTCAGCAGGCCGAGAACGTATTGCGGCGCACCCAAATCGTTGCCCCGGTCGCCGGCACGGTGTTGCGGCTCAACTATCATACCACCGGCGGTGTCATCCAAGCCGGAAAGGGAATTGCGGAAATCCTGCCGCTCGATGCACCGCTGATCATAGAAACGCTGATCCCGCGCACGGATATCGACAGCGTGCAGGTCGGCCAGTACGCATCGGTTCGTCTGGTGGCGCTGAACCAGCGCACCACACCGGTACTGGACGGCGAGGTGTATTACGTCTCGGCGGACGCCATCCCCGACGCCAAGGAAGATCCCAATCGCGAGGTCTATATCGCGCGGATCAGTCTGCATCCAACCGAATTGACGCGGGTGAAGAACTTTTCTCCGACCCCGGGCATGCCCGCCGAAATCCTGATCACGACGCAAGAGCGTACCTTCATGCAATACCTGACCAAGCCGATCGTCGACTCGATGTCGCGCGCGTTTCGCGAGGATTGATGCCGATGGATCTCAACTCAGAATTCCGCGCAGCGCCTGCAAAACGCCCTCTGGGCGCTGCATCTGTTCTCCGGGGAAAAAGACCATGACGGTGACCGAATTCAGACCGCAATCGTCGCGCAAGGCCCCGGCGGTCGCATCCCGGCGCGATCAGCAAAGGATCATCGTGACCGGCGGCGCCGGCTTTCTGGGCTCGCAGCTATGCCGGGCCCTGATCGAGCAGGGTCACCGGGTCATCGCGATCGACAATCTGCTGTCGGGGCGGCTCGAGAACCTTTCGGATCTGCTCGGCTGCCCGCGCTTTGATTTCATCTTGCACGACATAATCGAGCCGCTGCCGATCCAAACCCCGATCGACCAAATCTACAATCTGGCCTGTCCGGCCTCACCGCCGGTCTACCAACGCGACCCGCTTCATACGTTCAAGTCCAGTGTTCTGGGCGGCATGAATATGCTGGAGATTGCGCGATCCAAGCGTGCGCGCATCCTTCAGGCGTCGACCTCGGAGATCTACGGCGATCCCAAGATCAGTCCACAACCCGAAAGCTATTGCGGCAACGTGAACACCTGTGGGCCTCGAGCATGCTACGACGAGGGTAAACGGGCGGCCGAGACTCTGTTTCACGACTACAACGACCGGTTTGGGGTCGAAACCCGGATTGCCCGCATCTTCAACACTTACGGTCCGGGCATGAGCCCAGAGGATGGCCGGGTCGTGTCCAACTTGATTGTCCAGGCGCTGAGCGGCGTTGCGATGACCGTGAACGGCGATGGCACACAAACCCGGTCGTTTTGCTACCGGGACGATATGATCGACGGCCTGATCCGTTTGATGAATGCACCACTGCAGCGGTTCCAGGCCGTGAATCTCGGCAATCCTGCGGAAGTCACGATTCTGGAACTGTCAGAGCTTGTGCGATCGAAGACCGGTACAACCAACCCGGTTAGCTACCGCGATCTGCCCCAACACGATCCATTGCAGCGCCGGCCGGACATCTCCGTTGCGAAGCGGTTGCTTGGCTGGGCGCCAACCGTGCCGCTCGAACGCGGGTTGGACCGTACGATCCGCTATTTCCGCGATCAACTCAGCCAAAACGCGACAGCGAGGGCGATGGCGCTTTGAAAAAGAGACCTGCCATATTGGTGACCGGCGGAGCCGGGTTCATTGGCAGCCACGCCTGCAAGCATTTGGCGAATGCCGGATTGCTGCCGGTGACGATTGACAACCTGTCGACGGGTCACAGCACGGATGTGCGTTGGGGTCCCTTTTACGAGGTTGACACCCGCGACACCGAGGCCGTCCAGCGCATCATCGGCATGCACAAGATCAACACGGTCATGCATTTCGCTGCATCGGCCTATGTGGGCGAAAGCGTCATCAACCCCGCGCGGTATTACGACAACAATGTAGGCGGCATGATCGCCTTGCTGGAGGCCTGCCGGAAAACCGAGATCAAGCGGTTCATCTTTTCCAGCAGTTGCGCAACTTACGGAATACCGAAGAATCTGCCGATCTCCGAAGACGCACGGCAGGAGCCGATCAATCCGTATGGGCGCACCAAACTCATCTGCGAGCAGATGCTTGCCGACTACAATTGCGCCTACGGGCTCGACCATGTCATTTTGCGGTATTTCAACGCCTGCGGGGCTGACCCAGAGGGCGACCTTGGCGAGAAGCATACGCCGGAGACGCATTTCATTCCGCTCGCTTTGATGACGGCGGCTGGAAAAATCGACTGCCTCGATATCTACGGCTCTGACTACGACACGCCCGATGGCACCTGCGTGCGCGACTTCATCCATGTCGATGATTTGGCGCGCGGCCATGTCTTGGCATACGAGTATCTTGCCGGCGGTGGCCGCAACGTCGCGGTCAATTTGGGTAGCGGAAACGGCCATTCCATACTGACCGTCATCAAGGTTATCGAACATCTTTGCGGGCGAAAGGTGCCGACGCGCATGCGGCCACGCCGAAGCGGTGATCCGCCGGCGCTCTACGCAAATCCATCGCGTGCGCGACAGCTCTTCCGGTTCACTGCGGAATTCTCGGATATCGAGACCATCGTGCGCGACGCCGCACCGTCTTTTGGCCTTGAATTGAACGAAATGTCACATGCCGAACATGCGTGAACCCACCTCGCCGCGCCGGCCCGTGAAGCCGTATCTGGCGGATCCACTGACGGTGCGCCAACGCTGGAAGTACCGGCTGCTTATCGGTGCATGGGTGGGCCTTGCGCTGTTCTTTTGGGGGTGGTGGTTGTCGCCCGATCACGTTTTGTCCTGGGGGCGGTACGGCACGGTTACTGCGGCTATATTCTGGATCTTCTTCCTCCAGGTCTACTTCCTGGCGATGTTTCTGCGGGCCCGCAGGTCAGCGGCGACGCTTGAGGATTTGGGAGAGTTCCGGGCCGCGATGGTCGTCACCAAGACGCCCTCGGAACCGTTTTCCGTTGTCGAGCGGACCCTTCGGGCGATGCTGGCACAAACCGTTCCGCATGACACATGGTTGGCCGACGAAGACCCGTCGCCAGATACGATTGCGTGGTGTCGCGAGCACGGCGTGAAGATCTCCACCCGCCGAGGTCATCCGGAATATCACCGTGACACCTGGCCGCGCCGCAAACGGTGCAAAGAGGGCAATTTGGCGTTCTTCTACGATACCTATGGCTACCGTGATTACGACTTCGTCTCGCAGCTCGACGCCGATCACGCGCCGGAACCCGACTATCTGCACGAGATGCTGAAACCCTTCGCCGACCCCGCGGTCGGGTATGTGAGCGCTCCGAGCATCTGTTCGCGCAATGCCCGCGAAAGCTGGGCCGCCCGCACACGCCTCAACGCCGAAGCGATGTTCCATGGCGTATTGCAGTCCGGCTACACGGCGAAGTGGGCGCCGATGTGCATCGGGTCGCATTACGCGGTGCGCACCCGTGCGTTGCAGGACGTCGGCGGCCTGGGGCCGGAATTGGCCGAAGACCACTCGACCTCAATGATCCTCAATGCCGGGGGGTGGCGCGGCGCCCATGCCATCGACGCCATTGCGGTCGGCGACGGACCAGGCAGCTATTCAGACATGATCACCCAAGAATTCCAGTGGTCGCGCAGCCTGGTCAGCTTACTCCTGAGATATACGCCAAGGTACCTGGGCAGCCTTCCTGCGCGGCTGAAGTTTCAGTTTGTGTTTTCCCAGCTTTGGTACCCGCTCTTTGCCTGCTTCATGGCGCTGATGTACGCCATGCCGATCTTGGCCCTGCTTTTCGATATTCGGTTCGCGAACGTCACCTATCCAGGCTTCATAGCGCACGCCGCTCCGCCCGTTATCTTGCTGATTTGGATCGCGGCGCAAATCCAGAAGGACGGGCTCTTCCGGCCCACGGATGCCAAAGTGCTGAGCTGGGAGAAGGCGTTGTTTGCCACCGCGCAATGGCCCTGGGTGCTTTGGGGTACGCTGATGGCTGTGCGCGACCGGATCACCGGTGAATTCGTCGATTTCCGCATCACGCCAAAAGGCGAGGCGGTGCGGACCGGTTTGCCCCTGCGTGCCATCGCGCCGCATGCGCTTTTGACAGTTGGCGCCCTGGCCCCAGTGGTGCTGGTCGATCAGGTGCAAGAGGCCAAGGGGTTCTACATCCTGAGCCTCGTCAACGTGTTTCTCTATCTGTCGCTCTGCCTGGTCATTCTGTTCCACGATCAGAAAGAGAACCAAATTCCGATGCGCGACATCGGCATGCGCGGGGCCCTGCAATACGCCGCGGCATTGGTGCTGTTCCTGGTAGCGGGCAGCGCGCTTTGGGTGCGTAGCGCAGAGAGCGTGTATGCGCTGACGGCCGGGCTGGAGCCATTGCAGGTCACGGAGACGAAATTCGTTGTGTCGGGTGCCGGGCAGGGCGCTCCTGGCACGGTGAAATACACATTTGGGTTCGACTGGACATCAGAAGGAGTGGGAAAATGGTGGCGATAGCGGCTCAGCCGGCACGCGTTCGTGCCTTTAGATGCCTGGGCGCCACGGGCGCCGCACTGGCCGGATTTCTGATGCTGACCTCCATCGCGTCGGCGGCTCCGCCGGGCGAAACGCCGTTTGGCGTCTACGATCCTCCAGGCGACTTCGTCAACGATGCCGAGGTCGAAATCGAACATCTGTTCCTGCCTTGGGAGGACGTGTTCCTGCCCAGCCTGTTCGAGGCGGATCAATATGCTCTTGACCGGCAGCGCGCCATCCTGGTGACCATCGAACCCTGGACGTGGACCCGGTCTGAACGCAACACGCCCGCCCGGCTAATCGCTGGGATCGAGTCGGGTGAATATGATTTCTACATGCGCGACATTTGCACTGTGCTTGGCGAGATGGAGAGCCCGATCACGGTTCGCTGGGCGCAAGAAATGGACGACTACACCACGCAGTTCATCTGGGCCGGTTGGAAGCCGGAAACCTATATCTCGGCGTTCCAAAAGATGATCGACATCTGTCGCGAGGTGGCGCCTGACATCAACGTTATGTGGTCGCCACTCGGCTACGAGAATATGGCAGAGTACTATCCGGGCGACGAGTATGTCGATTTGGTCGGTCTGTCGGTGTTCGGTTTGCAGCCCTGGGAAGAGACAATTCTCGATCAGGCTCAAAGTTTCGTGGACATCCTAGAGCCGCGGTACGAGCGTGCACAACAATTCGGCAAACCAATCGTCGTGGCGGAATTGGGCTATGTCGGCAGCGAGTCCTATGTCGAAAGCTGGGACAACACCGTGCGGCAAAGCTTCGAGCAGTTCCCGGATCTCGTCGGAGTTATCTATTTCAACCAGAAAGAGGTCTATCCTTGGCCTGACGACTTCGGATTGCCGGATTGGCGGTTCAGTGAACGGGCGCTGTCATTGAATTGATCGGCTCGATGGGAGGTTCGGTATCCACCGTTACCTGTGGTTTTCAGGGCACAGCGTTGCAGAACCTAAGCCGCAGCGGTCAATGATCCCGCCCCTGCCCAAGGCGACGCGCTGGCGTGCGCGAGATAACCACCCATTTTTTTACTGAAGCGCATAACCTGTTAATCAGACTCATTTTTCTCGATCAATTCGACGGAAATGGCCCGCCGGCGTAGGCGTGCCTTCGGCGCCAACCCGGGATTGTGGGGTTCGCGTTGTTGCCCCCGCACACTGGTCGCGCGCGTTTGACGCAATAGGTGTTTGACGCCATGACTTCCCCCGTCTCCGTTTACGGCGACTAAACACAACAAGAGTACGGTCGAGATGCCCGATCAACGGGCGCTGGACCGTGAGGGCGAAACGCCCCAAAGAACGAGGAGCAGAGCAGTCCCATGCCCATGAGAATTGGCACCTGTGCGGTGCTGGGCGCCGCCGTGTGCGCGATTGTCGTTGGTACCGCCGCGACCATGGCGTCGGCCGATGCAGCGCAGGTGAAGTCGCCCAGCCTGCCGTTGTACAAAACCTATGTCTGGAACACCAAACGCAATGCCGTCCCGCAGCAAAGATCGGTAGCGTCGTCCGGAAACCGCACCCACTACGTGCAAAGGTATTACAACGGGCGCAGCGCGTACATTTGCTCGCCCAGCGGGTCCGGCATGCGGTCCCGGTGCTTTTCGCGGTAGCCATGAAACAGGCCGCTGAAATCGGTGCTCCACTGTCGGAGCGGCTGCTTCCTGCCTGACGGGCAAGCAGCGCAACGTGACGGCTTTTGACCAAGCCGCGCTTGACCGCAAATCCCCAATATAGAAGACGTCTCTGAACCCGGACGGAACCAGCGGCCAAGCGATTCCGGGCTGCCGATATAAGGTCTGGCAATGGACGCCTTCGATTCAGCGCGCATTTCAGCTCAGGCCGTATTGGATGCCGTGTTGGACACCGGCGTTCTGGGAGAGGCCGGGCGCCTGCGGGCACGGATCCGGCGCCTTCCGGCACACACGAATGTTGTGTTTGAGATTGCGACGGGTCACGCGAGATTTGCGGCCAAGCTCTTTCCCGAGAATGCCGACCCCAAAGCCCGCACTGAATACCACGTTCTGCGGTTGCAGCGGGATCACGGGTCGTGTCCCAGTCCCCTCTCGCTGATCTTGGATCGACCCGATTTGCCTGGACCGCTGCTGGTCACAACTTTTGCTGCCGGACGCACGCTGTCCGCGGGACCGGTCGGCCGGTCGCTGCTGTTACGGGCGATGCGGGCTTTCGCAGGTCTGGCAGGGCCAAGCGTGACCGGCGTTGGCGCGGCCAAGATGAACCCGGGCTGCCCGTCTCGCATGGGGCTTATGCTGGCCGAGACCGCCGGTGGCATTCGCCCGCGGCCCGAAACGACCCAACTGTACAATGCGGCGCTTCGCAGGATCGACTGGATCGACCGACTGGCCAAGCGTCTGCCCAAGACAACGACGCCCTTGCAGCTGTGCCACGGCGACCCTGGGTTCAACAATGCGATCTTGGGGACGAATGGCTCGCTGACGCTCGTCGATTGGGAGGATGCCGGCCTTGGCGATCCGGTATGCGAGGTGGCCAAGGCAGTGCACCATCGCGCCAATGCGCGCTGGTCGCGCCGCCTTCGAGAGGTCTTTCGGGATATGCCGATGCGCGGCGTCAGCAGGGCCGAATATCGCCGGCGGTTCGCCTTTTACGATCGAACGATTCCGATTGCGCTGCTGCTTCGCCGGATCGCCGAGGCGCAGCGGGCGGCGGACAGGGACGACCGCCCGGCAATGGCCAACAACCTTGACAGAGCAACCCAGATATTGCGCAATACCCGTAGGTTGCAGTTCGGTCTTTGATCTTAGTTCCTTATGTCTGAAAGGACGTCTGCGTGGCAGGATATGACATTGTCCTTTTGGTTTCCTGCGACACGCTTCGGTTCGACGCCATCGCTTCGCATCCTGCCAAGCACTGGCCCAAGCGGTATCGTGCGACCGAACGTCTGAACACACCACATCTCGACGACCTGGCAGCGCGCGGGGCGCATTTTCTCGAAGCCCGAAGTGCGGCGCCCTATACATCCGCGTCGCACGGGACGATCTTCAGCGGGCGCTGGCCGCTTGAGACCGGACTGCACGAATATCTCAATGGCGATTTGGCCGCGAGAACCCTGTTTCACGCCGCCAAGGACCTTGGATACCGCACGGCTTTCAAAACGGACTTCCCGTTCGTTTTGGGCGACTATCTGGGCTTTACCAAGGCCGTCGACGACTATGTGGTGGAAGGCGAATTCCCGGTGCTGCCGCTGCTGTCGGGCAGCGATCCGGTCTTCATGTTCTATCACTTCGCCGATGTGCACATGCCCTATGGCTATTCGTCTTACGACGATAGCGTCGAGTCGCTGGATGCACAGGTTGCCGCGATGGAGGCCGCCTTCGACCTGACGGCCCCGCCGCAAGTCGACCGGTTTGTCGAGACCTTTCTGGACGGTGCCAGGCTTGACCAGTTGCTGCGCTACAAGGCCGTAATCGAGGCGCTCTATCTCGCCGGCGACTACGACAAGCTGTTCGACCTCTACCTTGCCGGGATTAACAGGTTCGACGCTGGCCATTTTCAGCGGTTCCTCGACGAGGTCTTCGAGCGCACCAAGGGCAAACGGGTTCTCATCGTGCTCTTCGGCGATCACGGCGAAGACTATTCCGCCGAAAGCTATGGCCATTACAACTCGGTCACGGAAGGCGCGTTGCAGGTGCCGCTGATCCTTTTCGGCGACGATATTGCCCCCAACCGCATCGCCGAGCCGGTCCGAACCGTCGATATCGCGCCAACCGTAATCGAGTTGATCGGCGGCGATCTGCCGAACTTGTCCGGTCATTCGCTGGTGCCGCTGATGCGGGGCGAAAGCCAGCCGCCCGCACCGGCCTATGCGCAGACCTACACAGCGAATTCCACCGACCTCAGGCGCGTTCAAAACCGGCTGCTGGAGCGCAAGAGCGGAAAGATCGATGTGCCGCACCATCTGACCTGTGAGTGCATCTATGATGGCCCTTGGAAATTGGTGAAGCGCCACCTGAGCTACGTTCGGTCGGCGGAAGACACCGAATTGGTGGTCAATCCCGACGAAGAGCTGCATCTGACGCGACGCGGGCCCGACGGTCTTTATGAGCCGGCCGACGACGTCGGCGCCACCGCGCGCCTGGCAGAGATGTTGTCTGCCTACAACCGCCGGGCCAATTTGTCCGAGCGCACCGAGAAGCCGAAGCTCGACGAGGCCATGCGGCGCCAGATGCAGGCTTTGGGCTACAGGATTTGAACGCCGTTAAGGGAGATGTCCGGATGGCCGACAAGAAATTCCCCGTCATCGGAACCATGCGGCTTGGAAGCTGGGGCGCGAATTTGGCGCCCGGCGAGGTCGCGCGGTTTCTGTCGGCTTGCGTCGAGCTTGGCTGCGTCGACATCGATCTGGCCGATATCTACGGCGACCACACGGTCAATACGCTTGTTGGCCGGGCGCTGGCCGAGGCGCCTGAGCTGAAAACGGCGTGCCGCCTAATTGCAAAAGTCGGCATCGCCCGGAAATGCGACGCCTTCCCAGGGCGCAAAATCAACTACTATGACAGTTCGGCGCATGCGTTGAAATCGGCCATCGATGCCAGTTTCGAGGAGCTTGGCGTAGATCAAGTCGAGATGCTGATGATCCACCGCTTCGACTACCTGACCGATGCGGCAGCGGTGGCCGAGGCGATCACGCCCTATCTGAAGAACGATCAGGCCGCGCGATTTGGGGTCTCGAACTATGCGCCGCTTGAGCTCGATCTGCTGCGCGACGTACTTCCGGTGACTGCCAACCAGATCCAGTTGAGCCTCAGCCATATCGACCCGGTGCTCGATGGTTCGATGGCCGCGTTTCAGGCGCGAAACTGCGAAGTGATGGCCTGGTCGCCGCTGGGCGGCGGCGCAGCGTTCGATGCCGACAACGAGGTTGGAGCGCGGGTTGCGCCGGTTGCGGACGAGATCGCGGCGCGCCACGGCGCCACCCGCTCGCAAGTCTACTTTGCGTGGATCAACGCCTTTGCGATCGCCCGGCCGGTCCTTGGGACGGCGCAGATCGATCGCGTGAAAGAGGCGGTCGACGCCATCGACCTCCGGTTGGACCACGAAGAGTGGTATCGCCTTCTGGAAGCCGGCCGTGGCCGTGGAGTGGATTAGGCCAATCCAGGACTCAGCTTAAGATTGACTAACAGCCCCTCGGTCTCTTATGATCGGGGGATTGATTACGGCTCACCTTGGCCAGCCTTCCTGGGAGTGTCAAATGATAAACGAAGATGTCGCAGTCCTTACATCCGGTGCGCGTTCGATTGGTGAAGAAGTCGGTTACAAGTATGCTGAAATCGAAAAGCGTCACAAGTATAGATTCCTATTCGATCCTCTTCGTTTGCTGGAGAACCAAGATTTCATAACCTCATATGCAATGGGTGAAAATCCGTTCCCAAAGTCTGTCGAGATTGATCCGTCGAATGCCTGCAACCATAACTGCAGCTTTTGCATCTACCATTCTATGCATTCGAAAGAGCGCAGCGAAACGATGCAGCGCAGCCGTCTTCTGGAGACGATCGACGAGTTGGGCGAATTGGGCGTCAAGTCCATCCTCTTTGTCGGCGGTGGCGAACCGATGGCTCATCCCGACACGACGGCCGCCATCGAGCGTGCGCATTCCTATGGGATCTCGGCGGGGCTGGTGACCAACGGATCGCTGGTGAAGCCGAAATTCCAGGCCAAGCTGAAGAAGCATGCGGCCTACGTTCGGTTCAGCCTCGACGCCGCCTCGCCCGAATTGCACCTGAAGCTTCACCAGAAGGACGACCATCCTCGCATCATCGACAACCTGCGCAATCTGGCAGCGCAGGACGGTCCCTGTACCGTTGGCACGGGCTTTTTCATCAACGAAGACAACGTGCATGAGGTCCAGGCATGTGCGGAATTGGTGAAATCGACCGGCGCAAACTACATCCAGCTGAAATCCTATTCCGGCGTTCCGATGTCGACGGAACTGCAGAACGAGGCGCTTAAGCAGGTCGAACGCGTTCTCGACCTGCAGGACGACGATTTCGACGTCCACGTCATGGACCGGATCTTCGCGAATGAGACGCATCAGGTGCGCGGCTACACCAAATGCCACTGGCAGGCGTTCAAGCCGATCATCAACGCGGACGGCAACGTGTATCTGTGCGCGCAAAAGCGAACGAACAACAATGGGGTCATCGGCAACATCTACGAAAAGTCGCTGAAAGAAATCTGGGAAAGCGACGAGCGCCGCAAGGTCGTCGAAGAGTTGAACCTCTATTCCTGCCCGTACTGCGTGCATCATCAGCAGAACCAGATGATCGAGTTTTTCAGCAGCTTCGTGTCGAAGCACAAAGGGTTTTTCTAGGATGGACGGCGCGCCGAAGTCTGATGAAGAATTCCAGATCACGATCACACGAACCCACAAGGACTACTTCTCGGCACACAAGGCACTCTATGCCGTAGAAGACGCCGAGAAGGCGGGGGAGATCGATTTTGCCGCGTTGCGCCGCGGCGAGCGGCCGAAAATCCTGTCGCGGCCGTGGTCGGTCGAAATCTATCCGACCATGGCCTGCCAGATCGACTGCATTCACTGCTACGCGCAGGATCGCAACCGGGAGTACCGGTTCAAGAGCATGCCGGTCGAGATGATGGACCGCTTGCACGTCTCGTTGCATCGCATGGGGGTGCGCGGGGTCCAGTATTGCGGCGGTGGAGAACCGCTGATCTGGAAGCGCGGCAAGATCGCCGAGTATATCGGCGGCCTGAACCTCGACACGACCCGGGCCGGAATGGCCTCGAATATGTTGATGGGCCACACGTTGGCGGATCCGGAAACGCTTCGGCGTATGATCTTCATCGAAGTGGCGGTCTTTGCCCATGACGACGAGTCCTATTTCCAGGTCGCCGCGCGCCGAAACTGTCCCGAAAAAGTTGCGGCCAACGTCAAGCTGCTGCAGGAGGTCAAGCGCGACAACGGGTTGGAGTCGCCGGCGATCAACGCCAAAATTTTGATCAACCAGATCAATTACCGTTGGCTGCACGAGATCTACGATTGGTCGGTTTCAGTCGGCTTCGATAACATCCACCTGCGGCTGGTCGACGACTACGAGGACGGCGTCGAGGTCGCCTTGACCCCGCCCCAGATCGAAGAGTTCAAGCACTCGCTGCTGCATCTCTGCGATCGTTACGGGTTGGACTATTGGCGCGACAATATCGGCTTCATCCTCGGCGCCAAGGGCAGCAGCGGCGAGCACAGCCGGTGCTGGACCGTTCGGCTGGGGCTCAACGCCTGGGTTCTGTCCAACGGCGAGGTCTATGTCTGCGGGCCGCAATGGGGCACGCCGGAATACTGCATCGGCAATCTGAATTTCATGGAGTTCGACGAGATCTGGGGCGGCGCAAAACACCAAGAGGTCGCCGCGAAGATCGAAGACCGCATGATGTCGTCGGGATGCTATAAGATCGGGTGCCGCCACATCAAACAGACCAAGGCGATAAATGCGGCCCTCGAGGGCCAGGTTGCCTTTCCGCCCGCCGACGAGTTCGAGCCGCGCCACTCCTGGTTCCTGTAGCTCGATATTGCGTGCTCCGGTTGCGGTCGATACCGTAGCCATAGAGCAGATTGAGAGGCTTTTGAGGGGTGGCAAAAGAGCCCGTTATTGTGACCGGCGGTGGCACTGGCGGTCATCTCTATCCGGCACTGGCGATCATCGAGGCGATTCAGGACGTGGCCGAGATTTCCTATGTCGGCAACCCAGACCGCATCGAAGCCGAAGTGATTCCGCAAAAGGGGATACCATTCTTCGCCATTCAATCCACCTATTACCGACCCGGTCTTCTAAACCGCATCGGCCTTGCGCTTCGGCTCTTGCTCGGCACGATGAAAGGGGTTTGGCTTGTGCTTCGGCTCAGACCCCGCCTGATCATCGGCGTCGGTGGCTTCGTCAGCGTGCCGATGGTTCTGGCCGGCTGGCTGGCCCGGCGGCGTCTGGTCTTGCACGAGCAGAACGTCGGTCCCGGCCAGGCCAACCGATTTCTGGGGCGCATTGCCGGCATGGACGTGCTCACGACCTTTCCGGTCGAAGACCGGCACTTCCCGAAGAACGAGATGTTCGTGACCGGGTGCCCGGTTCGTCAGGCATTTTGGGCCTTCACCAAAAGCGACGCCCGGGCCCAGCTTGGCGTTCCCGACACGGCGACGGTCATCCTGGTCGTCGGCGGCAGCGGCGGTGCCCCGGCCTTGAATGCGGCGGCAGAGGCCTTGACCGACCTGCTTATAGACCGACCCGATCTGGTCTTGCTGCACGGCACGGGCCGGCGATATTTCGACGAGGTTTCAGCGAAGCGGGACGCCATGCAGAGTGGCGCGACCGACCGATACAAGATCTACGAGTACCTCGACGAGACCGCGATCTTCATGCTTGCGGCGGATATGATCGTGTCGCGCAGCGGTGCCTCGACCTTAAGCGAGATCTTCTGTTCGAAGCTGCCGTCGGTTTTGGTGCCTTCTCCGAACGTGGCAGAGAACCACCAATTGGCCAACGCCGTCTTCGCCAGCGATGCAGGTGCCGGCGTTGTGGTCGAGGAAGGCCCGGATTTCGAGAACAGGGTGCGCGAAGCCACGCGGACCCTCCTTGGCGACGATGCGCTACGGACCCGGATGGCCGCGGCCGCGGCCGAGAACTGCCGGGGCAAGGATGCAGGGCAGAACATTCGGGCGCATGTGCTGTCGCTGTTGGAGCGGCGGTAGGCATGGCGCAAGCCTGGCAGGAGATTGCGCCGAAGAGCGTCTTGTTCGTCAGCCCCCATCCGGATGACATCTGCATCGGAATGGGCGGATTGGCCGCGTTTCTGGCAGAGCGCGCCGAGTCTTCGACCATGTTGCTTGTGACCGACGGATCGGAAGGCCGCATGGCGAAGCAGACGCTCGTCCGCCACGAATGGACAGAGGCATGGACCGCGCCCCAATCCGCTCGGCTTCGCGGCGAGATCCGGGTCGCGGAGGCCAGGCGCGAGGCCGAGGCGCTTGGGATCGACCGCGTCGAGACGCTGACCCAGCAAACCTGGCACACCGAGGCCGCGACGCCTGCCGAAGCGATGGATGCCCATGGCGGCCTGATCGACGTCGCGGGGTTTCGCCCAGGCGCAGTGACCGACGCGGCGCGTGCGGCGGTCGCGGCGCAAATCGAAGAACTGCCTGCCGCGGCGGTAGTTTGCCTGCCCGCGCCAAATGATCGGCAAGCCATACACCGGATCACCACTTGGATGGTCCTCGACGCCCTGGCGGGGTCGAACAAGCCGCTGACGCTGGCATTCTATGAACCGCTTTCCTCGCTCGGGTGGGAGACGCTGCCGGCAGGCCTGGCCCGGGCCGACTTCGCGTTCGGTGCCGATTTGGCCGACCGGAAAGCAACCGCAATCGCTGCCCATCGCTCGCAATTGGAACGGCGTGCGGCGTTCGGCAGCTACACCTCTGCCGACAATCGCGACTACCGGCAGATCGCGCGCGACCGGGATCAGGCGTATGCAAAGCGCGCCGGTGTCTCAGCACCATTCACCGAGCCCTGTGTGATGGCGCCGGCGTCGTCTGCGGTTTCCGCGTTGCTGCCGGTGGCGGCACCGGCATGCTAGTTGCCATCCATCAGCCGCATTATTTGCCCTGGCTCGGCTATATCGAAAAGGCGGACCGGGCCGATGTTTTCGTGTTCCTGGACACCGTCGATTTTTCGCGTGGCGGCTGGCAGAACCGAAACTACATCGGCGCCGGCCCGCGGCGGCAGCTCTTGTCAGTTCCGATCCGGCATTCGGGCGCAGCGCGCTCACTGGACGAAACGCCGATCTCCTACGACCGCAACTGGCGCCGAAAGCATCGCGACGCGATCCTGCAGGCCTATGCCTCGGCCGCCCATGCCAAGGATTTCCGCGAAGACCTCCACAGGTTCTATGACCGGCAATGGGGGACCCTGGCAGAGCTTGGCATAGACAGCAGCCGCCAGATCTTCGACATCTTCGGGGTCCGGACCGAATGCCTCGTCGCCAGCGAATTGGGACCGTTTTCGGCCCGCAAGTCCGGACTTCTGGTCGAGATTTGCCAACGGCTGGGCGCCACCGGATACCTGACCGGCGACGGCTCGACCTATCTGGACGTCGCTCAGTTCGAGGCGGCGGGGCTAAGGGTCGTGTGGCAGCGCTTCCACCACCCGGTCTACCGACAAGGGCGGCAGCCCTTTTTGAGCCACCTGGCGGGGTGGGACATGCTGTTTCACATGGGCGCAGCAGGGGCGCTCGGGCACCTGAGGGAAGCCCAATGCGCAAAGGTCGACGCATGAAGACGATGCAGCAAAACCGCATCCGGTCGAAACGCTTCGTGCTGCCCGATCCTGGTCCGACGCTTGCAGAAATCCGGACGGCAATCGAATCCGGTTGGCTTTCTACCGGTCCATACACGCGTCGCTTAGAAGAAACGCTGGCCGCCGATCTTTCGGCCCCGGTCTTTGCAGCGTCGTCGGCCATGGACGCGCTGGAGATCGTTCTGGAGCATCTCGCCCCGGCCGGCCGACAGGTGTTTCTGCCGGCCAACTGCTTCCAGGCCGTTCCGTCTATGGTCACTGCGGCGGGCGCCACGCCCGTCGCGCTTGGGGTTTCGCCCGAAACCCACGCAGGGGACATAGCGGCGCTGGCCGACCTGCCGCCCGCGATCCTGATTCATGTACACAGTTTCGGGATTTCGAGCGCGCGCGAATTGCGCGGTCTCGACGACCTGCGACAGCGCGGGTGGTTCGTGATCGTCGACAGCGCCAATCTTTTGCCTGACGAAGCCTATTTGCAGCACCGGCCGACCGGCGAAGGGATCGCGGAACTCCTGTCGTTCAACCCTACAAAGCCCGTCGCTTCGGCCAAGGGCGGCGCACTGGTCACCGCCGACAGCGGCCTTTCCGACTATGCCGAGGCCGCGCGGGCGCATAGCGGGCGTGAACATATCTGGGACGGTGGAGGCCACATCTATCGCGACCGCCAGATCGGCGAAATCAACGCGATAATGGCCTACCACCAATGGGCACGGCGGGCCGACATCCAATCTGTGTACCGCGCACTGCAACGTGCGTATGACAACCGCCTCGCTTCCGGCGACTATTCTGTCACGGCTGGGGCAGGGGGCTCGCTAACTGTGCCGACGCGGTATCCGGTGCAGCTGCCGGAGGGTGTCGATCTATTCGCCGTCGCCGAAGCAATGTCGCTGGAGGGTATAGATTGCAGCGTGATGTACGGAGTGCCGTGGACCGCGCATGCCGCGTTCGGCGCCGCCGCGGGCGCCGACGACGTCACTTGCAGCCTGATTTCGCGAACGCTGTGCCTACCGCTGCATGAAGCGATGGGCGAGGACGAGCCGGGGCTTGTGTTGGATGTGCTTGAGCACTGTCTGACGCGTTGAACGCGGGCAGCGGATTGGGACGTGCAGGATGAGATCGCCGGAATGCCCGTAACACCCGAGATAATTCGCTCCATCGATGACATGAAGGCCGCGGTCGACTATCCGCTGCAGCCGCAGATGCATGCCCGTGTTGCCGGATCCCGCCTGGTCTACGCAAACTCCGACCATCTAAGGGCCAAGCTGGAACTGGCGCACCTGACGCGCGACCCGGACGACGTATTCGACGCGCTGGCAGATATCGGCGGAGCGATGTCGGTCGCGCAGGGGCTCGGTCCCGACACGTCCCGCGACATCGGTCTTCTCGGCCATCGGCCGCCCCGCTACGGTCGCGCGTCGATTTTCGAGCTCGAGATCACGGACTCCGGGCAGGCGCTGCTGTTCGACGTCAAAGGCTGCGGCGTGCCGGATGGAACGCGGCCCGGCAACGATCGCAACAGCAATGGGTTGCTGTATCTGCACATCGCGTTGGGTGAAGTCATCAACGAGCGTATCTTGAACCGGTTGTTCGCTACGATCGGCCTCGACGTCTCCTGCGTGCCGCTGTTCGGCGTTTGGCATTTGGGCTTCACATACCCAAGCGCCGACGGGCCGGATTTTCCGGTCGCCAATCTTGTGCGCGACGGCCACCTGCGCCCGCCTGAGAACAACGAAATCCCTTTGTCCAATTCCGCTGCCGAAGACGTCCAGTCTCGGATCCAAATCGAAATCGAAAAACATGGGTTGACCAGCACCGGTGCGTCCACCTGCATTTCGATTGCCTGGGAGGAGGGCCAGTTTTGCCTTCGGCATCGTGGCAGAATGACCGAGGTGACCGAGAAGCATATCGACCGTTTGTCAGAGCTTTTGGGGCTCGAGCCTCCCTACACGATTTTTCCCACCAACATTCAGCTGACCCGTGGCGTGTCGTCCGAACCCTTGTCGGCGCGGATCGTCGACCTTACCCAGTTCAAGGCGCATTTTGCGGCATCCGGGTTCGTCACGACATTGGTCGACGACCGGCCGCTAAACATCGGGCGTATCAGACGGGTCACCACGGGTGGCGACAAAGCTGCGACCAAGCCCTTGATCAATCGCGACCGGCTTCGCTCCAGACGAATTCCGGAAGACCCGCGTTTCGAGAAGATCGCCAAGATCTTCCCGTCGTGGAAGCGTCCCGGGTCCTTTTACAGTGGCGCGATGGTCGAGGCGATGTATCTCAGCGCTCTGATACATGCCGAAGAGGCCGATTGCAGCGACGTGGAACGTCATATTGGCGAGTTCGTCTCTCGGTGCTTCGAGGATTGAGCGCATCCCCTCGGCCGGTCTGACGGCACGTCCGCGCGCCCGGTGGCCAGCAATCAGGACCCGGCGTCTTGCAAGGCCTGCGCCCTGTTCTGGCAGGCGAACAAGTCGATTACCCGGTCCGCGGAGTCTAATGTACTTTCCCGATGGGCGATGATGATCCGCGTCATCTGCAGATTGGACACCGCGGCGTTGATGACATGCTCGTTGGTCGTGTCCAGGTGGCTCGTCGCTTCATCGAGGATCAGAACCGACGGCTTCCGGTAAAGCGCGCGCGCCAGCACGATACGCTGCTGCTGACCGCCCGACAGGGTCGACCCCATATCGCCGACAAGGCTTTCGTATTGCATCGGCATCTCCATGATCTCGTCATGGATCGCCGCCACGCGCGCAACCTGGACGATGCGGTCGCGGTCGGCTTGCGGGTCGAACCCGCAGATGTTCTGTGCGATCGAACCGCCGAGCAGACGGTCGTCCTGCAGCACACAGCCCACCTTGCTGCGATAGGCGGCAATCGTCTGTGGGGTCAACTGCATCCCATCGATGGAAATGCTACCGGACGTGGGCAAGGCAAGGCCGGTGATCAGCCGGGCCAGGGTGGTCTTTCCCGCCCCGGACGGTCCGCTGATGGCGACGCTTTCACCCGGCTCGACCGTCAGGCTGAGGTCTTGCAGCACGACCGGATCGTTCTTGGAATAGGCGAAGAAGACGTTGCGCAGCTTCACCTGGCCTGCGCCGGTTTCGGCGGGGCTGGGGCGGATACCGGTGTCGTCGTCCTCGGGCGGGGCCAGCGTGATGTCCGAGATACGCTCGGCATGCAGCCGCAGCAATCTGAATTCGATGATGACGTCGACGACCGCCATGGTCCGTGTGGTCAGAAGCTCGCTATAGGTCAGAATGGCGAAGAAAACGCCGATCGAAATCGTGCCATTCAGAACGCCCAATGTGCCGACATAAATCAACACGATCCGGGTGCCGCCCAGGATGTACCGCTGCACCGCCTCGATCATCGCGTTGTATTTCTCGACGCTTAGATCGGCGTTGATGTACTGGACCATGTAATTCGTCCAGCTTGTGCTGCGCCGTTCTTCCATGCCGAGCGCTTTGATCGAGTCGATCGCACGCACGGATTCGATGAAATGCGAATTCTCGTCGGCATGCGTCATGATCGACGTCTGCGTCAGCCGGCGAAAGACCGGGAACAGCGACAGGCGCAGACCGAGGTTGATGGCGACCCCTGTCACGGCCAGAGCGGTTAGGGCCCCAGCGTAGATGGCCATGGTCGCGACAATGAAGATCGATGTGGCGCCGTCGACCAGTGCCGAGACGCTGCGCGAAGTGATCGTTTGCTGGATGCTGTCCAGCGAACGGAACCGCGACACCACATCACCGATGTGGCGTTTGGCGAAGTAGTCCGAAGGCAACCGCATCAAATGACGGTAAAGCGCCGATTTCCATTGCAGCGACAGCGACGCCCCGGTCAGCGAGATCGTCCAGGCTCGCGTGAATTGCGCCAGGACTTGCACCAGCAGCAGCAGGCACAGCGCAAGCACGATCACCGTCAGAAGCGACAGGTCGTTGACGATCAATACCTCGTCGACAACCACCTTCAGGCCGATCGGCATCAACACCACGGCGAGCTCGAGCAGCAGCGAGCTTAGCAGGATCTTGCTTCCCGCGGACCAAAGGCCTTGGGTGTTGACGAGCAGGCTGCGCAGCTTGGTCCGCTCGCGCAGGTCTTCGGGCTGGAAGGCAATGTCCGGCCAAAGCTCAAGCGCGACGCCGGTGAAGGAACGGTCGAGTTCCTTAAAGCTCACCTTCCGCAAGCCGATCCTGGGGTCGATGATCTCCACCGCGCGGCGGCCAACTGCCGTCAGGACAACGAAATGGTTGTGGTTCCAATGCAAGATGCAGGGCCGTTTCAACAGGCGGACCTGTTCTAGATCGACTCTTACGGCACGGCTGTTGAGCTTCATGTCGTCCGCGATCTGCATGAGATCGACCAGCGTGCTGCCCCGCGCCGACACCGGAAACCGGGTTCGGGCGGTCGACATGTCGATCAGCATGCCGAAATGCCCGGCGACGATGACCAGACAGGCCAGACCGCATTCGGACGCTTCGGATTGCAAGATATTGGGCAGACGACGGCCGAAGAGCGGCTGAAGATGCTCATTCAAACGATCGAACATTGCGTCAGCCGGTCAGCCATTGATAGAGGCGCCGGGTCTCTATCGGTACCTTCGCGTCGACCTCGATCCCGGGAGACAGCGGATAGTCGCGACCCTCTAGCGACACGTACGGTTGATCGGGGCGGACGACGACCTTGAATACCGACCCTGACTTGGGCTCCACCCCGCCCGCGACGTCTTGGGCCAAAGCCGTCTCCGAAACGCTGACCACGGCGCCCTCGTAATGACCATACTTGCGGTATGGGAACGCCGCGTATCGCAAGGTCACTTTCGTCCCGACCTCCAGTCGGACGGCCGTCCGACTTGGGGCGAGGATTTCGATCTGCGGGGCAAAATCCTCCGGAAGGACCGTCGCCAACAAATCGCCGGCCTCGACAACGCGCCCGCCCCTGTCCGGGATCAGAGCGATCCGTCCGCTTTCGGGTGCCAAGATGTCAATCGGCCGGCCGCCTGCGCTCTCAGCAATCTGCCGAAGGACCTCATTTCTTTGCAGCGCCAAGCGATTGGCGGTCGCATCATACTCGGCATCGAGGTTTCTCAGCTCTACCCGCGCCTCGTCGATTGCATTTTCCACGGCGACGAATTCTCGCCTGAGCGATTGCAGCGTGACCCGTTTGGCTGCAAGAGCCTGCAGCGACTGCGCTAGGCCGTTCGGGGCCGCAAGCCCGCCTTCGGACAAATCCCAATCCCTCTGGACCGCCTCGGCCAGCACGTTTTCCAGTTCGTCCGATTGCGCAATCAGGCCTTCCAGCAATGCGATTTCGCGCTGTCCGGCCGCGATGCGGGTCTCGATGCGCTCACGGTCGGCGGCGCGTCGCGTGTCGATCGCGGCAATATCGGCATCGATGAGTGCCACCCGATCGTTCAGCAACGCTGCAATCAGCGCGTGGTCGCCGTCGGCGATGTCGGCCTCTGGCGTCAGTTGGAACAGCGTCGCCCCAGATTGCACACTCTCGCCTTCGGTCAACGCGGTCTCACCGATCCGCCCGCGTGTTGGGGCAAGGATCTGGATCATGCCGTTGGCCGGAACGATCACGCCGGTCAGCGACTCCCTACGCGTGTAAGAGCCAAGAAGGACAAGCGCAGCGAAGCCGACAAAGAGAAGCAGCGACATGACAGCGACAAAGGTACCAATCCGCCCTGATACCGCCTGCGGCTCGCCCAGCCAGCTTTCCTGGCGCGCTGCAGAGGATGCCTTGCGAAATACCGGTCTCGCCACTGTTGCGACACCTCCTTCGAAAACTTCTGACCCGAATCCGCACAATCTGATTCAGTCGGGCCCGTCGCTGAAACATATTCAGTCAAATCGCGAGAAACCAAATAGCGCAGCGAACAACTCCGCTGCACGGTACCAGAAAGTCGCGGGTTTGAATAATGAAAAAAGGGAGCAGAGTCCTTGGGATACGGGGAATAGATCACCGTCGGCGTTGCCTGTGAGGGCCAGGTAATGGCGTGCCGGCGCAGGCGGGTGGGCCGGCCCGTACCCGCCATGACGCGACACGTGCCCGGACGATATGCAATCGAGCCTGCGCCGGCTGTGCTTGGTGGGACATAGACATTTAACCGCGCCGCGCCGATCCTTGACGACGCCCCATCGGCCCGCAAACCGTGTGGTCAGCGGCCCGACTGCGGCGACTTGCGATGTTTGCCGCACCACCGGAAGTCCGATACGGTCAATGCAGCGGCGGTCCCGTCGGCTATAGCGTTTCTGCACTACTTTAGGATGATGAAGTCGGAACACACCCTGCGCACTCAAACAGCATAACTTGGCACCTTATCGACGTCCGGGGCACTGAATTTCCTTTCTCCGACGCAACTCCAGCCGGTTTCCTCGGACCCAATCTGACGACCGGCCAGCGTGGGGGACACATTTTAGGCAACGCCGCAATGGCAGAACAGTACGACTTCGTTGTAATCGGAAGCGGCATCAGCGGGGCGGTCGCGGCGGAGCGATTGGCCAAGTCTGGCGTCCATTCCGTGTTGGTCCTGGACCAGGCCAGTCACGTCGGCGGGCTTTGCCGGACGCAATGGGACGAAGATCATGGCTTGATCGTCCCGATTTATGGAACGCGGGTGATCTACACCGCGAATTCCACTGTCGCGGATTACCTTGAGAGCATTGCACCGTTCCGGAAATTCGAGCATCGGCTGCGCGCGATGGTCGGCACCGAAACCTATGCCATTCCGATCAACCTCGAAACCATCAACAGGGTGTACGAAGCCAACTTCGACTCTCGGGCCGCGAGGGCGCAGCTGCAGATCGAGGCCGCCGAACATGAGGCCCGAAACGGCTCGATGCAGGACGCAGCCATCTCGTCGATGGGCACCCGACTTTACGAGACCTTCGTTAGGGGATTCGCCACCAAACAGCTCGGTGAAGACCCGTCGAAATTGTCGGACGAGCTCTTCAAGTCCCGATTTCCGGTTCGGTTCGACGCCGAGGATCGATTTGCCCCGTTCGCAGATTGGCAGGCTTTGCCCGTGCATGGATTTCACGGCCTGTTTGATCGGCTGTTAGGGGCTGAAAACATCACCGTCAGGATGGGGGTGGCTCGCGATGCCATCCGTTCTGCCATCGGTATTTGCCGCAAGGCGGTGGTGTATACTGGTGAAATCGACGCGTTTTTCGATTTCTCCGAGGGTCCGTTGGATTTCCGGGACAACGTCGTCATTTGGGCGCCGGTCAAGACCAGCGAGGCGCAGAAAGTCGCGGTTCTGGCACATCCGGATATCGATGTTCCGTATTTTCGAACCCACGCGCCGATGCACTTGCCTTACAACCACAATGCGCCTGCGTCCCACATGACCCTGGTGGGGTACGAGCTTAGCGGGACCACGACTGTTCCGGAAACCCTCAGGAATGGGGTGGCCTATCCCTACCGGTTTCTCGCCAAAACCCGAGCGAACATCGATAGGCTGCGCAGATATCAAAAGCTCGCACGAGCGGAGGAGGGCATATTGTTTCTGGGCCGTCACTCAATTCCATCGCCGAATATCGAGCAGTCCATTGCGCTGTCGCTCGATGCAGTTGAACGGATCAAGGAGAGGTTCGAATAGACCATCGTGATCAAACCGACGGGGCCGACTCAATCACCATCGTTGCCGGCCGTCGCCGAAACGCAAGGCCACGAACCCCGGAGCGCCCAGTTCTTTCACGCGCTGGCAAGGATCACGCCCAATCGGTTAGGTCTTGGCGGTCGATGTCGTCGAGAGCGACAACGGCGAGGCGAAGGAGGCGGCAAATGCACCGACCAGACGGCGGGATCCAACCCAAACGCCGGCCTTGCCGGACATATTGGACCTTGACCGCGCCGGCGGACCCACAGCGTGCTTCACGCGCAGCCACAAAGCGCAGTGTGGGCCGTGGCTGAGGTTGTTTCGATTTTGCTTGCGGCCGGGCAAAGCAAACGGTTCGGGCGGGACAAAACCCGATTGGTACTCGACGGGGAAACCTTGCTCGAACGCCATATCCGGCAAATCAGTCCGATCGCCAGCCGCGTGGCCGTTGTGGCGAACGCCCAAAACCGGGCCTCAATCGAGGCGGACCCCGCGGTGCGCCAGCACCCGGCGCTCCGTGTCGTGCAACAGGCCGGCCGCACCGTCGAATCCGGTATCGCGACGGGACTGCGGCAGGTTGGTCCAGGCGACAGCGCATGCGTGTCCTGCGTGAACGACCTGGTCCCGGATGACACCTATGCCCGGCTACAGGCTACGGTGGGGCCGGACGAAATGGCGATCTCCGTCGCCATAAGCAACCGCGCCTTTCCAGGGGGGCTGGTCACCCTGAACGCGGCCGGACACGTCGCCGGGATATCCGAGAAACCTCCTGGCGGCTGCCCGCCGGGCGCATTGATCAATGTCTTTCTGCATTGGTTCGGCAACGCCTCGATTGTCCAGGCAGTGCTTGGGCGGCTCGAGACCGGGGCGGCCTATGAGCCGGTACTGACCGATTTGGTCGGCGCCGGACTCGTGTGCCATGCGGTCCGACTTGACGCATGGAGGGCGATCAAGCACCCCGAAGACTGGGCCAGGGTCAGCGACGCCACAGCCACGGACGGCGATCTCGCATTGCTGCGCAGGCGCGGCGGCTCGCCTGCGTAGAAACCGGAAAGCTGCGTTGAGCGAACTGCGCCGACGCTGTTTCGGAACCACCCGCAGGGATTGAAATCCTCGACCGCGTGACCGAAGCTAAGTTGAGCGAATTTCAATAGCCGACGGCGGTTTTCATGACGACACCAGCACCTCGCCCGAAACCTTTGACATCGACCGCCGTTGGCGACGTCATGCTGGACTACCTGATCGACATTTCGCCAGAGCGTACGCCTGGTTCGCCTCTGGTCAATCGGTGCTACTTCAGTCCGATCCGCACCGCCGTTGCCGGATTGGGCTATATGTTCGCCCGTTACGCCCGGCAAAGCGGCTTCGACCGATCTGTGCTGATCGGCGCCATCGGTCACAGCGCGACCGATCCGACGACCGCCGATTTTGCGGGGCAAATCACTCTCGATACAATGGCGCGAGACGGGATCGAAAGCCGCCTTGCCTTCGTCGAGGAGTCAACCGGCCAGGTGGCCATGGTGTTTCCGGAGCCCCGTCACAGGTTCATCGTGGCGAACTCCGGCGCCAATGCGATGCTTGGGGCCGAGACGGTCGAGATGCTCGATCTCTCGGTGCTCGACGAAACGGATGTCCTTTTCGTATCGGGCTATTTCCTGGTCAAGGACGCGCAGCGCCGGGCCGTGCAGGCCCTGATGCGGCGCGCCCGCGCGGCGGGGGCGCTGGTTGTGGTCGACGTGGTGCCGCACGAGATTTGGCAAAGCGTTCCCTCGCGCGACTACCTGGATTGGATCGCCGACGCGAACTCGATCATGATCACCAACTACACATTATTCGACCATCTCGGCTGGGATCGAGCGGCGGCGGGGTGGGACGCTCCGGACCGTCTGGTTACGGCTGGCGATCTAACGTCGCTTTTGCCGCAGCTGGAACTGATCGTCGTCGTGCTGAATTCGAAAAGCGACTATCTTGTGGTCGCCCGCGATGGCAGCCTGACATTCCACGCCGAACATGTGCCCTACAAGGTGTCGCAAACCCGCGACTCGATGGAGGTTCATGCGATGGTTCTCGCCGAGTACCTCAAATCCGGGCGGCGGCTGGACGGACTTGCCGCGAAGCTGGGCGAGGACATCGTGGCGCCCGGCGCTGAGGGTCAGGCCGCTCAGTAGTCGTCTCCTCCGGGCGCGCACAGGGCGACCAGTACCTACTTCGATTTCTCAGTGCAATGGGCGCGGAGGCCATGGCGCCGTATCGCGACCCTCACACCGCGCGAAGGCGAGCGATCTGAGTTTCCGTGAACGCCTCGTCGTATTGGGCGCCAAGCCGGCTGCTGCCGGCAACTTGCTGTAACGAGACCACCGGATCGTTCCGCCCCGATATCAAGCCGATTTCGTGGGTCGAGATCAAAACGCGCCCGTAGCCCCGCGCGGCGTATTCGCGAAGCACTGCCAGGCAACGCCGAGTGTTTTCTCCGTCGATGGCACTGAATGGCTCATCCAGAATGATAACCGGCGGCGCGAGATACAGCGCCCGCAGGATCGCTGCACGCTGCGCCATCCCGCCCGACAACTGGTGCGGCCATAAGTGCCCGGCATCGGCGAGCCCGAACCGTTCGATCAGCCCGTCGAACCAGGCCTTGTCCTCGGGCCCGGTATACGGGTTCAACTCCACCGAATAGCGCACGTTCTCCGTCAACCGCAGCCAATGAAATAGGCGGCAATCCTGCGGCACGTAGCCGACTTTCGGGGTGGGTGCCTCGATCAGCGTGCCGTTGACGACACACCTGCCCTGGCGCAGTTTCAGATGCCCGGCCATCAGCTTCAGCAGCGTGCTCTTGCCGACCCCGCTTTTTCCGATCATCCAAGTCAGGCCCGCGGCTGGCACCGACAACTCGAAATCCTGCAAGATCACCCGGTCCGCCCACGAAAACGCGGCACCGCGAAACAGCACCAGCGGCTCAGACATGCGCCTGGCCCGACTTTTGCCATGGGCAGGCGTACTGAAAAACGGCGATAACAAGCCAGTTCATGGCAAATCCGCATAGTGCGATGGTCAACAGGTAGACGAAGAAGCGTTCCATTTCGAGGTTGAGGCTCGATACCTGAATGCCGTAGCCCAGCCCGCCGCTGCTGCCGACCATTTCCGAGGCCACAACCGAAAACCAGGCCAGGCCGAATGCCATGCGAAAGCCGATCAGGAAGCCTTCCAGCAGCAGGGGTACATAGACCCTTTGAAACAGCTTCCAGCGCTCGACGCCAAGCGTTTTGGCCATCAGCACATAGGTTTCGTCGATGCCGTCCCAGGCGGCGAAGACCGAGGTGACGATCGGGAACAGCGCAGCCAGTGTGACGATGGCGATCGCGGCGTTGCCGCCGGGACCGAACAGCAGGATCACGACGGGGATCCAGGCGATCGGAGGCACCGGCCGCATGATCTCGATCGGGCCCTGCAGAATGCCGCGAAATGCAGGGTGAAAGCCGATCAGGCAAAACACCAAGGCCAGCACCACGGCAATCAGAATGCCGGCCAACACCCTGCTGACGCTTTGCAGCAGATGCCGCCCCAAATCTCCGCTTTCAATGAGTGCGCCAGCCTTGCGGGCGATATCGCCGAGGTTTGGAATCAGATCGCCGTCGCCCGGCAGAAACACCCAAAGCAGCAGCAGGGCGAAGATGCCTAGGGCCTGCCAGCCAAAACCGCCGAGACGCCCGTTCATATCACGGCGAAATCTCGACCGCTTCGACGATGGCGGCAATCCGACCCGGATCCGAAAGCGCCGCGTCAAGGGGGCCGAGAGCGGTGACATCGGCACCGGTCAGATCAAGCTTTTTGTCGATGATGTCGCGCTCCATCAGAAAATCGACCGCCGTTTCGAAGATCGCCGCGTCGTCGTCGGTGAATGTCAGCCGGATATCTTCGAGGCCTGCGGCGAACCGGTTCGGCTCGACGGCGGCGGCGATTTCGAGCGCCGCTTCTGATAGTTCCAGCCCCGAATCCGCCAGGTAGCGCTTGTTCAGCACCTCGGGCTCGCTGGCAAAGACCGCCCAAGCGGCGTGGAAGGCGCGTAGGAATTCAACCAACTCGTCCTGGCGGTTTTCGATCATGTCGTCCGAGGCAAGAACCAGCGACAAGACCTTGCCGCACGAAATCATCTTGACCAACCCGTTCTCTTCGAATGCGGCCGGCAACGGATCGAAACCGTAGAGCGCGTCGATCGTCGCCCAGGTCTCGGCCGCGGGATCCCGGCGCACGATGACTGCCTGTTGCGACATGTCCAGCTTGGAGTGCGACAGCCTATCGATATCGACACCGCTGGCGCGCAAATCGGCCATGGCAATGCGTTCGGCCGCGGCACCGACGGGTCCGCCGATACTCGCATCGGCCAAATCCGCCAATTTCTCGACGTTCGAATTCGTGGGCACGTAGATACACGTGCGGTTGTACATCATTCGCGAGACGATCTTGTGCCGGCTGCCGCGCGCGATCAAAACCGCTGCCGGCTGATCCGCTGTCAGAAGAATGTCGACGTCGCCGGCCAGAGCGGCCTGGTTCAGCGGTCCTCCATAGGCGAAGTCGGTGTAGTCGATCTCAATCCCCGCCAGTTCCGGAATATTGGAATGCTTCAGGGCCATCACAAGCTGGCCCTGCGTCGCCCACGGCAACTGCCAGCCCAACCGGATGCTGTCGGCCTGCGATTGGGTTGCGACGAAGAACAGCGCGGCGAAGAAAAGAATACGATGAGGCATGTTCGATCCAACTTTTTGCTTTTAACTCATGCACAAACCCGCCAGCGACCGTGAGTCCGAGCCGTACGTTTAAGACGTGGCGTGTGGCTGCACGAAGATGCAAAGGCGGACCTGACCAGGTGACGGTAAGCGATTCTAGGCAATTTGCACATACACAAAAACGCGCGGCTAGGTTGAATCGGCTGAGCCAATTCGCCTTCGCGCAGGCCGTCGAGCAGCGCCCACACCGCCACCCCAGTCCGCCGGCAATCCAGCAGTGATCGTCGGACGGCGACACGTGCGCCTGCGGAGTGGCTGGTGTGTCATGCGGCAGGGTTGCGCGTTCAGCCGTACAACCTAGAATGGTTGGCGTTCGCGGCGGGCCGTTTTTCGACTTACAGGGCCTGCCTGGGCACAAAGCTGAGCTGCATCGGGGATTGGATCGTGTCGGACATTCGCAATGTAATATTGGTGACCTACGACTGTGCGCGGGCCGATGTCGTGTGGGACTTCCAGAACACCACGTTCTCGGAATTGGCATCGCATGGCTGTCAATTCCGCCGCGCGATATCGTCTTCGCCGATGACGCCCGTCAGCCACGCCACCATCTTCACCGGGTTGCAGCCCTATAACCACGGCCTGCGCCGGTTATTCCGCGAGCCCTTGCCAGAGACCGTCCCCACGCTGGCCGAGGCGCTGTCGGAGCAGGGCTTTTTCACGGCGGCTCTGGTGTCGTGCCCGGGCTTGATGAAGTGGTACGGGCACTGCCGCGGCTTTCAGCATTACGACGACTGGCTTCCGCCGCTGCCTGACGGCAGCGACCCGCTGTCGGTGCCTGATGTCAAGCTGCGCGGCCTGGCGCTGAAGCGGGCCAATCAGGTGTCCGAGCGCGCGATCGACTTGATCCCGGGCCTGAAGGACAAGGACCGCTGGTTCATGTTCCTGCATTTCTTCGACGCCCATTGGCCCTACGAGCCCCCCGAAACCTCCGACCGGCAGGCCAATCCCTACGAAGGCGAATTGCTGTTCGCCGACAAACACCTAGGTCGGATCGTGCAGTGTCTGAAGGACCATGACGCGTTCGACGACACGCTGATCGTGATCCTGGGTGATCATGGCGAGGACCTTGCCGGCTGGTATCCCAACGACAAGTCAGGCGCCGAAAACCTACATCCCGAGGAAGAGGGGCACGGTTGCTGCCTGTATCAGCAGACCCAGCATGTGCCGTTGATGTTCTCGCACGCGTCGATCGCCGAGCGATCGATAGAGACACAAGTCGGCCTGATCGATGTCGCGCCGACCATCGCTGGGATGCTTGGAGCGGATTTCCGCGGCCAGCCCGACGGCGTCGATCTAAGCGGGACAATTCGTACCGGCGCCGAACCGCCGGAACGCGTGCTCTACGCCGAAACGATGCACCCGCGCGAAATCCAGGAAAACACCGGGAAGTTCCCGGAAATCGTGAATTCACAATGCATCTGGCTTGACCCGCAGCGTAAGATCATGCGCTGGATCGGGAAATCCCCCGAATACGTGATGTTCGATCTCTCGGCGGACCCGCTGGAAACAAATCCCTTGCCGGCGCCTGACGATCTGATCGCTCGCTATACCTGGCCAGAAGAACGCGTCGGTCCGGCGTAAGCCGATCAAAGCGCGTTCGGTTCCAGTGTTGGGCGCACTGAAAGCTCCGCCAGGTTCTGACGCTCAACGTTCACTCCGGTGAGCTGGTACTCGCCGTTTCGGCAGGTCACCACGCAGACCGATGCCGTCTTGACCATCAACCGCTTGAAATGCGTCAGGGGCATGCCGAGGAAACGCGCCAAGGCGATGCGCAACGGATCGGCATGGCTGACCATCGCGATCACGCCATTGTCGCCGTGACGCATCTCGATCTCGCTAAGGAATGCGGCAACTCGTTTGTCGACCTCCTCCGCCGGCTCGATTCCGTCGGTGTGGTGAAGTGGGTTGTGTCGGAAGGCGACGAATTCTGGATCCTCCGCCAACTCCTCGCGCGTCAGACCGACCCAACGCGTGATCAGCGTTTCGTCAATGCGAGATTCCTTCACGGGCGTCACGCCGTTTTGCCGGTCGGCGATCGCTGCCGCGGTTTGATGCGCCCGTGCACGTGGACTTGTGTAGATTGCATGGAAGGAAATGCCGGCCAGCCCATTGGCCAGCTCAGCAACATCACCTTCACCCCGCGGGCTTAGCGGGATGTCTTCCCGCCCCATCAGTCGGCCGGCCTCGTTCCAGCTGGTGCGACCGTGGCGGATCAGAAACAGCCGATAAGACCCGTCGATCGACCGGCTTCGAAACAGATCAGGAGCGGCGGGTCGTTCGGTCACTTCGGGCCTTGTTTGGGATTATCTCTGTGCAAAACGCTCGTAGCGGTCTTCACATCGGGAGCAATAAGTCTGCAATACGCATGTCACGAGGATATGTAGTCCGGCCCACCATCATAGAAAACCGAGACAAATGTCGCGTCACCTTTGCGCTCCGACGTTATCGGTAGGGCCAAAACACGTTCGTATCAACGCTGCGCGATGCATGGTGCGGGATGCTTTCATCGCTCAAAATCTGTCGAACGCACCGCAGCAAACTCTGAATGGCACTGTCTTGGCAGCACGTGCGCCCAAACCGCGATGGGCGCACGTCTTGATTTGGCCTCCCCGCCGCACCGGGCTGAACATCCGAGGGTTCCGGGCCGGGGGCGGCCCGCAACCGCCAGGGTCGTCAAGCTAGCGCCGGCGCCAACGGAGGAAGGGCGGTTCCTGAGAGAGACCCACCAAGAACCAGGTCCCTTGCTTCAGCCGGTCTCGGCGATGGTTTTATTCGCACCCGCCGGACACGAGCCGCAATTCGTCGAAGGACAGCTCCTCAACTTCGACGGTCGGGGCTTGGACTTCTTCCACGGTTTCCAGTTCATTTTGGGTCATCTTCTCAGTCATGGATCTAGTCTCCTGTGTTGGCAGTGATGCCCTCAGGTAGCGCTGTTTGACCCAGGGTCAACTTTCGCGGGATGAATATTTGTTTCGGCGTTGATTTCGAGAAGGGAAATCAACGCACTAACTTTTATTTTCGAAGCTCAATTTAAGGATTCTGATTACCGCTTTTATACATGCATATATCACCATATTTGCGGCTCTGAATCGCCGTTGCTCATCCAATACGCAGGATAGACTTAGGTTAGTTGTCGTCGCGAAATTACGACTCGATCTGCTTTGCCTAAGGGCCTCGAGTATGGGATTTCTATTATCTTATAGTGAGTTATGTGGAGATCAGAGTATTGCCGATGCGGTGGCTGGCGTCGCGCAACCTCCGGTCGAAGGCCTTACGGTGTGTCGCCTTTGTCGGGGCGGTAGGGTCGCGACAGGCGGCAATCTGCGCGGCCAGTGAATGCGTGTCGGCAACGAAGCGGGCGACGAGAACATGTGCACGTTTTGCGGGTTTTCACGAACATGTGATCGCCCGCTGTTTTTCGGATCACGCCCGCGCCATCGCGATTGCAATGCCCTGGCCGACGCCGACACACATGGCGGCAAGAGCAAGCCGGCCGTCCCCTAGGGCCAGTTCCAGAGCCGATGACCCGGTGATCCGTGCCCCTGACATACCGAGCGGGTGGCCAAGCGCGATGGCGCCGCCGTTGGGAT
The DNA here is from genome assembly GCA_030066215.1 of Rhodobacter sp. Classification (GTDB taxonomy): domain Bacteria; phylum Pseudomonadota; class Alphaproteobacteria; order Rhodobacterales; family Rhodobacteraceae; genus JASJCA01. The sequence continues at coordinate 9,463 of JASJCA010000005.1, read as the reverse complement.
TGACGTGGCTTGCGTCGTCGTCGAGCCCGAGGCTGCGCAGTACGGCGAGCGCTTGGGCGGCGAAGGCTTCGTTCAGTTCGATGACATCGAAATCGTCCGGGGACAGGCCAAGCCGCGCGCAGAGTGCCTTGATCGCCGGCACCGGCCCGACCCCCATCACCCGTGGCGCAACGCCCGCCGCCGCGCCGCCCGTCACCCGTACTATGGGCGTCAGTCCGTGCCGTGTGGCTGCCGCCTCGGAGGCTACGATCAGCGCCGCTGCGCCGTCATTGACGCCAGACGCATTGCCCGCCGTTACCGTGCCACCGGCACGAAATGGCGCCTTCAAGGCGGCGAGCTTTTCCGGTGTCGTGGTCCGGGGATGTTCGTCCTGCGTCACCACCACCAGGTCGCCGCGCCGTTGGGAAATCGTCACCGGCGTGATTTCTTTCGCCAACCGCCCCGCGTCCAGAGCCGCGGCTGCGCGTTGCTGCGAACGCAGGGCAAAGGCGTCCTGATCGGTGCGCGATACCGCGAAATCCTCGGCCACGTTCTCGGCCGTCTCGGGCATCGACTCGGTGCCGAACTGCGCCTGCATCGCTGGATTGACGAAGCGCCAGCCAATGGTGGTGTCGTAGACCTCGGCAGTGCGCGAAAACGCTGTCTCGGCCTTGGGCATGACGAACGGCGCGCGCGACATGGACTCGACCCCGCCGGCAATGACCAATTCGGCATCGTCGGCGATGATCGCGCGCGCGGCATCCAGCACCGCATTCATGCCCGAACCGCATAGTCGGTTGATCGTCGCGCCCGGAACCGTGTCGGGTAGCCCTGCCAAAAGAGCGGCCATGCGGGCGACGTTGCGGTTGTCCTCGCCTGCCTGGTTGGCGCAGCCGAGCAGCACGTCGTCTACGGCGCCCCAGTCGACGCTTGGGTTTCTGTCGATCAACGCCCTGATCGGGATCGCTGCCAAGTCGTCGGTCCGAACCGAAGAAAGCGCCCCGCCGAAACGGCCAATGGGCGTGCGGATGTAATCGCAGATGAAGGCTTGGGTCATTGCTAGTCACTCGTTGGCGCGCCGCGCAGGGCGGTAATGGTGGTGAAGGCGGAAATTGCCTCGGCGCTTGATTTCACATGCAGCACCGCCGCGCCGTCATGTGCCAGCAGTTCGGCGACCGCGTCGTCCATGCCGTCGACATCGCTGACGGTTCGGCCAAACGCGCCGAATGCCCGTGCCCAGGCAGCAAAATCGGGATTGGCCAGATCGGTGCCGACCACACGTTCTGGATATGCGCGTTCCTGGTGCAGCCGGATGGTGCCATAGGTGCTATTGTCAGAGATCACAATCTTCGGTTTCGCCCCGTGGGCGATGCCTGTCGCCAGCTCCTGCCCGGTCATCAGAGCGCCGCCGTCGCCGACGAATCCCAGTACGGTCCTGTCGGGATGTCGCATCGCCGCCGCCACCGCGCCGGGCACGCCGAGCCCCATGGCGCCGCCGACAGCACCAATTGCGGTCTGGCTGCCGTCCCAGGGCCAGAAGGCGTGCACCCAGCTGGAGAAATTGCCCGAATCCGTTGCCACTATGCTGTCCCGCGGTGCTTGTCGCGCCAGTGCCGAGACCACAGCTCCGAAATCGACCCCGCCCGTCACGGGACGCAGCGGTGGCGCGCGCAGGGTCATCGCAGAGCGGCGCACCCGTTGCCGCCAATCGCCCCGATCGGCCTCTGGCGCCGCATCGGCCAGGGCAGCGCAGAACAGCACCGGGTCGCACGGCACCGCCAGATCGGTGCGGTAGACCCGTCCCAACACTGCCGGGTCGGGCCAGACATGCACCAGGGTCTGGGCCGGCCGGGGCGCCACCGGAAAGGTGAAACCTTGGGTTGGTACGTCGCCCAGCCGGGTGCCGATGGCGAGGATCAGATCGGCCTCGGCCAGCGTGTCGACATGACGCTGGGGGATTTTGAAGCCTAGATTGCCTGCGAAATAGGGCGCTGCATTGTCGAATATCTCTTGGTGCTTGAAGGTCGTCGCCACCGGCAGCCCGCAGCGCCGAGCCAGGTTGGCAAGCGCCGAGCGACCCTCAGTTGCAGCGAGCCCGCCACCGGCGATCACCAGCGGGCGTTCCGCCGCCGATAACCTCTCGACCACCGCCACGATTTCGCCAGGACCAGGCCCGGTGCGGGGCAGGGGCTGCGGCGGCACCGGCTCGGCATCGACGACGTCGCCCAGCATGTCCTCGGGCAAAGAAATCACCACCGGCCCCGGTGTGCCCGCGGCGGCGGTGTGGAACGCCCGCGCCACGATCTCGGGCAGGTGCGCCGCGTCCCAGACCTCCCAAACGGCCTTCGCGACCGTTCCAAAGACTGCGCCGTAGTCCATCTCTTGAAACGCACCGCGCCCGCGCTCATGGCGGGCCACTTGACCCACCAGCAGCACCAGCGGCACCGCATCCTGTTCGGCCAGGTGCACCGCAATCGCGGCGTTGGTCGCGCCTGGTCCTCGGCTAACTGCAGCCAGACCCGGGCGCCCGGTCAGCTTGGCATCCGCCACCGCCATCATGCCGGCACCACCCTCGTGCCGGCAGACCACCACATCAACCTGCGGCAGGTCGTAGAGTGCATCGAGTAGAGCCAAATAGCTTTCGCCCGGCACGCAGAACAACCGGTCGGCGCCTTGTGCCACCAGGCAAGCGGCAAGCAGATCGGCGGCGCGTTGGGGCATGTCGGATCCTCCTTGCGGGCAGAGCGTTCGGCTCGCGCATAGCAGGACTCGTGCCAGCTCAGAAAGCCCGAAGGCGCAATGCCCCTTGCATCGCTCGCAATTCCGGGGCCGAGTGGGGCCATGAGCGCTTGGCTCCACACCATCGCCGACGCCGCCCCCGCCGGCCATCCCGCGGTCGTCGACCATGACGGGGCGATCTACAGCTACGACGATCTGCGCGGCGGTGCCGCCGCACTTGCCGAGCGGCTGCAGGACCGCGGCGTCCGCCCGGGCGACCGGGTGATGCTGGTCTGCGAGAACTGCGCCGCCTTTGCCGCCGCGGTGCTGGCGGTGGTGCGTCTCGGCGCCTGGGTGCTGCCGGTCAATGCGCGCCACTCGGCGGGCAAGATCGCGGCGCTGGCCGCCCATTCCGGCGCGCGGCTGACGCTCTTCACGCCCGGCGCTTCGCCGGAGGCCGCAGCCCATGCCGCGAGGCTGGACGCCGCGCAGTTGGCCGACGACCTCGGACCTCTGGTTGCGACCGCCTGCGCCGACACCGCGCCGGAGCCGGTGGCGGACACACCGCAAAACCGCATCGCCGCAGTGCTTTACACCACCGGCACCACCAGCGCCCCGAAGGGCGTGATGCTGACCCACGCCAATCTGATCTGGAACGCCGAAACCTCGGCCCGGCTGCGCGGCATGGCGCCTGACGACACCGTGCTGGGCGTGCTGCCCGGTAGCCACATCTTCGGCTTCTCCTCGACCATGCTGGCGGCGCTTTGCGCCGGGTCGACCCTGCGGTTCCTGCCGCGCTTCGCCCCCGAAACGGTGGTCCGGGCGCTCGCCGAGGGCGCCAGCGTGTTGCCCGCGGTGCCGCAGATGTACGCGCGCATTCTGAGCCATCTCGACCGCACCGGCGCGGCGCTGCAGGCGCCCCGCTTGCGCTATATCTCGGCGGGCGGCGCGCCGCTCGACCCTGACCTCAAGGCGCGGACCGAGGCGGTCTTCGGGCTGACGCTGAACAACGGCTACGGCATCACCGAATGCGCGCCCGGCGTCGCTGCGACCCGGCCGGCAGAGCCGCGCGGCGATGTCTCGGTGGGGACGGCGATGGAGGATGTGACGCTGACCGTCGACGCCCCCGATGCCGAGGGCGTCGGCGAAATCCTGATCCGAAGCCCCGGCGTGATGGCCGGCTATTACCGCGATCCGCAGGCCACCGCCGCGGCGCTGCCCGAGTCGGGGCTCTTCCGCAGCGGCGATCTGGGCCGGATCGACCCCGACGGCACCGTGCATTTGCTGGGCCGCAAAAAAGAGCTGATCATCCGCTCGGGCTTCAACGTTCACCCGCCCGAGATCGAGGCCATGCTGACCCGCCATCCCGACGTGTTGCAGGCTGCGGTGGTGGGCCGGCACCGGGACGGAAACGAGGACATCCTGGCCTTTGTGATGGTCCGCGGCGGGCTGACCGAGGCCGCGCTGTCGGACTGGCTGGCGCCGCGGCTCGTCGGCTACAAGCGCCCGCAGCGGATCGTCGTGGTCGACGCCTTCCCCACCGCGCCCACAGGCAAGATCCTGAAGCACAAGCTGACCCGGCAGTTCGCCGACGCGCTCGGTTCCCACACAGCGGCCGAAGGAAGCCCTGCCGTATGATCACCGCGACCTCCGACAGCGTAGGCTACGAGATCGTCGATCAGACTGGCCTGATCGTGCTCGACAACCCGCCGGTCAATGCCGCCTCGCACCACCTGCGCCACGGGCTGATGCAGGCCGCCCAGGCGCTGAGCGTGGCCGAGGGCGTCGCGGTCATCGCCGTCTACGGCGCCACCCGCGCCTTCATCGCCGGCGCCGATATCCGCGAATTTGGCCAGACCCCAATCGATCCGACCCTGCCGGCGGTTTGCCTGGCGATCGAGGGCAGCCGGGTGCCGGTTGTTGCCGTAATGCACGGGCCGACCCTGGGCGGCGGGCTCGAGGTCGCGTTGTCGGCCCAGGCCCGGGTCGCGCTGCCCGATCTGGTCACTGGCTTCCCCGAGGTCACGCTGGGCATCATTCCCGGCGCCGGCGGCACCCAGCGTGCGCCGCGGCTGATCGGCCTCGCCGCCACGCTGGAGCTGGCCACCACCGGTCGCCGGATCGAGGCCTGCGAGGCGGTGTCGCTGGGCCTGATCGACCGCGTGATGGACGGCCCGCCCCGCGACGCCGCGCTGGCCGCGGCGGCCGAGGTGCTGGCCGGAACGCTGGCCACCCGCCGCACCGGCGACCTGACGGTGCCGCCCGATCCGGAGGCGCTGACCGCGGCCGCCGACCGCCTTGCCAAGAGCCAGCCACGGCTCTTCGCTCCGCCCCGCGCCGTCGAGGCGGTGGCCGCCAGCACCGGCCCGCTGGACAAGGGCCTCGCCCGCGAGCGCGCGCTCTTCAACACTTGCCTCAAAAGCCCGCAACGCGCTGCTCTGATCCACGCCTTCTTCGCCGAGCGCGTCGTCGCCAAGATCCCCGAACGCGACGCCACGCCGCGCGAGATTGCCAGTGTCGGCGTCGTCGGCGGCGGCACGATGGGGTCGGGCATCGCCACTGCGCTCCTGCTCGCGGGCCTGCCCGTGACCCTTGCCGAGCAGAACGACGCCGCCCTCGACCGCGCCTTTGCGGCGATCTCGAAGAACCTCGACGGCGCGGTGGCGCGGGGCAAGTTGAATGCGGCGGGTCGCGACACCCTCTTGGCCGAGGACCTGGTCCTAACCGCCGATCTGGCCGATCTCGCCGCGGCCGATCTGGTGATCGAGGCCGTGTTCGAGGATCTCGACGTCAAGCGGGACATCTTTCGCCGGCTCGACGCCATCGCCAAACCCGGCGCGATCCTGGCCAGCAACACCTCGTATCTCGACATCAACAAGCTGGCAGCCGTCACCAACCGGACGCAGGACGTGCTGGGCCTGCATTTCTTCTCGCCCGCCCACATCATGCGGCTGTTGGAGGTCGTGGTCGCCAAGGACACCGCGCCCGAGACCACCGCCACCGGTTTCACCCTGGCCAAGCGGCTTCGCAAGATCGCGGTCCGCGCCGGGGTTTGCGACGGCTTCATCGGCAACCGCATCCTGTCGCACTATCGCACGGCCACCGATCACATGGTGCTCGACGGCGCCAGCCCGCAGCAGGTCGACCGGGCGCTCGAGGCGTTCGGCTTCGCGATGGGGCCCTTTGCCGTGGCCGATCTGGCCGGGCTCGACATCGGCTGGGCCAACCGCAAGCGCCTGGCGGCGACCCGCGATCCGGCCGCGCGCTATTCGCCCATCGCCGACCGGATCTGCGAGGCGGGCTGGTTCGGGCGCAAGACGGGTCAGGGCTACTACACCTATGACGGCGCGCCGGAGCCCAACCCGGGTGTCGCCCGGATCATCGACGAAGAACGCGCCAAGGCCGGCATCGCGCCCCGCAGATTCACCGACGCAGACATCACCGACCGCACCCTGACCGCGATGATCGCCGAGGCCGCCCGGGTGCTGGGCGACGGCATCGCGCTGCGGCCGATCGACGTCGATGCCGTGTTGCTCTTCGGCTACGGCTTTCCCCGGTTCCGCGGCGGCCCGATGCATTTTGCCGACGGCATCGGCGCCGCCGCGCTGATCGACCGGATCGAGGGCTATGCCGCCGAAGACCCGCAGTTCTGGCAAGTACCGCCGCTTCTGCGCCACCTCGCCGCCACCGGCCAAACCTTCGCCGACCTCAACGGGGAGGCCTGAGATGGACCTGTCCTATTCGCCCGAGGACCGCGCGTTTCAGGACGAGATCCGAGCGTTCCTCGCCGAGGCGCTGCCCGCGCGTCTGTCAGACAAGGTCCGCACCGGCGCCGAGTTGACCAAGGCCGACATGGAAGCTTGGCACGCAATCCTGAATGCCAAGGGCTGGCTCGCCACCACCTGGCCCAAGGAATTCGGCGGGCCCGGTTGGACTCCGGTCCAGCGCCACATCTTCGAAGAGGAATGCTGCCGCGCCTTCGCCCCGCGCGTCGTGCCGTTCGGGCTGAACATGCTCGGCCCGGTGCTGATGCGCTTCGGCACGCCGGCGCAGCAGCAGGCGTATTTGCCGCGCATCCTCAGCGGCGCCGACTGGTGGTGCCAGGGCTATTCCGAACCCGGCGCCGGATCGGACCTCGCCAGCCTTCGGACCCGCGCGATCCGTGACGGCGACACCTATGTCGTGAACGGTCAGAAGACCTGGACCACGCTTGGCCAGCACGCCAACCGCATCTTCTGCCTGGTGCGCACTTCCACCGAGGGCAAGCCGCAACAGGGCATCTCGTTTCTGCTGATCGACCTTGCCGCGCCGGGCATCGAGATGCGCCCGATCCGCCTGATCGAGGGCGGCCACGAGGTCAACGAGGTCTTCTTCACCGACGTGCGCGTGCCGATTACCAATCGGGTCGGCGCCGAAAACGAAGGCTGGACCATCGCCAAGTTCCTGCTCGGGCACGAACGCACCAACATCGCTGGGGTGGGCTTTGCCGTCCAGGCGTTCGAACAGCTCCGCGCCTTCGCCCGCCGGCCCCGCGGCAACGGCCGGCGGCTGATCGACGACCTGCTTTTCGCCGCACGGCTTTCGGAGATCGAAATCGAGCTTGAGGCGATGAAGATCACAAACCTGCGTTTGCTGGTCGCGGCGCAGCAGACCGGGGCGCCCGGCCCCGAAAGCTCGATGCTCAAGATCAAGGGAACGCAGATCCGCCAAGCCCTGAACGATCTCGCCCGCCGCGCCCTCGGCCCCGCCGCCGCGCCGTTTCCGTTGGAGGCGCTGGAGGGCAACGCCGCCCTGGTTCCGCTTGACCAGGCAGCGAACGCGGCGCGCTATTTCAACAGCCGGAAGCTGTCGATCTTCGGCGGCTCGAACGAGATCCAGCGCAACATCCTCGCCAAGGCCAAGCTCGGGCTCTGAGCGGTGGATTTCGAGCCCTCGGACGACCGCCGCGTGCTGGCCGACACGCTGACCCGGTTTCTCGCCGCCGAATACCCGATCGCGCACCGAAATGCCGTGGCCTATGCCGCGCCGTATCACGACCCCGATAAGTGGGCGCGGCTCAGCGACTTGGGCCTTCTCTATGCCCTTGCGCCCGAGGCCCAGGGCGGCATGGGCGGCGCCGGCTTCGACATCGCCACCGTTTTTCAACCGCTCGGCGCCGCGCTCTGCCCCGAGCCGGTGCTTGCCGCGCTGCTGTCAGCCCGCCTCCTCGTTGCTGCAGGGCACGATCTGGACCCGCTGCTGTCGGGCCGGACCCGCTATGCCGCGGCCATCGGCGAGATCGATGCGCCTTATGACCCCGCCGAAATCACCTGCGCGGCCCAGGGCGGCGCCACTGGCTGGACCCTGCACGGCCGCAAGAGCGTCGTCTATGGCGGTGGAACCGCCGACCGGCTGCTGGTCGCGGCGCGTGCGAGCGAGGCGGTGGGCCTGTTCGAGGTCGCTTCGGAGGCGGTCGAGATCACCGCCTACGGCATGATCGACGGCGGCGGCGCAGCAGAGGTCTTCCTCGACGCCACCCCCGCGGCGCTTCTGCTCCCAGACGCCGAGGCCACTCTGCACGACGCGCTCGACCACGGCGCGTTGGCGCTTTGCGCCGAGGCCGTGGGCGCGATGGATACCGCCCAGGCGCTGCTGCTCGACCACCTCCGGACCCGGCAGCAATTCGGCCAGCCCATCGGCAGTTTCCAGGCGCTGCAGCACCGGATGGTGGACCTGACGATCGAGATCGAACAGGCCCGCTCGATCACCATCCTCGCCGCCAGCCGGATGGGCGCGGAGCAGCAGTCCCGCACGGTGTCGATGGCCAAGAGCCATATCGGCCGCACCGCCAAGCTGGTCGCCGAAGAGCTGATCCAGCTCCACGGCGGCATCGGCATGACCTGGGAGCATCCGGCCGCGCATTACGCCAAACGCCTGGTGATGATCGACCACCAGCTTGGCGACACCGACTTTCATTTGCAGCGGGTGATGGCGGGGTATCGGGGCGCCTAGGGGGCGGCTGAGGTGGTGAGGAGCATCGGAACGCGCCCGGGTGTGCTCTTGAGTAAACTGTGCGCACGCAGTGAGAAGCCGTGCCCATCGACGACCCGCGGGGTGGCGAGCCGACGTCTGTTCGGGTGCACTTTATGGCTGTCGTGTCCGTAGGGCCTCACGCGGTGCGCGAGGATCGACCAATCGCCACCCCTCCGGTGCGGGTTGGCGATGGGCACGGCGGCGCTGCGCGCCTTGATTCCGTGCCCGCGGCATCACGCGGGCATTGGCGTTGGACCAAATCCCCGAAACAGCCCTCGCTCAACGCCGGCCGCTAGAACTTCACCGACACGCCCGGCAGTTCCAGCGCGGCGATCAGGTCGCGCAGCTCTTGCCGGGCGGCGACCATCGAGATGTTGAACTGCTTTACGCCGATGTCCTTCAGATCCAACAGCGTCAGCCCGCGCGGGAACAGCTCGCGGAAAGTCACCCGCTCGGTGAATCCCGGCGCAATTCGGAAGCCCAGGCGCTCGGCCAGCCCGGCGAGCGACTTCGCCATCAGCTCTTTGTTGACCATGCGCTGGGCGCCGACACGGTTGCGCACCACGACCCAGTCGATCGCCGACAACCCGGCCTGCGAGCGCAGTTGACGCGCATTCCAGACCATCTCGGAATAGACCGAGGGGCCGAGGATCTCGTGCGTCTCGCCGTCGGTCTTGGCCAACAGATCGAAATCGACGAAGCTGTCGTTCAAGGGCGTGATCAGCGTGTCGGCCAGCGAGTGCGCGACCTGGCT
>JASJCA010000044.1 GCA_030066215.1 Rhodobacter sp. | reverse complement strand
CGAGATGGCTTGGTTAACTGTGATGTCGATTTGACCCGTGTCGGAACCGCCGTTCCCATCGTCAACGGTGTAGGTAAGTTGTTCGGTGCCGAAGAATCCGGGGTTCGGGGTATAGCGAACCTGGCCGGCTTCGACCGATGCGGTGCCATTGGTTGCCCCGGACACCGCCGTCACGGTCAAGGTATCGCCGTCGAGGTCGGTGTCGTTATCCGCCGCGTCGATCAGGATCGTTCCATCCTGGTCGACACTGACGACGTCATCGATGGCAACTGGGTCGCTGTTGCCGCCGGATTGATCGTCGGCGGCCTTTTGCGCGATCGCGGCCTGATCGAAGCTGCCGTCAGAGAACGAAATCTCGGTCAGGCCGCCACCGGCGAACTGGCCGGTGACCGCCACTATGGCGCCATCGCCGAATGTAATCTCAAGGTTTCCGCTGCCATCGTCGGCAAAGGTCACGTCATCGGCACCCAGGGTCGTTAGATCGAAAATGCCGACACCGTCACTATCGATTACAACGTCATTTCCACCGCCCAACGCATAGACATAGGTGTCGTTGCCAGCGCCGCCTTCCAGTTGGTTGGCCGCAGCATTGCCGATCAGGGTGTCGGCGCCATCGCCCGCTTTGACGTTCTCGATATTGGCGATCGTCTGGACGGCACTGTCCTGGAACGTCACTTCGCCGGCAGCAAGGTCGAACGAAGCCCCCGCGTCATAATAGGTGAAGTCGAGCGTGTCGCTGTCGTCGCCGCCATCGTAGTAATCGGCGCCAAAGTTGCCGATCAGCAGGTCATCGCCTGCGCCACCGAAGTGGCTGTCGTTTCCGTCCTCGCCATTGAGGGTGTCGTTGCCGTCGCCGCCGACCAGCGAGTCGTTGCCGTCGTTGCCGAGGAAGATGTTGTCTGCGCCGTCCCCCAGAATGGTGTCGTCGTTGCGCCCGGTCTCGACATTCTCGATGCCGGAAAGAACCGATTGATAGATGCCGGTTTGCATCGTGCCGGCGGTCAGATCGATCAGCGACGAGCCATATCCGAAGGCAAGCCGCAGGTTGTCCACTCCCGCACCGCCGATGAAGGTGTCATTGCCACGATGCCCGGGGTCGCTGGCAAAGCTGCCGCCGCTGTAAAGCGTGTCGTTGCCCTCGCCGCCGTCGAAGATATCGTCACCAACGCTTGTACTTGAAATGTAGTCGTCGCCGGCGAAGCCGCGGAGTTCGTTGTCGTCATATGCGTCGGTCAGCGTATCGTCGCCCGAACCGCCGAGCAGCGTGTCGTTACCCACCACGCCGTCCAGCCATACGCCCACGTCATTGCCGATCATACTGTCGTCGCCACTTGCTCCGACGACCATTTCGATATTCTCAAACCGCTCGATCCCGTACGAGAAATCGGTCCAGCTAAAGTATCCAAGCCGCATATTGACGACCAATCCCGGCGCCGAACTGGTTGGGTGCTCGTTTTGCAGGTCCAGCCTGTCGAAGCCGTCGCCGCCATCGAAGTAGTCGATGCCGTCACCGCCGTAAAATGTGTCGTCGCCGGCGCCGCCAATCAGCGAGTCGTCGCCTGCCAAGCCCTGCAGGGTATCATCGCCTGTGCCGCCATTGAGGGTGTCATTGCCATCGCCGCCGGTCAGACGGTCGTTGTCCTCTCCACCGAAGAACAGGTTTTCGCCGTTGCCACTGCCCTGCAGCGTATCGTTGCCTGCGCCGCCAAGCGCGATATTGTCGCCACCGGTGAATTCGATGCGATCCGCGCCGAGGCCGCCAACGGCGACATCGTTGCCGTCGCCTGCGCGCACAAGATCGTTCCCTGCGCCCGCCTGGATCGCATCGTCGCCATCGGTTCCGTCAATGGTGTCGTTGCCGGTGGTTCCAAGCGTCTGGTTCGCGGCCGCGTATTGCCAGGTGTCCAACGCCACGTCGCTCAGCACGACGGCATCGTCCCCGCCATAGGTGATGTATGTCTCTCCGTTGATCTCTTCGACCGAATAACCCGCCGGCACGTCATTGGGGTCGATGTATTTCTCGTCGACGATCAGAATGGTCCGGGCAACGTCGAAATTCCCGATGAGCAGCGCGTCGGCCTCATCCGGGTCCGTTTCGGTGAGGTAGACATTGCGGTCCAGATGGATGCGGTTGCTCGCCGTGTCGACGCCATCGACGATTAGCGTCGCTGTCGCGGTCCGCTGAACCGCCGTAGAGTCCGTCGCCGTGTAGGTCAGCGTGGTCATCGCCGACTCGTTGGCATCGAGCCAGGCATAGGCGCCGCCCTGGTCGAAGGTCAGGCTGCCGTCGGCCTCGACATTGATGACCGCACCGGACGAAAGGCGGATGGTTGCGCCGGGCGTCACTGCCTCGCCGTTCAGAGTTTGAATCGTGATTGGATCGGATTGGTACTCAAGATCGTTGCCTAAAAGGTCTAACGTCAGAGTCGCGGATTCATCGACGCGGATGTAGTCGTCGATGACCGCGAACTCCGTGATCAGGCTTTGCGCAAGCTCTTGATACGTCCTGGAAACGTCGCTGAATTGAATGGTCTCGACATCATCATAAATCGTGTAGCTGCTGGCGCCGTTGGCTATGACCAGCCCGCCTTCGATCACGTCGATTGTCACACTGCCCAAAGACCACAGCACATGTGCGGTATCGATCCCGGTTCCGCCGTGCATGACGGCCTGCCCAGAGAAACTGAATGAGTCGGCGTAAAGCTGGTCATTGCCGCCGCCGCCGACAAGCGTGTCGTTGCCTCCGTCTCCGTCAAGAACATTGTCGTCATCGCTGCCGATGATCAGGTCATCCTCGCGGCTCCCCTGCACATCTTCGACATCGATCAGCTTGACGGTCTCAGTCGTCCCGACGTATTGGCCAACGCCGGCGCCGAGGTCGACGACGACCGGACCACTCCAAAACTCAACGCGGTCAACCCCCGCACCGCCATCCACGGTGTCATTTCCGGGCGTCCCCGGGTCGAAGATATTGACGAAGCTGCTGAGCTCGAATGTGTCGTTTCCTTCGCCGCCTATCATCAGGTCGTTGCCGCTCGAAGACTGGATAGTATCGTTACCGTCGCCACCGTCCATTTCGGTATCCGAGACATAGAGTATGTCATCGTCATCGATGTAGATGCCGGCGATGATCTCGTCGTCGCCCGCGCCGCCCTTCAGGGTGTCCAGCCCGCCCAGACCGCGAATTGTGTCGTCGCCCAGGCCGCCTTCGATTAGGTTCGCGGCTTCGTCGCCGTATAGCCTGTCGTCAAAATCACTGCCGCGCAGGTTTTCGATGCTTATGAAATCGTCGCCCGCGGCATCGCCGAAGTCATTCACGATCGAGAATCTTCCGGGATCGAGATACGCACCGACTGCGGCAGTTGCCGTTTCGTAGCTCGCCGTATCGTTGCCCTCTTGTCCGTCCATCCGGTCTTCACCGGCGCCGCCGATGAGAATGTCGTCACCGGAGCCAGCAAGGATCGTGTCGTTGCCGTTGCCAGCGTTTATCCTGTCAGAACCGGAGGTCGCATAAATATCTTCGTCTTCGGCAGTGCCGTCGATACTAACCTCCGGAACGGCGCGCTCTTCTTCCAGTGCGCCGCGCGCAGCAAAGGCATTCGTGCCAAGCGTTGAGTTCTCGAACGTGTAGTTGGCATTGGACGCATCCAAAACATTGTCCGGCCAGCTCATGAATCCGTCATCAAATTCGACAACGAACGGCGCGGACATTGACGCCTCAACGCCGCCAAGCTGCGAGGGGTTGTCGCCGCGCACGTGGTAGCCGCGCACATCTTCCACCACGATGCTGCTGCCGGTGGCGTTCACGCGGATTTCGTAAGAGCCGATGGTCTGGTAATAATCGTACGTTTGAGGGGGAACACTGAGGTTCCACCAGAAGTGTGCGTTGAACTCGGCAACAGCGCTGCCGATAAATACCTCTTCGAAACTGTAAGAAATCGTCACTTCCGACGAGGTGATGCCTTCGAAACGAACGAGGTCGATGCCGCGCCCGTCACCGACGATCAGGTCGTTTCCAAACCAAGTAGTGGGATCTCCGGGGTCTTCGCTGAGAACAATTGTTAGATTGTCCTCAAGGCCGTATGTGCCGTGAACCTCTGCAACCGTCAGATAGGTGTCGTGCCCAGGCCCGCCGGTGAATTCATCGACACCACCGGAGTGAACGAAAACGTCGGATCCAGCACCGCCATCAATCGTGTCGTCGCCTTCTGTATCATAGGCCAGTACACGATTGAGGAATGCATCTGGCGTTTCGTTTTCGCCGATCGGTGAATCCGCGCCATTGTCAAAAATGTAGTCGGCGCCATCGTTCCCGTCGATGCTGTCTGATCCCAGCCCCCCATAGAGGTTGTCATGCGCTCCGGAGCCAAGAAGCGTGTCGTCGCCGTCAGCGACGAAGGCCGTGATGCGAAAACCGGATGTGACCTCATCGCCATTCTCATCGTAGAGAAGGAAACTGGCTTCGTCGTCGTAGTCGGTGGTTATGAACTCTTCGAAATTCCTGAGTTGTAACGCGCCTAATCCGTCTGCCGGCTCAAGCCTATACCCGGGATCGAGAAAACCGGGCTCGTCAGCAATGAAGATGCCTTGATCATTCTCGGCAATCGAGAACCTGTCCCAGCCCTTCCGACCATTGACCACGTCGTAGCCACTGATATCCGCGACATAAACCCGGTCATTAGAATTGGTCAGCAGGATTTCATCGATATTTTTGATGTTCACACCATCCAGAAGAAGGTGCACGGGGCCGGCCACGTAGCGATAGTCCAGTTTGTCGAGACCTGGACCCGTTCCGCCATCCACAAAGCCACCTGTACCCTGCAAGGTTCCGTTGTGGGTGAAATCGAAACCGGGGGTGCCTGCTTCGACCTGAAGGTCAGGAATCCCGCCAGGAAGCCAAAGCGCCGGGTCCACGACGTAAATCGTATCCGACCCCTCGCCGCCATTCATAGCGTCAGAACTGCCAAGATCCGCTTGGTTGAAGTAGCCGACCAAGACGTCGGTCCCACCGCCACCGTTCAAGACGTCGATATCGGCATCGTCGCCGGCGATCAGGAAATTGTCGCCCGAGTTGCCGATCAGTGTATCGGCGCCGTCGCCGCCAGCCAGGTGTTCTACATCGGCAGCACCGGCGAACGAAACATTGGCATTCATGACATCGTTCGATGGCAGGCCCAGCCAAGTCTCGGCGCCGGGGGTGTAGGGCGCTGTCTGTAAGTTGTCGATCTGCGCGCCGTTCACCGCGGCCCATCGAAGAACTGAAGACACAAAAGAGTTGGAGTTTAGCGTCGGCCCGAAGCCAAATGCGTCTAGCGCAAGATAATTGTAAGTCAGCGAAAGGTCGTTCGCATACGCGACAAGTGAATTCCAGAATGTGTCTTCGTTCGTCAGCGAACCACCGTCGAATACAGTCTCCCGTGCACGGCTGGCCGCCGCCTCGTGGGCATAGCCGGCCGTGACCATGTCTTGAACGGTGGGGAAGTTACCGGTTTGGGTGGCGACTATGTTGATTGAATCGCCGTGAAAGTCCGAAATCGTCCATGTGTCGTCGCCGACGGATGACGAAAGCGGAACATCAATATATTGGCCGAACAGCAAACCGTCGTCATCCGGGAATGCACCAATCGTCAACCAGGCATCGTAATTATCCTCCTGCCCCAGGGGCACATAGACCAAATATTGATGTTCAGCGATGCTTTGCCCGTTAAATATTACGCCACGCGATTCAACATAGATTGGCATACATTCTCTCCTACTTACTGAACCCTGATCTGATATCGATGATCGCGCCGTCCAAAGAATAGACGTTCGCGGTGGCGCGGCATCTGTCGATCCAACGCAATGGAATCGCTCTGGGCAGACAGAAGGACAACCAGTGGTTCGCGCGTGCTGCGGGAATGATCGACTCGCGGGGAGCCGTCTCTCCCTCCCCCTGAAGTTCCCAGCGACGGGCCTCGAAATACTGGACGATCACCTCTTTGGCGCATGTGTTGCCGATCAGTAGTCTGCCAAGCTTGTCGGACCGCAGTCTCATCAGATCTTCCCCGCGCAATCTGGTGAAAGGGGATTCGGACAGCGTGCGTGCGCAGTCAAACGCGTCGGCATCGGGGCTCGATGGCACTGACGTGTCAGACGTCGTCTGCGCCAGTGCGGTGGTCCACATGAGGATGACCCAAAAACATCCGACTATGAGCAAACCGTGCGTCGCTCGACTGCACACTTCCAGCGTTTGGAAGATGGAGAGGCCGTCGCCGCTCGAAGCGAAACTACGCAAGATTTTGATACCTCTCATCCCCAGAATGATGAGACGCAAACGGGCTCAGCCCCCACGGCCCGGTGAAACTGCCGACGTCCGGAAAGACTCCAATGCTCCGATAGGCGTCATAGTCGGCCTTGGAACCTTCCGGCACATAAGCCGAATACATGTGGCCACCGGCCAAGCCGCCTAGATCCAGGATATTACTTGCTTCAACAAAGACCGGCATTGGTGCCCCCAGAGTTCTTCTTGTGATTAAGCCATAGTCAGACTGGCCCCTGTCATCATTTGATCGGACCTATTGAGGAGTTTTGGGTTGATCCGTTGGAACTGCCGATCCGCGCAATGGCACGATATCGTCTGCCCAGAAGCCTGGAAAAAATGCTCGCGGGAATATAGCCGACAATCTCCATGCCACCGTCGGCATGGGATATGCGCGCAACGTCGCCAAAACCGGCGTCGCGCAATATGCTCTCCAGCGAGGCAATATCACAGGGCAGTCCTACCAGGTCTTCCAAGTCTCTACCGAAAGCGTCCCGAAGAGGCTTGTAGTCATCCTGCTTGGCTGCGACGGCAAGTGTTGAGCTAAATTCGGTCAAAAGGTGGGTATCGCACTCCGGTTTGGAATCGGATGCAAATGTTGGATTCATCGCCAAGCCCATGAGCGCGCCGGGCCAGGCGCTGGCCCACAGACGGCGTGCGTCTGTCGCCGAGTTCTCAACCCGCACAGCAATTCCACGTAGAAAAATCAAGGCTGCTGCCACCAACTTGCGAATGGGGTCCTGCACAGTCGGCAATAGCCAAGTTTTTTTGAACCTTGCGCCGCGCGGGAGCGGGCGACTTCAGGAATATGCCGCAAGCTGCACCGTTCCGATTACAGAACACAACTCAATCCGTGCACCTTCCGAATATCCACCTTGAGTTGAAGCCTAGGACCCGGAAATCTCGAACACAAGCACAAATTTTGATCGCCTTGATAACCCAAACGGCCGGTCAAGGGGCGGGGAATTCTGCGCGGTTTCTGATCCAAAAGGAGCGGTGAGCCACGGCCCAGTTTTCCTTGCGCGATGGGATACTGCAAAAGCATCTCCGGACCGGCGCGCTCGGGCTCGACACTCGGTTCCTGGATAAACGCCCTGAAGGTGGTTCGTACACGGCATGTTCATTCCATATTCAGGAGGATCAGAGCATGGCCGGAAAGCGAGACAAGCCTGTAGAGAATGAGACATTGATGCGCCATCGGTCCAAGCGACCAATGGACCACGGCCCTCTGAACAACATGGGTTGGCATGTGATGCGACCGACCGGCAGGCGATTTGCAATGCAAATTTGCCGAGCGGGGACAAGCGGGTCGAGCGCATCTGGCGGCGAGAGGAGCTGAAGGTCCCCCAAGAGCAAATAATGAAGAGGCTTCTCTGGCTTAACGTCGGCTTGGGGGTCAGGCAGCGGCCGGAGCATCCGAACCATGTTTTCCTCTTGGGAAGGTAAACATGCCCTGCCGGCCATTGAGACCCTATGACATCACGCAGAACAGGACCCATGACGGGTGGACCTACCGCACGCTCAACAACGAGCCACGCTGCGCCGTCGGTACCAGCACAATGGCGAGTGACGGGTCCGCCAAAAAGGCCCTCATGATCCGCGTCGATCGAAGGCTCAACTCCACCGACGTTGAGGATGCTCTGACCGACTTTATCGTGCCCCATGTGGTCCGCCCAAGTTTGGTCGGGCCGACACGTCGAGCCGGCATTGAGCGAGAGCCTTGGTCCGCCAGATCAGGCAAATCCTCAAAAGCAACGATCGCCCGAAAGGCGTTACCCGCATCGACAATATTGCCCAAACACCCCGGAAAAACACCGCCTGGTGCCGACCTACGCCTTCGACAATTCGGCTTATCAAATGCCTCAGCATCACATGCGGAAATGATATTTTCCTCCAAACAAAGCGGCGAGTGTTTCACAGCCTCTCCGCATCATGCTCGCTCGCCTGAGGCGCAGCGAACGGGCGGTTGGGTCTCACTCGATTTGAGGTGCTACGAACGTCCGGTTCGGTGTAAACTACTGCGACGCATTATTCCGGTTGCCACGACTGCTTTTATGGATCGGGCAATCAGCATTCGCTGCGGGAGCGCGAGTCCGGTCCGTCCCGCGACCCGGTCCTTGTTGGAGCGATGCATCAAAGTCCGGAGCGTGGGACAAAAAGGTCAATCCGGGCGTCAGGTTTCAATGTCCATAGAGCGAGCTCTTCGGCCATTCTCAAGCGTTTGTGGATGAGGGCTTTTGGTTGGCAAATGCCAGTTGCGGTTTCGCTGGGCCGCCTGGTCCCAACGGCCTGCAGGCTCGAATCTGATTCAAAACAAAAGGACCTCGAAGCACCGCCAGAGTTACCGCTTTGCGGCGCCAGTATATGCGATATCCTCGAGAGTGGAGGCGTTCAATTCCTCCAGAAAGCTTTCGCGTGCCTTGAGCAGCCGGCCTTTCAAGAGGCAACCGGGCTTTAATGTGCAGCTGCCGCCATCCGGGCGAAAGCAATCAACAAGTGGGGTCGACGCCTCCAAGGCGCGGACGACCTCGCCAAGCCGGATCATTGCCGGATCGACGGCCAGGTTGATACCGCCGTATTGACCCCGGCGGGTTTTGAGATAACCCCCGGTGGACAGGGCAGTGACGACCTTGGTGAGATGGTGGTGCGAGACCTGAAGCTCGGTTGCGAGGGATCGGGCCGAAAAAGGTTCATCCGGGGACCCCGCAAGGCGCATTAGCACCCGCAGGCCGAGATCAGTGAAGAGACTTAGGTGCATTCCAATTTGCGTCTGTTTGCAGCGATTTCCTTGGAAAGCGATCGAGACGCGCTGCTCGCCTAGACCGCTAAGTGTTCGAGCCGCGCCTGCGGGAATTCCGCAAGCGCCGCGTCCAAAGCCCAGGGTTCCGCCGCGCAGAGCGCGGTTGAAAGCCCGTCGGCGAGGTCTGCCCGGGGCGCTGAGACGCTGACTTGTCGCCTATGCGCCGCGGCAACACCGGCCTTTGGATTGAAGATATGACCCCGTTTGCCGGCGGCGTCCACGATCGTTCCGAAGTTGGCTGAAGTCGCGAGGGCACGGTTCGACAGCGTGATGCGATCCGCGCAACACTCGGACATGGGCGTCGCGATGCCGACGCGCCAGGCTGCTCCGTCCGGCGCCGCACCCCAGGCGCGGATCTCGCCGATATCGATCAGAACATCGGGCAGCCCAAAGTTGCGTAGCTTGTCCGCGATGCGGTCGGTGATGAAGCCCTGGGCGATGCCGTTGAAGGTGACGGCCATGTCTGGGGTTTCGAAAGCGATGCGCTCTGGGTCAAAACGTACCTTGGTCCAGCCGAGCAACGCGTGTGCGCGGACGGTGTCCGCGTTAGAGACGGGCTCGCCCAGGGCAGCGGCCTTTGCCGCGAGCCGCCAAAGAGGCTGGATCGTCGGGTCGAAGGCGCCCTTGGTGGCGCGGTGCAGGGTGCTGGAGAGCGAACAGATTTGCAGAAGCTCGGCCGGTGGCGCATGCAGCGCACCGTTCCGGTTCAGCCGACTGATCGCCGAGTCGGGTCGGTAGAGGCTAAAGATTGCTTCGAGCCGCGCAATCTCTGCTGCAACTGCGCGAAAGATCGGATCGGCTTCCATCTGATCAATGCCGACAAGCTGCATCCTGGCCGCTGCCCCCAAGGCAATCCCCCGCCAGGTCGCGACCTCGGCGGCGCCAGCTGACGTCCCGGCAAGACCCGAAGCGGCAGCGATGGTGAGGAACCTGCGACGATTAAGGCGCGTCATTGACCGCCTCCGTCCACCGCAACTGTTTCCACACCGCCCAGAACGGCGTCGGCGGGGATTTCGGCAAGCTTCAGCACCGTGCCGCCCTTTTCGGCCGCAAAAGCCTCTGCGTCCTCGGCCTTGCTGAATGGCGCGATTTCCGGCGCGCCCATGCCGCCCGTGACCGCGGCGCCGACGACGAAAAAGGCCTCGTCCGCCGGCAGCCAGTTGGCGATGCCGGGCGCCTCCCAACTGGGCGCGGCGGACAAGTCGCTGACATAGAAGGCGGTGATCGGCAGCGTCTGTTCGGGCTCTTTCAAATAGGCGACGCCGTCGCGGACCTGGGCGAAGAAGATCGGGGCTGGAAGACCCTCGAGGTGGATTTGCGCCTTTGGGCCGTCCATGTCCGACAGCGCCATCATGCAGAAATGACCCAATGCCTCGTCGGTCATCGCTACAGGCAAAGGCATTTCGACCAGCTCTTCCTTGCAGGCCGCGAGCAGCAGGATCAGGGCGAGGGCGCGCTTCATGGCTCGACCTTCCTCAATGCCAGTCGGGCGAGAAGCAAGGCGACGACTGGCCAGGCGAAGAGCGCTGCGGGCGCCGCCCAGGCCGGCATCGCGCTTGCGGCGCCGCTGAGGCCGGTAACCAGTGCGAGCTCGTCCGAGCCGGTCAGGTTGAAGAGCCGGAAGGCGTCGGCGGGGTTGGCGGCGAGGAGCCAGGGGAAGACGTCGCGCGTGAAACCGCCGCCGCCGTCATAGACTACGGCGCCCAGAAGCCCGAGGTCGTAGAGCACGACGAAGACCACCCAAACAGCGATTGCCAGGCCGGCGGCCGCACCCGGGCCGCGCGCGAGGGCGGAGAGGGCATAGCCGACGGCGAGGAAGGTCGCACCGAGGACCAGGGCGCTGAGGGTGAGGCGGGCGAGGGCCATGAGGCTTTCCGCGTTCACCCCGCCCAGAGCCCAAGCGACCACGCCGGAGGTGCCGAAGCCGATCGCGATCGCCAGTGCCAGGCAGGCGAGATGGGCGCCGAACTTGCCGATCAGCACCTCGGTCCGCGACACCGGGTATGTCAGGACTAGCGCGAGGCCGCCGCGTTCGACATCGCCGGCGATGGCGTCGAAGGCCAGGAGCAACGCGAGCAGCGGGACCAGGTAGACCGACAGCGTGGTCATCGAGGCGACGGACACCGTGAGAAGATCGACACCAAGGGCGCCGGTCGGGGCGGATCCCGCGAAGGTCAGGGCGAGGGAAAAGAGCAGCATCAGCGTGCTGGCGATGGCGACCCAGCGGTTGCGGACGGCGATGCGCAGTTCGGCGGCGGAGATGGCGAGGATGCGGGCGATCATGGGATTTCCTCCCCGGTGGCAAAGTGGCGGTAGAGATCCTCAAGGCTCGGCGGGATCACGTCGACATCATCGATCAGCCCGCCAAGTGCTGCGATCCGGCCGAGATGGGTCATTTTGGCGTCGGCTTTGCAGGAAAGCTCCACGCCGCGGCAGTTGATCTGCGTGCCGCCGAGTTTGTCTGCGACATGGGCGGACTGGCCCTCCACGGTGGTGACATGGAGGCGGATCGGCAGGCGGGCGCGGTTGCGCAGATTCGCAAGGCTGTCTTTCGCCACCAGTTCTCCCTTGCGCAGGATGGCAATGCCGTCGGTGCGGGCCTCTAGCTCGGTCAGGGCGTGGGATGAGACCAGCACAGCGGTGCCCTCGGCCACCAGGTCGTCGACGATGCGGTAGAATTCGTGCCGCGAGATCGGGTCGAGGCCGCTGGTGGGCTCGTCGAGCAGCGCAAGGCGCGGTTTGCCAAGCAGCACCTGTGCGAGGCCCAGCCGTTGGCGCATGCCCTTCGACCAGGTGCCGATGCGGCGGTCGGCGGCCTCGGTCAGGCCGACGCGGTCGAGGAGCGGGTCGATGACGCCGCGCGGCTCTCCGGCGAGGCGGGCGAAAAGGCGCAGTTGTTCGCGGCCGGTGAGCGACCTATGGAAGGAGACGGCTTCGGGCAGATAGGCCGTCCAGCGGCGCGCACGGGCATCGCCGGGATTGGCGCCGAAGACCGAGATGTCGCCGCCATCGACGGAGGTCAAACCGAGGATCATCCGGATCAGCGTCGTCTTGCCGGCGCCGTTATGGCCGAGAAGTGCAAGGCGTTGGCCCGGGCGCAGGGTCAGGCTGACACCGCGCACGGTCTCGGTCTTGCGGTGCCGTTTTACGGCGTCGCGAATGATCAGGGTGTCAGTTGACATCGGTTTCCTCCCATTCGGGGCGGGCCGGATCGACGGCATGCATCAGCGGATGGCTGTCCACCACGCCGCCGGGCAGGAGTGCGGGAAACTCCGACTGCGACCATCGCACGAGTTGCACCGCGGGCGAGCCTAGTAAGAGGCGCGCGGCGGGCTGGGTCCAGAGGATGCGGTCGACGCTATCGTTCGGCCGGTAGGTGCCCTCGGCAATGCCGTCGCCATTGAGATCATAAGCGGCAAAATCGCTCCAATGGTTGCCACGGCCCTCGGCGGACCAGTCGACCCAGCGGGTGCCGGCGTATTTTACCTGAGTGCGGTTGCCGAGAAAGGCGTTGCCGGTGATCTCGTTGCGCTCGGATCCGGCGGTGAAATGGATGCCGAACTGGCAGCGTTCTAGCCGGTTGCCCTCAATCCGGTTCCGGTGGGCGTTGTAGATAAAGACGCATTTCTCGCCGCCGTCCTCGACCCGGTTGCCGGCGATGGTGCTGCGATTGGTGTAGTTCAGCATGATCCCGTGGTCGCGGTCGCCGCGCGAGAGATTGCCGGTCACGGTGACCTTCTGGGAATACATCACGGCGTAGCCGAGGTGATTGCCGATCGAGATATTGTCGGCGACGGTGCTATGATGGGCGTACATGTAATGCACGGCAAAGCGCAGATCGCGAAAGCGGTTGCCAATGAAGTCGTTCCGCTTGGAGGCATTGACGAAGATGCCGTCGCGGCCCCAGCGGATATCGTTGCCGACGACACGTGCGCCGGGCGCGTTCCAGACATAAACGCCGTTGCCGCGGTCGTTCATGCGGTGGTCGCGGCGGCCTTCGATGAGGTTGCCTTCGACCAGGGCGTTCTTGGCGCCATGGATGTCGACGCCGACGAGATTGCCCAAGATTCGGTTGCCGCGCACGACCGCGTTCTTGGCCTGCTTGGTCAGGGTGACACCGGCGTCGAGGCCCTCACCGCCGGACCCAGACCCGATGATCGTCAGGCCTTTTATGGTGACACCGGCGGCGTTCACGGTGATGACCGATCCTTCGCCGCCGCCGTCAAGCGTGGCAGCACCGCCGCCGTCCAGAGTCAACGCGGTTTCGATCACGATGGACCCGGAATGGATCCCGTAGGCGAGGCGGAGGACGTCCCCCGCCTCTGCCGTTCGTATGGCCTCGGCCAGCGCGCCCGGTTCTGTCGGCACCACGCGGGTTTCCGCATGGGCCGCGACCGCCAGACAGGCGATCAGCAGGATCAGGGCGCGCCAGACCATGCTCAGGTCGCCCGCGGTTCGACGAACATCCGGCCGCGCATCTCCATGTGCAGCGCGTGGCAGAACCACTGGCAATAGTACCAGTGCACGCCGGGCCGGTCGGCGACGAAGGTGACGGACGCCGTGGCCTGCGGCCCGATCTCCATCGCGATGTTGTGGTTCGACAGGCAGAAGCCGTGGGTCAGGTCGTCGATGTCGTCGATATTGGTGACGTAGACGGTGACCTCGTCGCCCTGTTTCACGGTGAAGCTCTCCATAGAGAACTCGGGCGCAAACGAGGTCATGTAGACCCGCACCTTGTTGCCGTCCCGGATCGGCTCGAACGCGCCTTCCTCGAGATCGACCCCGTCCGCCTCGGCCTGCCGGCGCGCGTCCTCCCAGATCGGGTCGTCGCGCTGATAGACCTGTGCGGGGTTCACCTTGGACCGGTGCACCAGGATCGAATCGTGCGGTTCGGCGAAGGTCGCGCCGTCGTGCAGCACCGCCATCTCGTCGGACGAGATGTCGATCAGCTGCTCGCACTCGGCCTTCAGCGGGCCGACGTTCAGGAACCGGTCCTTCGAGAACTTGTTCATCGACACCAGCCACTTGCCGTCGGCCTCGGCGGTCTCGCCCATGGTCGTCGAGTTGTGGCCCGGCTGATACTGTACATCGACCTTCGAGATGATCGGATCGACATCGGCGCCGTTATAGGCCTCGATCGCGCGCGCGAGGTTCCACTTCACCACCTGGCTGTCCAGGAACAGCGTGGTGAAGCAGTTGCCTTGGCCGTCGTAAGCCGTGTGAAGCGGGCCGAGGCCCAGTTCCGGTTCCGCCACGATGCAGGACCGCGGATCGGCGTTGTCCGAGAACAGCGCGTCGATCTTCTCGACATCCATCACCGACACCGTCGGCGACAGCTTGCCCGCGATGCAGACATGGCGCTTGTCAGGCGCGGTGTTGATGCCATGCGGCGAGTTCGGGATCGGCACGTAGCGGGTGTAGTTCTTGTTCGACCCCTTGCGCCCGTCGATCACCGGCACGCCGTTGAGCATCTGCACGTCGCCCGCAGCCACGCCGGCCTCGATCTCGGCGATGTTGAAGATCACCACGTGGTCCATCTCGGCGGCCATCATGTCCGACAGGGTCATGCCCATCTCGGAGTTGTACGACGTCGAAAAGGCGTATTTGCCCTGGTAGTCGCAGTCGGTGTTGTCGAGGTTGCCCGAGACCATCACCTGCCAGGCGACTTCCATCGTGTCGCCGTCTATGGCGCTGAAGATGTTCACGTACTTGTCGGGCTCGTCGAGGATCATGCCGTCGTTGACCAAGGGCGCCTCGTGCTCGCCATTGGCGAAGACATAGCCGGTGCGCGGGAATTTCTGCGGCCGCATGCCGTGGATGTCATGGGCGTTCGGTATCTCGATGATCTTGTCGCATTTCATGATGTCGACCCGGACCCGCGCGACGCGCGTGTTGGCCTTGTCGTTCATGAACAGATAGCGCCCGTCATAGGTGCCGTCGGTGAAGGACATGTGCGGGTGGTGTAGATCCCCGTTGTCGTAGGTGACCTTGCCCTGCGCGGCAAGGTACCGCTTGGTGTCCGGCAGCAGCCCCTCGGTGAGGATCTTCAGCGATTCATTTGTCTGCCCCCAGCCGGTGGCCGAGCAGCGGTTGAACACCGGCACCCGCATGATCTCGCGCATCGACGGCACGCCGAGGATACGCAACTCGCCGGTCTGGCCCGAGGACCAGAAGCCGTAATACTCGTCCAACTCGCCGGGCTTGACCTCGGCCGAGGTGGCCGCAAGTGCGGGCACCGCGCCGCCGGTCAGAAAAGCGCCCGTCGAAGTGGTGGCCAGCACCGCCCCGGTGGCCGTGGCCCCGAGCATACCGCGTCGGGTGATCCCGCGTTTCTTCATCTCTTCTCGCATGGTCTTCCACTCCTCTCTTCGGTTTCGGGCGCGTGTCACGCGCCTCTTACGGGGTTCAAAAGCTCCTGCATCCTGTCCGCGCTGGCCGCCGCGCTGGCCTGCGCGGCCTGGCGCCGTTTCAGCCGTTTGATGATCACCGGGCACTTTGCGTCGGACTGATACAAGAGCTGGCAGTGCAGGCAGTTGATGCATTCGTTGGGGTTGATCTCGCCCGTCGGGTGGATCGCATCGACGGGGCATTCGTTGGCGCAGATATGGCAGGGGTTGCCGCAGTCGCGGTACCGCTTGAGCCAGTCGAACATCCGGATCCGCGCCGGGATCGCCAGTGCGCCGCCCAAGGGGCAGAGATAGCGGCAATAGAACCGCTCGATGACAAGCCCGGGCAGCAGCATCAGCAGGGCGAACAGCACAAAGGGCCAGGCGCGCTGGAATTTCAGGATGATGGCCGTTTTAAAGGGTTCGACCTCGGCATATTGCTCGGCCAGCGGGATCGAGCCCAGCGAGATGCCGAAAAGTCCCAGAAAGATCAGGTATTTGATTGGCCAGAGCCGTTCGTGCAGGCCCCAGGGCAGCTCGATTTGCGGGGCCTTGAAGACCCGCGCGATCTGGTTCGACAGCTCCTGCAGCGCGCCGAACGGGCAGAGCCAGCCGCAATAGGCCCCCCGGCCCCAGAAAATCAGCGCCGCGGCCACCGAGAACCACAAAATGAAGATCAGCGGATCGAGCAGGAAGGCGTCCCAGGTGAAGCCCGACTGCAGCGCGCCTGCGAGCGCCATCAGGTTGACGATCGAAAGCTGCGCGTTGGCGTACCAGCCCAGATAGACCAGCGTCAGTGTCAGAAACCCGATCCGGAACCAGTAGTAGGCGCGTGCATGCCGTGTGGCCTGTCTTTGGAAGAAGAACACCCCCGTCAGCACCCCAAGCATCGCCAGGAGGCCTGCGATATCGAACCGGCGGTCATACCAAATCCGTTTCCACAATGCGGCTTTGGCCGCCGCCTCGTCCTCGAAATCCGCAGGCGGCGGGGCCGGCGCCGCGACGGGCACCAGGTAATCCGCCGGCACCCGATAGCCCATCTCAAAGGTCAGGAACGCCTTGTCGACCGGCCCCACCGCGCGCTGCAGCAAGAGCTGCAGCTCCCAGGGTTCGGTCGGGTCGAACTCTTCGGCGGCGGGGATGCGGAAGATATCGAGTTCCTGGAACTCCGGCGCGCCGGCCGCCGCGATTTCGCCCAGCCGCCGATGCATTCGGTCGCGAAACCGCAGCGTCGTGTCGCCCTGCAACACTGCGATGCGGTCGAAGATACCGCCGCGCACATAGCCCGAGCCCTTGAAGGAATAGCGCCCGCGCCCGGCGATCAGGATCGCCTGGTCGCCGTCATCCAGCCAGTCGGTCAGGTTGGCGTATTCGGCCGCGCCAAGCAGGCTGATCCCGATCTCGGGCACGCTGATCAGCGCGACATTGAGGTCGATATAGAGCGCAGAGGGTTCGCCCGGTTCCGGCCGCTCGATCGCACGCCGGTCCCCCATCGCTTCGAAGGCCTCGTTGACCTGACCCACGTCCAGGATCATCCGACGCACAGACCCGTCCCCGACCATCTCGGTCCAGTCCTTTGGCGCGCTGATCTCAGTTTTTATGGTGTGATTTGGTCCGGCATCCTCCGGTGGCGGCGCCAACCCACCGAGCCCCAGCGCCCTTGCGACCTTCAACCCCGCCCGGATCACCGAGTCCTCGATGACCATCACTGTCACCGTCGCGCCCGAGATGATGTCGATCTCATGGCTCGACCCTCGCTCGGCGAGCTCGGCCTTCAGATCTGTGCCCACAAAGGTCGCAATCGACTCGCGCATCCGTCGCTCGGGAATGCCGATCAGCACGATTGGCTCGGCATGTTCGCCCAACATCGCGCCGGTCAGAACAGCCTCCGGTGAGATTGCCACAATGATGTCGATTGGTTTGCCCGAATACCCCGTCGTGCCGACCAGATCGGTGGTGACAAACGCCCAACCCAGCGTCTCGCCATCCTCCAGCAAAGGCACAACCGGAAGATCCTCCCGCAGCGCCCCAAACGCGCTTGCACCGGGCATAAGTTCCGCCGGATCGACGGTTCCAAGGTATTTCTGAAGCGCTGGGCCCTCCTGACCCCACGCCCTGCCATCGATGGTCAGGGCAAGGAAGAATGCAGCCAGAACCAATAGATATCGGAAACTCGTAGCCACCGCGCGCCCCCTTGGTTGGCCGGAGTTATAGGGTGGGTCAACTGCGGGCGCCTTGACCTTAATCAATTCAGTATTTGGAATGCGTAATAATAGGCCGCCATGGCGAGCTAACGATCGTAACGACGAGAATTCATTCTAGACGGACTTGAAAAGAATGTGAGTCACAGCGGAACGGATCCTGGGTTCGGGATACCCGTGAGCCGATACCAACCATTCGCCCAATACTCTCCGGATTGGGCTTTCAAGGACGTTTCTGGCATCGGAGTGGCAGCCGATTTGGAGATGCATATTGCCGTTGCTCGCGGCTCGGAGCCGCCGTCCCAATCGGCCGCCAATGCCGCCATACGACCTGTAGAACCGGCCGCTCGCGGCGACTGTGAGAGTCGGACCAGACCGGTCAGCTCGTCAACATACGAAGTTGTTCCCTGTTCGGATCGTGAATGCGACTCTCACTCGTGGATCTGTTACCATGACCAAATGACGCCGGAGGCGTTTCTTCCTCCGGTTCGAAGGGGGGCACATCATGGAAAAGGAACGGATCGGCGCATTCGCCAATGCAGTCTATCGCGACATGGCCGGGGCGATGGCGATTGGGATGGGCTATCTGGGGCTGAAGTCGGGGCTGTTTCAAGCGATGAAAGACGGCGCGCCAGTCAGCGCCGAGGACCTTGCCGAGAAAGCCGGATTGACGGAGCGCTACGTCGAGGAATGGCTGAATGGTATGACGGCGGCCGGCTGGCTGGAACACAACGAAGAAGCCGGTACTTTCTCGATGCCCGCCGAACATGCTTTCCTGCTCGCGTCAGAGGGAACGGATCACTACATGGGCGGGCTCTTCCTGGCGGGGCCGTCGCTCCTGTCCCAGGCTCCAGAAGTCGCGCGGGCGTTTCGTGACGGGGGCGGCGTACACTTCGACGCCTTCGACGACGATTGGATCGAAGCGCTCGACCTGATGAACGGCGGGGCGTATCGGCACCGTTTGGCGAGCTACTGGATGAAACAACTGCCGGATATCGAGGAGCGTCTCGTCGCCGGTGGCCGTGCGCTCGATATCGGCTGCGGGGTCGGAAAGGTCTCGCTAGCCCTGGCCGAAGCCTACCCCAAGGCGCGGATAACCGGGTTCGATCCGGACGGGAATTCGGTCAGTCAGGCGCGTGCGGCTGCGGCCGAGGCAGGCGCGGGCCAAGTGGTATTCGTCGAGGGCGTCATTTCAGACATCGCTCCGGACCCTGTGTTCGATTTTGCCGGGATGTTCGACTGCCTTCACGACTTGGCCGACCCCGAGGCGACTTTGGCCGAGATCCGCAGACGGATGACGCCGGGTGGGGCATTGATGGTCATGGAGCCGCGGGCCGCCGACCGGCTGGCTGAGAATTCAAACCCGCTCGGCACCGTCTACTACGGTTTCAGCCTGTTTCACTGTATGACCCAGTCATTGGCAAAAGGGGGACCGGGGCTCGGGACCTGTATGGGGCCCCGAAAGACCATGTCGCTATTGCGCGAAGCGGGGTTCAGCGATGTGAGCGAGCTGCCCATTAAAAGCCAGACCAATAGTTTCTTTGCGGCCCGTGCATAGTCTCCGTTTCGGATGTTGAACGCCGCGCGGATGCAGGCCAACTGATTTGGAGAAATTATCCGAGTACGGGCTCATTGTGAGGTAGCGCCACGAACCAAGCTTTAGCTTGATCGTTTTCAACGGATGTTGGGCAATGAACCTCTCGTTCTCGGCAATGAACTTGTTCACGTGCTATTGGCATCCTTTGACGAAAAACAGATAGCTCCGGGTGAGCGTGCGTAAACTGCGCCGACCTCACCCGTCCAAGATACGGTATCAAATGACCGAGCATTAGAAAGCAGATTCGGAACAGGAGAAGCGAAGGATGCAGCGGACTGCGATAAACCCATGGGACTGGTCTCTGAAGCTGGGCTTCAATCAAGCCGAGCTGATTGAGGGGGCGACTCGCCAACTGATCTGCGCTGGGCAAACCGCCGTCGACGCTGAAGGCACCCCTCAGCATCTTGGCGACATGCGCGCCCAGATCGACCTGGCGCTCGACAATCTTGAGGCGGTGCTGGCCGCAGCGGACATGGATCTCAGCAACGTCGTTCGCCTTCAGGTCTTCGCGACGGATGTCGATGAGGCTGTGAAAAACTTCGATATTCTGGGGATGCGCTTCGGTCCAAAGCAAAGTTCGCCGCCGATGACGGTTCTCGGTGTGACCAGTCTGGCCATCCCTGGATTGCTGTTTGAGATTGAAGCCACCGCCGCCTCGTAGCGCAGCATCTCACCGGGCAAAGGTGTTTCAAACTTAAGAGTGGCCGCTTCGTCCGCTGAGCACCAGTTCATCCGAAGCCTGGCGATTGGCTGAACACCCCAAGAACCGCCATTCTTGCAAGGCGCGGAGAATGACCGAGACGAGCCCACTTTGAACCATGCTACGCTAAGTTCTTATGTCCGGTTCCCTTGGAAGTCACACTTTTCCTCTCGGACCCGACAACTGCGCCGGCGCTGATCGGCTAATGGCAGGCGCATTGATGGTGTCCAAGAGTTATTGACTACGATCAATGCGCCTTTCGAGACCACGAATTATCAGCAAACGGGCGCCCAAAAATTCTATGACCCAAGCTTTGCAAAGGAATTCGAAATGCACAAAGAAGACGAGATCGACTGGGACGTCATCGTCATCGGCTCGGGCATGGGCGGCATGGCGGCAGCTGCTGCACTGTCGAAGGCCGGCCACAAGGTCCTACTTCTGGAGCAGTACCAGACGCTTGGCGGCCTTTCCCACAGCTTCTCCATCGAAGGGTTCAAGTGGGATCCGGGCATTCACTACCTCAACTGTGTAGCCCCGGAAGATCGTGAGCGCCGCATTCTGAATTGGTTATCGGTCAGGCCGGTCGAGTTGGCCTCAATGGGCACCATCTACGACAATCTGCATATCGGCGACGCCGCTCCGTTGTCGTTGTCCCGGCCCTACGAGGCGCAGGCGCGTGACCTCAAGGACCGGTTTCCGGATGAGGCCGAGGCCATCGACGCGTGGATCGCCGCGCTGAAAGAGGGCCGGGAGGCCGTGATGAAAGTCACCTCGACCCGCGCGATGCCCGAGTTCGTTGGCACAGCGCTGAAGTGGTGGCACAGCGGCGCCATCGACCGCTGGTGCAAGCGGACGACGCAAGATGTGATCGACGAGATCACCGACAATCCCGAGCTCGCCGCCGCCTTCGCCGCACAATGGTTCGACCATGGCGGCAGGCCCAGCAAGGCAAGCTTTGCGATGCACGCCCTCATAACAGCATCTTATCTTGAAAGTGGCGCTTGGTATCCCGAGGGCGGTGGCGAAGCCATTGTGGACGGTATTCTCCCGACAATCGTGAACGCAGGCGGTGAAGCGCGCGCGGATACCAAAGTCGAGACGCTTCTGATCGAGGACGACCGGGTCGTCGGCGTGCGGACGACGAAAGGAGAGGATATTCCCGCCGAAACGGTGATCTCGGACATCGGGGCGCGAGAGACCGTCAACACGCTTCTGCCCGCCGATTGCGGGCATCGGGACTGGATCGACGAGATCCGCGCGTTGCCGCACTCGGTCGCCCATTTTAGCCTGTTCCTGGGCTTTGAGGGCGATATTGAACGCGCCGGTGCGACGCGGTCGAACCACTGGATCTATCCGACCGGCAAAGTCGACGTCGTCTGGACGGATGTGCCGGACACACCACCGCCCGGTATGTTTCTAACTTTCGCGTCGTTGAAGGACCCTGAGCACGATCCCGGACCATCCGAGAGACACGCCGCTGAAATCGACGCCTGGACCGACTGGTCGGTGGTCGAGAAATGGGCCGATATGACGCCCGGTGAGCGAGGTGACGACTATCGGGATTTCAAGACCCGGGTCGAGGACGCGATGTTCGCGTTGTTCGAGGAATACTTCCCAGAGTTGGCCAAGCTGGTCGTGTTCCGCAGTCTGTCGACGCCTCTTACGACCCGCGCCATCACAGGACACCACAAGGGCGCCTTTTATGGGATCGATACGACGCCGGATCGTTTGATGAGCGAAGCCCTGCAAACCCGGACACCCATCCCCGGTCTGTTCCTGGCCGGACAGGACGTCATGACCCCTGGGATCCCGGGTGCGCTTTGGGGTGGGCTTCTGGCGGCCGCGACCGTGGATCCAAAGCTCTTTCGGCTCATTCCAGGATAGGGAGCGACCGAAGATGTGGTCCTACGGACGATATCGGCGCGACGCAGCCCCGTGCGCACCTCAACGACAAGGTTGCCCCTACGAGAAGGGACCAAAACGATGGCATCACATCTTGTCCAGAAGATCGTATTTGGACCGACCGGCCTTATCGGAGTCGGCTTCGGCGCGATGCTCACCTTCGCGCCTGCCACGCTGCACGCGACCTACGGTATCAGCTACGGACCCGATCCCAGCCTGATGAGTGAGATTCGCGCGTCCGGTGCGGTTTTTCTCACCATGAGCCTGTTCGTCCTCGCGGGCGTTCCGCGTCCGGCACTGGCTGGAACGTCACTTGCTGTTGGCGCCGGAGTCTTCCTTTCCTGGGGCTGCGCGCGAGTCTTGTTGATCGCAATGGACGGTCTTCCCGATAGTGGTCTGATCATCGCAGGGATCGCCGAGTTGGTCCTAGGCGTTGCCTGCTTTGCGATGCTACGGAGCCGGGCCTAGGCGGCGGCCGCAACGGGGCGCGGCCCGTCTGAGGGTCTTTGAACCCGAGCGAGGTTCCATGGAGGCACAGCAGATAACTCACAAATCAAGGAAGAAACTGATGCGGTTGGAGGTATGATCCAACTCAGATCCTTTCTTCTGGTCGCTGGCGCCTATACGTTTGCCTACTGCATAGGACTCATCTTTCACGAGTACGGGCATTCTGCGATCCAATGGATGGGCGGGTTGCCTGATACGCAAATCCACCTGCATCCCTTTGATATGAGCTACATCGCGCATGACGAGTCCGCGGGGTTCCCGCCTCAGAGCTCGATAGAGCCGATCCATGCCATCGCCGGCTCGTGCCTGAACAGGCTGCTCGCCGTCCTGATCTTGCTGGTCGTTTGGCGTTTTCGAAATCCTTACCTGCTGCCGGTCTTGATCATACCTGGGACGTCCTTTCTGATGGAAGGCGTCGGCATGATTGTTGACTTGGCGATGGGCGAGAACGACTGGGACATCTTCATGTCACTGACCGGGACGCCGCTGATCGCGATGATCTGGTTGATCCTGATCGTCCTTAGCCTGGGCATCGTCTTCATGTGTCTGGTGATGCCGCTTGCGGGGATCCGCCATGACGCGACCTTCTTAAGGCGCTTGGGGCCATTCCTGGGCGTCGCAGCGTTCTTTGCCCTATCGCTGCTTTACATCCTGATCCTGGGGTCGAAATACCGAAACACCGCGCATGTCATCGAGGCCCGCGCAATCGCCCTCGTGGGCAGCTTCGCGCTCGTGCTTGAGATTGCGGTGCTCTACCGGCCGCTCCACGCGGCTGTCCGACGCGTTACGTCTTCAGAGGTGGCGACGATCGCGTGGACGCACAGCCTGTCAGCTTTGAGCGCCGGGGCACTAGTAGCGATTTCAATGATTGCGACTTATTGATTTGAGAAGCTCTCATCATCAAAACAGACCTATGGTGCAGTAGGATAGTGGTTGTGGCGCTTACTCAGGCGTTGCCCGCTTTCTTTTCGGCTGGATCAGATCGAAGGCCATGCCTGCGTTTGTTGAAGTGCGATCGCGCAGCAATGTTCCTGTAGCGGCTTCCGAAGTTTGGCTAAGCCGTCATTGCGTGCGCTTCCCTTGGCAGCGCCGGGATGACATCTTTTCTCAGGAACCCAAGGGCGGCCGGTGAGGCGTTAACCGGATTGCAGTTGGGTGGAAGCTACCGATTGGGAGCAGCCTAGTAACGAGTGACAAACGCCGCGGCTCCCACCCCGGGGCGCGGCGAGTTTCGTTCGGAAAGCAGACATGGCCGGACCAATCTTCATCCTGCTCAGTGGTGCGAGATCGCTAGTTTGAGGCCTTGAGTCTCGAAAACCTGTTGCATGTTCGGCGCCGGTGCGTAGAGCGTCAATGCAGTGTGATATGGTTTAATCCCAATGAGTTACGCCGAACATGCAACCGGGAACCAAACATTCAACGCGAGTTGCATGTTTCAGAGCCAGGTTTGGTCCCAGAGTGCCGATTACTGGACCTCTCACAGGGCCCATCGAGCCAAGTTTAAAAGGGCTTCCGGCCCCTGACGCTTCACACAGCGCCGATTTCCGCGAGTTTCGGAATCTTCACATGATATCGGGCGATTTCAGGGGTACTGTAGATTTCGTGGCCAATTGTCCGAGGGTTCCTGAATCCCAACAAACCCCCGTTTTTCAACACCCCATCCGAGAACTTCCGGGATCCTCCGGGGACTTCCGGTTACTGCAGCTTTCTGTGTCAAACGACATTGCAGTGTCCGCCACTCGAATTTGCAGCAGACTCTTTTTGGGTTCGAAAGACGAAAGCGGGTTTGGAATAGCCGGTTAACCATAAGGCAAAGGCCGATTGAACGCCGTTTTGGTTTGGACAACGCAACTCCCTCGTTGACGCATTTTTTGGCGCCCAAAACGGGTCAAATGCCTTTCCGAACGCACGATGAGCTGTAGCTCGCCACTCATTTTTTCCGTTTTTGGCACGTGGGAGCGTGTCAATATCGTCGTTCGACTGGCGAAGGAGCCCACAGTTTCAATAGGTGCCAAATGAATTAGTCCGAGTTCGAAGCTAAGCCGAAGCCGCTCATCATGCGAGAACAGGACATCTGCCATCGTGCCAAGTTCGATGTAGGGACCATTCAGGTCGAGCGCGGTATTGCGATCCTACGCCTCCATCGTTTGCGTGAGCAGCAGCAGAAATTGGACAAGGTTCGAATTCCCGGACGAGTTCGAACCGAACAAGCCCGTGATACGCCCGAACCAAATCTCAGCAGGTTCCCAGGACTTGAAGTCTTGAGCTTCTGTTCGGTGATCATAAACAAGGCTTAGGACTCATTAGCCCGAACATCAAAAAATTCGTCCTCTCCTACGAGAGAAGCCATTGCTTTTCGCAATGGCTGCTTTGCCGGACTAAGGTGTTACGCCTTAGCGACCTAACACCCTGCGAGCTAAATCTGTTTCGGAGGGCCGCACCGCCACCCCGATGATCCGAGCTCAATGGCCGCATTGGGACGTTTGTGCGGCTAGAACAGCCAGAGATATGGCCCCGGATTGCCCGCCGAGGCCGTCTCCCAAAAGCCCAGACCATTCGAGACCGCAAAAAGGAAATCCGTGACCGAGGCACGTCGATGCAATCATGGGCGGCCCAAATGGCCGGCGGAGCGCGTCTTTCCTTGACGCCGTCTCGCAGCGCAGCCACCGAGGGGCATGCCTGTTCTTGACCCAATGGCCATGATCGCGATCGTCGCAGCTCTTGCGCTTGGCGGTTTGATGAAGGGTGCCACCGGCATGGGCACACCGGTTATCGCTGTTCCTGTGATGGCGGCCTTTGTGGACATCAAGCTTGCTGTGGTGGTGATGGTCATTCCAAATCTGATCACCAATCTCTGGCAAATCCTTCAATATCGGGTCCACCGGATCGGTCAGGGGTTTAGCATCACTTTTGCGCTTGGCGGCGCTGTGGGTGCCTTTCTCGGAACACTCTTGCTCGTCGCGCTGCCTGTCCCGGCGCTGATGCTGATTCTCGCTGGCGCGGTCTTGCTTTACATCGGCTTGCGCGTGGCGCGGCCCGGATTTCGGCTGGACATCGCGCCGGCGCGCAAAGCCGCCTTCCCTGTCAGCACAGCCGCTGGGGTGCTTCAGGGTGCGGCCGGCATCAGCGCACCGATCGCTGTGAGCTTCCTTAATGCGATGCGCCTTGAACGGCGGGTGTTCATCGCCACGATTTCGATGTTCTTTGCCGCCATGTCGGTGGTGCAGATACCGACGCTCATGTGGTTTGGTCTGTTCACCGGCGAATTTCTGCT
>JASJCA010000116.1 GCA_030066215.1 Rhodobacter sp. | reverse complement strand
CAAGCACCACCTGGTGCCGTTCGGCGAATACCTGCCCTTCGGCGATCTCTTGGGCCGGATCGGCATTACCGCCTTCAGCGCGCGGCAGCGCCCGGCCGAGCGGCCCGAGGTCGAGAAGCTGTGCCCCCGGACCGGGGCTGTAGCCGAAGCCCTGCCGCGCGCTGAAGGCGGTAATGCCGATCCGGCCCAAGAGATCGCCGAAGGGCAGGTATTCGCCGAACGGCACCAGGTGGTGCTTGTCGTAAAGGTCGGTCAGCTGGCCGTTTTCGCCCAGCACGATCAGGCTGTTATAGGCGCGTTCGCCGTCGAGCCGCTGGATGCCCAGCACCACAGGCACGCTGCCCGCGGCCTCGGCGACCCTCTCAAGCGCCACCCGCGCCCGGTTCAGCACCGCCGGCACCGCGGTCTCGGGCCAGATGATCAGGTGCGGGCGGACCGGGGACGGCGCGGCGGTGTAATCGAGCTGGCGCTCGAAGAACTCCAACGCATGGTCGGGGTCCCATTTCAGGTGCTGCGCCGCGTTAGGTTGGATCAGCCGCAGGACCGGCCGGTCGAAGCCGTCGGGCACCGGCTGCGCCGCCTGCCAGAGCCCCGCGCCGTAAAGCCCCGCCGCCACCGCCAGCGGGATCGACACCGAGGGCCGCGCCCGCCACCAGCTCAGCAGCACCAAGGGCGGCAGCAGCAGCGTCAGCAGGGTCAGCCCGTGCGGCCCGATCCAGGCCGCCAGTTGCATCGGCGCCCAGCCGACCCAGACATGGCCCACCAGCGCCCAAGGAAAGCCGGTCAGCAGGTAGGACCGCGTCAGCTCCATCAGCGCCAGCGCCACCGCCCAGGCGAGGCCCGCGCTCCACGGCCCGCGCCTCAGCCAATACGCCAGCGCCGATCCTGCGCCCCAAAACAGCGCAAAGCCGCCGGCGGTGAAGACCAGCGCGAAGGGTGCCATCCAGCCATGCCGGGCGATGTCGACGAAGAACGGCTCGACGATCCAGAACAGGGTGGCCGCAAAATAACCCGCGCCGCCGGCCCAGCCGATCCAGAACGCCGCCTTGCGCCGTTCGGCGTGGCTCCAGATCAGAAACAGAAAGCCGAGGCCCACGAGGGTCGCCCAGGGCAGCGAGACCGGCGCCTGGCCCAACCCCGCCAGCGCGCCCGACAGCACCGCCGAGGGCATCGCCCGGCGCGCGGCAAATCCGGGCAGCGCGAACAAAGGCCAGGCCTAGCCGTCGGCGGGTTGCGCCACCCGCACCCGCAGCCGCTTGATCCGCCGCGGGTCGGCGTCGACGATCTCGAATTCCGGGCCGGCGGGGTGCGGGATCATCTCGCCGCGCCCCGGCACCCGGCCCGACAGCATGAAGACCAGTCCGCCCAGGGTGTCGATCTCTTCCTCGTCGCCGGCCTCGACCAGCTTAACCCCGATCTCGGCTTCGAAATCCTCCAGCGGCGTCTTCGCCTGGGCCAGGTAGCAGCCGGGCTTTTCCACGGTCCAATACTGGCCCTCGTCGATGTCGTGCTCGTCCTCGATCTCGCCGATCACCTGTTCGATCAGGTCTTCGATCGACACCAGCCCGTCGACCCCGCCGTATTCGTCGATCACCAGGGCCAGGTGCATGCGCTGCGACTGCATCTTCTGCAACAAGACCCCGATCGGCATCGACGGCGGCGCGAAGAGAAGCGGTCGCAGCATCTTGCGCAACGAAAACCGCCCGCCGGCGCCGTTGAAGCCATGGGTGAGGGCCAGGTCTTTCAGGTGCACCATCCCAAGCGGCGAATCGAGCGTGCCGTTATAAACCGGCAGGCGCGTGAGCCCGCTGTCGCGGAACACCTGCACCAACTCGTCCTTCTTGATGTCGGCGGCCACCGCCACGATCTCGGCCTTTGGGATCGCCACATCCTCGACCCGCATCCGGCGCAGGTTCAACAACCCAAGCGTCGTCGCAGCGTTTGCCACGCCGTTGACCTGGTCTGTCCCGGTGTGATGCTCCGGCGCCGTACCGGCCGGAGGTTTCAGGGCGTCCAATAGGCGGCCCATAAGACCGCGATGCCCCGTACTCTGATCCTGCGCGCCGTGCGCTGCGCT
This sequence comes from Rhodobacter sp., assembly GCA_030066215.1. Lineage (GTDB taxonomy): Bacteria > Pseudomonadota > Alphaproteobacteria > Rhodobacterales > Rhodobacteraceae > JASJCA01. The sequence goes on along the minus strand of JASJCA010000116.1, from coordinate 11,356 downwards.
AGAGGACCCGCTGTCCGCGTCGCCCATCTGTCCTTTCCAAAACCGCCGAGGCGAAAAAGCCCCGTACGCTCAATATGGGTCGGGAACCCCCAAAGTTGCAAGTATCTCGACCTCGCGCCGCTCCATCAGGGCGGCATCTTCCGCTGTCATGTGGTCATAGCCCAACAGATGCAGCACCCCATGCACCAGAAGATGCGTCACGTGGTGGTCGAGCGGCTTGCCCTGGTCTGCGGCCTCCCGCGCACAGGTGTCATAGGCGATGGCGATATCGCCGAGCGCGCCGCGCTCCGGCGGTGCCGGCGCCAAGCCAGGGTCCGCCGGCGACCGATCCTCCGACGGCCAACTCAGCACGTTGGTGGGCCGCGGTAGCCCACGGAAATCGGCGTTGAGCACCGCGATGCGGTCGTCGCCACAAGCCAAAAGCGCCACTTCGAACGCCGCCGGGTCCAGCCCCAGATGCCGCACTGTCGCCGAAACAGCCGCATCGGCCAGCGTCGCGATCGCCACGCCGCGCCAATCGTCGTCTTCGATGACGGTCTCTACCGGCATGAACCCGGACTACCGCGCCCGAAGCCCAGCGGAAAGGGCCTTCACGGTCCACTCCGCCACACCAGCTCCCCGCCGGGCATCGGTGCCCGAGCCCTGCCACGCCGAAGCACGTTTGGCCGATCTTCAAAGGAAACGAGACGTTGGTCACGTCGTGAGGAACAGCTCTCGTCCCCGACCCGCGGGGGCCGAACGGACCCGCTGTCGACGGCGTTCTTTTGGCAGCCAAGCCCGAATGAATTCAATCTCGAGTCCGAGCCCGGCCAACTCGCCGCCCCACCGGGCGTCGGTGCGGCGATGAGCAGAGCCGGGTGGTACCCCAATATTCCACGCCCATTGCGGGTCTCACCGCCCGCTCACACCAGACCCCGCCCAAAATCGTCAATGGTCGCTCGAACCAATTGCGCCATACATAACGATCCCGCCGCTTGGTCTGATGCCGTTGCCGCCACGGTCGCTTCGTTGAGATGGAAGATGCCCCCTACCAACACGAATGCGCGTCGGTCCGACGTCCCCCCCCCCCCGAGCCGCCGCTCGGCCAAAGGGTCACCAACCGCTCCAGGCGAGATCCGGCGGAAGGGAGCGAGCCAACCGAACCCGGCGTCTACTGCCAACTCAGCCCTTTTTCTCGACTGACATACGCTGGCGGCACAGGGCTACCCCCGCACCGGTCGAACCGCGGCAGGCGACACGATCCCATCAGGCGAGTTCGCCACTGCCATGCTTCGAAGCCCGAGGCGTTATTGCAAAGCTACTTCAGCCCAACAGTTCTTTCAGGCCAACGACGGCCTAGCGAGCGCCGCAAAGGCCTGCGTGATCCAGGCCTACCGCGTCGCCGTGTCCCTGGGACCCGCCTTATCATCGACCCCTAAGACGCCGCCTTCATGCGTGCCGGCCAAGGCGCGCCGGCGAATGGCCCGTCGCGGCCGGCGGTTCAATCGAACTCGGCAATCCAGCGTGACCTTCCAGGTGCGATCCGCGCCGCCGGCACGTCCGGCGCGGGCCCCGGTGCAGGGCCACCCCGGTTTTCGGGTCCGGCGCGTCCTTGGCGGCGCGCACGCCATCGAGGCCGGCCGCCGGCCTAGAGCCGTGCCTCGGCGAAATCGGGGAAGTCGAACTTGGCGATAACCGCGTTCAACCGCTCCACGTCTTGCGTGCCCATACCGCGCGACGGGATCGCGTTGGCGCCCTTGCCGCCGGAATGAGAATCACGTGCGAATGCGCGCAGCCCGGCCTGGGTCTGATCCGGATCGAGACCGCAGGCCGCCAAAAGCTTCGCCGTGCCCCGCTCGCGGTCGGCATTCAGGTCGTCGTAGTGGATTGCTGCCAGCTGCCGCTCGGCGGGGTCGAGCTGGATATAGGCGCGGATGTTGAGCGCCCAAAGCGCGGCGCCGACCTCGGACCAGGCGATATCGTCCCGGCCGGTATCGACGAAGCGGTCGAGCTCATCGACCGGGGCGCCGCCGGCCATCTGGTCCCAATCGGCCCGCCATTTGGCGACCGGCCCGGGCGTGTCCCACGGCAGGCCAAGCCGTTGGCCAAAGCGGAACATCGAAGACACGTAGGCCTGGCAATCGCGGTAGAGGAAGGCAAAGCGCGCGGCGGGACAGGCCTCGGCGAAGTCGCGGTCATAAAGGATCGAGACCGGACGCGGCTTGATCACGAAGACCGACCCATCAGGCCGGCCGTGACCGCGGCAGAGAAACCGCGTCGCGGCGCGGATATAGGGCCAGTGATCGACCGTAACGTCGGCCGCCTGGTGTGCCGCGCTCACAATGGCTTCGGGTTCGGACAGGCTGATGACGCCGGGCAGTTCGGCAAAGATCCGGCTGGCCAATGTCGAGCCACAACGCCCGGTCGAATAAAGGAAGGTCAGATGCTGCGGGTCGGGCAGACGCAAGCCGATCTGCAGAAATTCGTCGAGCGGCATCACCAGCACGCGCGCGGCCTGTTCGAATTGCGCCTGATAGACGAAGGGAACTGCCTGCAGATCGAGCTTCCCGTCGGCCTGCACGAACACCGCCGCCTCTTCTGCGAAGTCGAGGCAGTAAAGGCTCCAGTCGGGGCGGTCCCAGATCGCCTCTGGCACGGCGCCGGCGTCGGGGCCGAGCGTGAAATCCTTCAGCAGGCAGGGTTGCGCGGGGTTTTCGCGGTGGCGGGATACAATCTCGTAAACGCGGCTGGTGATCATCTCGGTCTCTCCCCTTAGTCTCGACCCGGTGCGTGGCCCGGCCTGGGTTTCGGCTCTGCCCGACGCCCGCTCACATTCCTGTGAAAACTTTACTCAGTGGTTAATGCAGAGCGGTTTCGAGGATTTCGGATCCGTGCAGTTGGCCGGCGCCAATTCCGGGCTGGCCAAGGCGCCCGGAATTCCCGAGACTTGCCACGCCCGCAATGGAAGGACCCGACTATGGCCAGCCCCTATCCGGCCCGCCTGCAGCATTTCGCGGTCGAGGTTTCCGACACCGACCGCTCGATCGCCTTCTACCGTCAGGTGCTCGGCTTCAAACTGACCGAGCGCCATGCCGCCCATGACCACCCCGACATCCCCGTCGAGCTGAGCTTCCTGCGGCTTGGTGAAACGCATCACGACTTGGTTCTGGTGCACAATCCGGCCAAGACCTACCGGCCCAAGCCGATCCGGCCCGAGGACGACACCGACGGCCCGCCGATGTTCCACCACTACGCGCTGGAATGCGCGAGCCGCGACGACTGGCAGGCGATGCTGGAGCGGGTGCGCGCGGCCGGCGTTCCGATCGTGCGCGGGCCGGTGCTGCACAGCTTCGCCGACCCGCGCGGCGACGGCAGCTGGGGCGAGAACGAGGCGGTCTACATCCTCGACCCCGACGGCCACCGGATCGAGATCTTCTGCGATCTGGCCACCATCGATCCCGACGGCACCCACCGCAACGCCAGCGGCGCGCGCGTCGCGGGCACCCGGACCGAAGAACTCTAGCCCGGTGCCGGCCTCGGTCGCGATCGTCGGCGCGGGCCCCGTCGGGCTGCTTCTGGCCAACTTGCTCGGCCGGCGCGGCGTGCCGTTGCGGGTGCTGGAAAAGCAGCCGCAGCCCTATCCCCTACCGCGGGCGATCCATTTCGACGGCGAGGCGATGCGCTGTTTCCAGGCCGCGGGGCTGGCCGAGGCGATCCTGCCCCACACCCATGTCGGCAAGGGCATGCTGTTTCAGGACGGCGCCGGCCGCACACTGGTCGACTGGTCGCGCGATCAGCAGATCGGCCTGATGGGGTGGTACGAAAGCTACCGGTTCTACCAACCCGGCCTCGAGGCGGTGCTGCGCGAGGGGCTCAAACGGTTCGATTGGGTCACGCTGGAGCCCGGGCGCGAGGTCGTGGGCCTGGCGCAGTCGGGTGCCGGCGTCACCCTGTCGCTGGCCGACGGCGATGCCGTCGAAGCCGGCTTCGCCATCGGTTGCGACGGGGCGCAATCGGTCCTGCGCGATGCGCTCGGCATCGGCATGACAGACCTGGGCTTTCACGAACGCTGGCTGGTGGTCGATCTGCGTCTCACCCGCCCGCGCGACGACTTGGGCGACTACTCGATCCAGTTCTGCGACCCCGAGGCGCCGGCGACCTACGTGCGCGGCGTGGGCGACCGGCGCCGGTGGGAGATGCGGCTGGAAGACGGTGCCCCAGACCGGCCCGACGCGGCCGAGGTCTGGCGGCGGCTGGCGCGCTGGATCACCCCGCAGGACGCAGACCTGGAGCGCTCGGCGGTTTACACCTTCCGCTCGCGCATCGCCTCCGCCTGGCGCCGCGGCCGCTGCCTGCTGGCGGGCGATGCGGCGCACCAGATGCCGCCGTTCATGGGCCAGGGCATGTGCGCCGGCGTGCGCGACGCGGCCAATCTGTGGTGGAAGCTGACGGCGGTGCTGAACGGCGCGCCGGACGACCTGCTCGACAGCTACCAGAGCGAGCGCGAGGCCAATGTCCGCGCCTTCATCGAGAAATCCGTAGCGCTTGGCCGGCTGATCAACCAGACCGCCGCAGGCGCCGTGCCGCAAGGCCGGATGGCGTCGATCTGGCCCGATCTCGGCCCAGGCCTGGGTCCGCGCGACGGGGTCGGCGGCGGCCTGGTCCCTCAGGTGCGGCTGGCTTCAGGCGCCCTGGCCGACGACACGGCGGAGCACGGCTTCTATGTTCTGGCCCGCGCCGGCACGGCAGTCGACGGGTGGCACTGCGTCGACGGCGCCGACGGCTGGCTGGCCGACCGCGATCTCGATGGCGTCGTCGTCCGGCCCGACGGTTACTGCCTGGCCGGTTTTCGAAGTTCTACAGACCTGACCAAAATCGCGGATCAATTCGCAGCATTGGGTCTTTCGGCAGCGCCCGGCTCAGCGTCGGACACGGCATAAGGCGAGGTCGCCTGTACTGGCGGTGCGCCAAATCTCGGCCAGCCTGGAGCGGCAATTGGCAAATGCAAGCTGATTTGGAAGGCGTTTCTCACGGCCCTTCGAACGGCCTTGGACGCCAGTTCTTCAGCGTCGGCTCCCGGCTAAGAGCAACAGCCCAAGTTAGTCAAAACTCCCGTCGGCCTATACCTCGTCCGCATCGTAAGCCTCGATGATCTTTGCCACCAAGGGGTGTCGCACGACGTCCTTTGCGGTGAAGTAGTTGAACGAGATGTCGCCGATCCCGCTGAGCAGCCGCTCGGCATCGCGCAGGCCCGATTGCACTCCGCGCGGCAGATCGACCTGGGACCGGTCGCCGGTCACCACCATCCGGCTGCCCTCGCCCAGCCGGGTCAAAAACATCTTCATCTGCATGGTCGTGGCGTTCTGCGCCTCGTCCAGCACCACGAAGGCGTTCGACAGGGTCCGCCCGCGCATGAACGCCAAAGGCGCGATTTCGATCTTCTTTTCCTCGATCAGCTTCGACACCTGCTTGCCCGGCAGAAAGTCGTTCAGCGCGTCGTAGAGCGGCTGCATGTACGGATCGACCTTGTCCTTCATGTCGCCGGGCAGATAGCCGAGCTTTTCGCCCGCCTCGACTGCCGGACGGCTGAGGATAATCCGGTCCACATGCCCGCCGATGAACATCGCGACGCCAACCGCGACCGCCAGATAGGTCTTGCCGGTGCCCGCCGGACCGATCCCAAAAGCGAGCTCGTGCGCGAACAGCGCCTGGACATAGGCCTTCTGTGCCGCCGTGCGCGGCTCCACGGTCTTCTTACGGGTCTTGACCTCAACACGGCCGCCGCGAAACAGCTCCATCTGGTCGCCGTCGCGGGCGCCGGTACCCTCGTCCGAGCCGCCCAGCCGAATCGTCCCGTCGATCTCGCCGGCATCGATCGCCCGGCCGGCCTCGAGCTTGCCGTAGAGCGCCAGCAGCACGGCGCCGGCTTGCTCGCGCGCTTCCGGCTCGCCTAGAACCGCCAAAAGGTTGCCGCGCCGTAGGATCTGCACGCCCAGCTTGTGCTCGACCTGCGCCAGATTTCGATCGTATTCGCCGCAGAGGTCGATCAGCAACCGATTGTCGGGAAATTCCAGCAGGGTTTCGAGACCGTCATCCGCCTCCGCCGGCGGGGTCAGCGTGCCAAGGGCCAAAAACCGTCTCCGTTCAGGTGCTGTCGTCCGCCAGCGTGCCAAGGCCGCCGGGCCGGCGCAAGCCGCAAATGCCATTCGTCATGTAGTCGCAACAAAAAGCGCCGCCAGACGGGGGGATTGTCCAGCGACGCCAGGGAGTGATCGATTTGGGTAACGATCAAATCGGGTCGTTGATCGGCGACCCTGCCTTATACGGTCCGATGGCGGTCTCGGGCGGCGCGGCACCCGAACAGACCGGCTTGCCGTATTTGTCGAGCCGCTGTGACAGATAGCCCTCGGCGCCGTCGTCGATGATCCAGTGGTCGCAGCCCTTAGGATCGATCCAGATCCCGGCGCGCAGCTGGCTCAGGTGCTTGCTGTCGATGCCGCGGTCGACGGTCTTGTCTTCCTTGTTGTCGGTGCAGCCCGCCAGCGCGGCGGCAACGGCGATCAATGCGGCGCCCTTGAGAAGTGTCATGCCTGATGTCCCTCTAATACCTTGATCTTCAACGGATGCAGATGACTTCGACGCGGCGGTTCTTCTGCATGTTGCGGGCCGAGTTGTTCGGCGCAATCGGCTGGCGTTCGCCGTAGCCGCGCACATCGGCGATCCGCGCGCCGGTCGAGGCGGCCACCGCGGCCACGGCATTGGCGCGGTTCAGCGACAGGCGCATGTTGTAGTCGTCGCTGGCGCGGCTGTCGGTGTGGCCGGCGATGACATAGCTGGTGGCACCGGCGGACTGGAAGAACTGCGCCAGCCGTGCCTTGCTGTGCTTGTTGATGTGGTAACTGCCAGTCTTGAACAACTGGTCAGAATTCATCACCGCGCAGGTGTTGCCACGGCGGCAAACCGGGATGCCCTGGCGGGTGACGTGGGGCGTCATGTAGCCCTCCCAGCCGTCGTCCATCACCCAGTGCTCGCAGCCGTCAGGATCGACCCAGATCGTCGGCGCATAGCGCTCGCCGATGAAGGTGCGGGCGTCGCCGGTGTGGCCCTCGGCCGCGGCCTGGCCCGTCAGTGCGATGATCGCAACGGCCGCGCCGGTCAAATGGGCGCGGATGGCTCTGGATATCCCTGTATGCACTGCTTCGTCCTCTGCCTGTAACGTCATGCCCCAGGGGCTTGTGCCGCAAGCGGCGCCGCATGTGGCAGCCGCCGCCAGCAGTCCCCCTTTATCTGCCGAAGTGTAGCAAGTCTCGTGTGTTTGTGAAGAGAGTTTAACCAGATATAGTAGGGTTTTTTCGCAAATCCCCAGCGGCTTACGCGAAGTCCATCGCCTAACCGCTGGGAATCCCGCCGATTTTGAAAGTTATCCACAGAAACCGAGGGGGTGGCTGCAGCCGAGGCCCCGGGCGATCAGGCGGCGATCAACTCTCCGGCGAGCGAATTCGGCGCGCTTTCTGTGATTCTCACCGTCCGAAGATCGCCCGTGGCCAAGCCCGGCGCGGCCACATGCACCGCGTGCAGGTGATCGGACTTGCCAGCCATCTGGCCGGCCAGCCGCCCGGGCCGCTCGAACAGCACGCTGACGGTGCGCCCGACCATGGCGTCCTGGATCTCGCGCTGCTGCCGGGTCAGCAGCGCCTGCAGCCGCGCCAGCCGGTCGCCGGCCACTTGGGGGTCGACCAACGCACGCTCCGCCGCCGGCGTGCCAGGACGGGCGGAGTACTTGAACGAATAGCACTGGCCGTAGCGCACTGCCTCGACCAGGGCCATGGTGTCGGCGAAATCGGCCTCGGTCTCGCCGGGAAAGCCGACGATGAAATCGCCCGAGATCAGGATGTCGGGCCGCGCCGCGCGAATGCGCTCGATCAGCCGCAGATAGCTTTCTGCGTCGTGCTTGCGGTTCATCGCCTTCAGCACTCGGTCCGAGCCCGACTGCACCGGCAGGTGCAGATACGGCATCAGCTTGTCGCAATCCCCATGCGCGGCGATCAGGTCGTTGGTCATGTCGTTGGGGTGCGAGGTCGTGTAGCGGATCCGGTCGAGCCCATCGATCTCGGCCAGCGCCCGGATCAGCCGCGCCAGCGACCAGTCGCCGTCGGGCCCGTTCGTCGCCTGCGGCGCCTCCCCATGATACGCGTTGACGTTCTGGCCGAGCAGCGTGATCTCGCGCACGCCGCGGGCGACCAGATCGCGCGCCTCGGCCAGCACCTTGCCGGCGGGCCGCGACACCTCGGCGCCGCGGGTATAGGGCACCACGCAGAAGGCGCAGAACTTGTCGCAGCCCTCCTGCACGGTCAGAAACGCCGTCGGCCCGCGCTGTGCCTTGGGCCGGGCGGCGAGGTGGTCGAACTTGTCCTCGGCCGGGAATTCGGTGTCGAGCGCGGTGGCCCCGGCCCGCACCCGCGCCTCCATCGTCGGCAGCCGGTGATAGCTTTGCGGGCCCACGACCAGGTCGACCATCGGCTGGCGGCGCAGGATCTCGTCGCCCTCGGCCTGGGCCACACAACCCGCCACGCCGATCTTCAGGTCAGGTTTCGCAGCTTTCAGCGGCTTCATCCGCCCCAGTTCGGAATAGACCTTCTCAGCCGCCTTCTCGCGGATGTGGCAGGTGTTGAGCAGGATCATGTCCGCGTCGTCGGGGGTGTCGGTTTCGACATAGCCCGCGCCGCCCATGGCCTCGGCCATGCGCTCGCTGTCATAGACGTTCATCTGACAGCCGTAGGTCTTGATGTAGAGCTTTTTGGCCCCGGCCATCGCGCGCCCCTGTCTGGTCGCCGCGGCTCTAGCACGGCCCGCGCCCGGCTTGCAAACGCCCGTGCTTTCAGGGGATGGTAACCGCGACCGGTGTAAAAGGGCGGCGCATGCGGTACGATAGTCTGGCCGATTTCCTCGCAGAGGGCAAAGCGGCATTGGCCAAGGGGCCGGTGGCGCTGATCTTCGTCGAGGATCTGGTCGAGGCGGACTCGACGATCCGCCACCACCTGGCACTCGGCTTTGTCGAGATCGTGTTGTTCGCACCACCGGAACTGGCGCTGCCGCCGGATCTCACGGCGGCGGTCCATCGCGTACAATACGCCCTGCAGCATCCGCATGCCTTGGAAACCGCGGTCAACGCGGTGATCGACGCAGCCCCCGGGATTTGGCTGTATTACTGCTACAACGCCGAATACCTGTTCTACCCGTTCTGTGAGACCCGGTCGATCGCAGAGGTGCTGACCTTCCACACCGAAGAGCGGCGCGATGCGGTGCTGACCTACGTGATCGACCTCTATGCCTCGGACCTGACGGCCTATCCGGACGCGGTTTGCGTCGACGAGGCCTATCTCGACAAGTCCGGCTACTACGCACTGGCACGCCCCGACGAGATCGGCCACCCCAAGGAGCGGCAGCTCGATTTTTTCGGCGGCCTGCGGTGGCGGTTTGAAGAGCATATCGCCAAGCCCAAGCGCAAGATCGACCGGATCGCATTGTTTCGCGGCAAGACGGGCCTGCGGCTGGGTCCCGAGCACACGTTCAACGACGAAGAGTACAACACATATTCCTGCCCCTGGCATCACAACATAACCGCCGCGATCTGCAGCTTCCGCACCGCCAAGGCGCTAAAGACCAACGCCGGCTCGATGTTCGAGATCTCGAACTTCCGCTGGCACAATTCGGTACCGTTCCAGTGGCGCTCCCAGCAGCTTTTGGACCTTGGCCTGATGGAACCGGGACAGTGGTTCTAGCGGAAGGACGCGTTCGGCGGGCATTGCGCTGGAAGGCACGAAGAATCGCCACCCCGGGTCCGGGTTTACAGCGGTAGGCGCCGCAGCCTAGGTGAGCTTGCGAGCGCCCGGCCGGGCGTTGGATCCAGTTGGCGCGAGCGGTCGACGAGGATTGGGTTGGAGCAGCCGTTCGCCGCTTAGCGCTGAGCAAGGCCCATCGCCGACCCGCGGGGTGGCGACCCGACGCTCGTTCGGGTGATCTTTATGGCCGTCGAGTCCGTAGGACCTCACGCGATACGCTGGTGTCGACCAATCGCCACCCCACTCGGGCGGGGCGGCGATGGGCACGGCGGCCTGCGGCCTTGATTCCGTGCCCAGGGCGTCTCGCGGGCCGTACACACCGATCGCTCCGGTTCATATAGCCGCCGTTCCGAGCAATCCTCTCGCGCAGCTCAGACGCCGCCCGCCGGGTCGCGACCGGGGTCAGCGGCGGCGCAACCGGATGACCACGTCGACTTTGGCGATCTCGGTGCCCTCGGGCGCCTCGGGAAGGCGCTGGATTTCCAGCTCGTCGGCCGGCGCGTCGCTCAAGGACGCGGTGTCCTCCCAATAGAAATGCGGGTGGTTCGAGGTGTTGGTGTCGAAATAGCTCTTCGAGCCGTCCACGGTTATCTCGCGCATCAGACCCGCGTCGCAGAATGCCCGAAGCGTATTATAGACGGTGGCCAGCGATACCCGCTCGTCGGTTCCGCAGGCGGCGTCATAAAGGCTCTCGGCGGTGACGTGACGGTCTTCGCCGTCGCCGACCAATAGCGCCGCGAGCGCCACGCGCTGCCGCGTCGGCCGCAGCCCGGCCGTGCCGAGCCATTCAGCGCCCCGCTTCTGTTTCACTGAGCTGTCGAGCATGTCCATCCAACCTCGCTTGCGACGCAATATAGTGCGCTAAGCCGGCGAGTTTCAATTGGATTCCGCCGATCCCAACGCCGCAGCGGCCGCTGTGCCGCCCTTGCCACTGGTCGACGCCGGGTGATAGAGAGCCCGCAAGGATCAGGCTGCAGACCGAGGGCCACACGCAAATGGCTGAATATCCAAGAACCTTCGACAAGGAGGGGCTGCTCAGGTGTGCGCGCGGAGAGCTTTTTGGACCGGGCAATCCGCAATTGCCCGAGCCGCCGATGCTGATGATGGACCGGGTGACGGACATCTCGGCCGACGCCGGCACCAACGACCGCGGCCACGTGGTCGCAGAATTCGATATCACGCCTGATTTGTGGTTCTTCCAGTGCCACTTCCCGGGCGATCCGGTGATGCCGGGCTGTCTGGGCCTCGACGCGATGTGGCAGTTGGTCGGTTTCTTCCTCGGCTGGCTCGGTCAGCCGGGCAAAGGCCGGGCGCTAGGCGTCGGCGAGGTGAAGCTTCAGGATCAGGTTCTACCGGACGCGGAGAAAGTGACCTATCACATCACGCTCAAACGGGTGATCGCGCGGCGTCTGGTGATGGCGATCGCCGACGGCGTCATGAAGGTGGACGGCCGGGTCGCGGCTGAGGTCAAAGATATGAAAGTCGGTCTGTTCCAACCGGCCCAAGCGACTTAGATCACGCCCGTCCGGCGGCGC
>JASJCA010000043.1 GCA_030066215.1 Rhodobacter sp. | reverse complement strand
GCATGCAGGCACAGGCACAACGCCTGCGCTATATCACGGAGAATATCGCAAACGCGGACACGCCGGGATTTCGGCGCAAGGTCACGACGTTTGAGGAGGTTGTCGATGGCGGTCGGAAAACAGGCCGCGTCGAAACAGGTCCGGTGAACCTGGACCAAAGCCAGTTGAGGCGCGTTTTCGATCCGTCTCATCCCCTGGCCAATGCGGAAGGCTACTATGAGGGATCGAATGTCTCTCTGGTGGTCGAAATCGCTGACGCGCGCGAAGCGCAGCGCAGCTACGAGGCGAACCTCAGGATGTTCGACCAGGCCCGGCAAATGTCGACCCGCCTGCTCGAACTGTTGCGCAGATAGGAGACGCCAGAATGGATGTCCGATCTTCCTTAGCCGCCCAGGCCTATGCGGCCACCCGCCCGGCGACAGAGCCAAAGGCCATGCCGGGCGGACCCGCGGGCGGCACCGATCTGCAGAAGATGGCCGGCGATTTCGCCGCGACGTTGCAGCAAGGCGAGGCGACCGCCAAGGCGGCCATGACCGGCGGCGCCGACCCCCATGCCCTGGTCCAGGCCCTGGCACAAACCGAGCTCGCCGTCGAAACCGCGGTGACGGTGCGCGACAAGGTGGTCGAGGCCTATCAGGAAATCCTGCGGATGCCGGTCTGACGCCAATGATGGACGAGATCATCTTCTACGACACTTTGCGCCAGGGGCTTTGGATCTCGGTGATCATCTCGACGCCGATCCTGGCCGTGGCGTTGGTGACCGGTCTGGTGATCGGCCTGTTCCAGGCGCTGACATCGGTGCAGGAAATGACCCTGACCTTCGTGCCCAAACTCGCCGCGATGCTGGCTGTATTCTGGGTGTCGATGGGCTTTATGACCCAGACGCTGACCAGCTTTTTTCAACTGCAGCTCGTGCCGCTGATCGTCGGGGGTTAGGCGATGGACAGCGCCGGATACACCTCTCTGACCCGCCAGTCGGGGCTTATGCGCGAGATGCAGGCGGTGGCGAACAACATCGCCAACATCTCGACCACCGGCTTCCGGCGCGAGGGGCTGGTCTTTGCCGAACATGTCGCGGCGCTGGAACCGGGCGAGCCGTCGCTGTCGATGGCGCGCGCGCATGCGCGGCACACGGACACCGGCCAGGGCCCGTTGACCCAGACCGGCGGCAGCTTCGATTTCGCCATCGAGGGCGAGGGCTTCTTCCTGGTCGAAACCACGGCGGGCCAGGAACTGACCCGCGCCGGCGCCTTCACCCCCTCGGCCGAGGGCGAACTGGTGACCCACGACGGCGCGCGCCTGCTCGACGGCGCCGGTGCGCCGGTCTTCGTGCCGCCTGACGCGCGGTCGGTGTCGTTGGCCGCCGACGGCACGCTCAGCGCCGATGGTCGGCCGCTGACCCAGATCGGGCTTTGGGCGCCCGCCGACCCGACGGATCTGGCGCGCCGCGCCGGGGTGCGGTTCGCCGCCGCGGGCGATCTGGTCCCGGCCGAGGGCGCCGCGATCTTGCAGGGCTTCGTCGAGAACTCGAACGTCGATGCGGTGTCGGAAATCGCCCGGATGATCGAGGTGCAGCACGCCTATCAGATGGGCCAGCAGTTCCTCGACAAAGAGGACGAACGCATCCGCGCCGTCCTGCAGACGCTGGGCCGCTAACGGAGAGGTGCCATGAAAGCCTTGAAAATCGCCGCCACCGGCATGGCCGCCCAGCAGATGCGAGTCGAGGTGATCTCGAACAACCTCGCCAATATGAACACCACCGGCTACAACGCGCGCCGCGCCGAATTCGCCGACCTGCACTATCAGCAGGCGACGCGCGCCGGCACGATCAATGCCGCCGACGGCACGGTTCTGCCCACCGGCGTGCAGCTTGGCCTGGGCGTGCGGCCCGCCTCGGTGACGGTGACGCTGGCGCAGGGCTCGCTGGCGGTCACCGGCGGCGATCTGGACCTGGCGATCGAGGGCGCGGGATACCTGGAGGTGACCCTGCCCAACGGGCTGTCGGGCTATACCCGCGACGGCGCGCTGAAACGCACGGCCGACGGGCTGATCGTCACCTCGGACGGCCATGCCGTGGTCCCCGACATCGTGATCCCCGACGACGCGCGCTCGATCTCGGTCAACGCCGAGGGCGAGGTCTATGGCTATTTCGCCGACCGGGTGCAGCCGGAACTTCTGGGGCAGTTCACGCTGGCCGGGTTTTCCAACGAAAAGGGGCTCGAAGCGATCGGGTCGAACCTCTTCACCGAGACCGCGGCGTCCGGGCCGGCGCTGGTCGGCACGCCCGGCAGCGACGGGCTCGGCACGTTGCGGCAGGGCTATCTGGAAGACAGCTCGGTCGATGCGGTGCGCGAAGTGACCGAGCTGATCGAGGCGCAGCGCGGCTACGAGCTGAACGCCAAGGTGATCACGGCGGCAGATCAGATGATGTCGGCGACGACGCAGGTGCGCTGATGATCCGGATTCTCGGTCTGTTGGTAGCGCTTTGGCCGGCGGTGGCCTGGGCCGACACGGTGATCGCCGCGCGCACCGTGCGCAGTCAGGCGATCCTGACCGCCGGCGACCTGGCGCTGATCGACAAGACCATCCCGGGGGCGTTGACCGACATCGCCGATGCCGTGGGGCTCGAGGCGCGGGTGGTGCTGTATGCCGGGCGCCCGGTACGGGCGGGCGATGTCGGCCCGGCGGCAATCATCGAGCGCAACCAGATCGTCACGCTGTTGTTCCGCCGCGGCGGGCTCAGCATCGCGGCCGAGGCGCGCGCCCTGGGTCGGGCCGGGGTCGGCGACGTGTTGCGGGTGATGAACCTGGCCTCGCGCAGCACGGTGACCGGGATCGTTCGGTCGGACGGCACGGTCACCGTCGGCGGCCCGGATCTGACGGCATTGCGGTAAGGAGAGGTTCGATGCGTTTGCTGTTCACGCTTGGTGTCGCGGTGTCGCTGGTCGCCGCCTGCGGCCGGCTCGAAGACGTCGGCAAGGCGCCCGACTTCACTCCGGTGCAGGACGGCGAAGAGTTCCGCGCGATGATGAACCAGCCGCTGCCGGTGGCGCTGGACCCCGACCAGCCGGTGGCCGAGGCCTCGCTCTGGTCGCGGTCGCGCGGGTCGCTTCTGGGCGACCGACGGGCGATGCAGCAGGGCGACATCATGACCGTGGTGATCGAGATCGACGACCGCGCCGAGATCTCTAACAGCTCCAGCCGGTCGCGCAGCGGCGCCGAAAGCCTCGCTGTGCCGCAGCTCTTCGGCATCCCGCAGCGCATCGACGAACGCCTGCCGAACGGTGCCAGCATGGCCTCGGCGGTATCGACCAATTCCAGCAGCAACTCGGCCGGCGACGGGTCGGTCAAGCGCAAGGAAAAGCTCACCTTGCGCGTCGCAGCGACGATCACCGGGGTCCTGCCCAACGGCGTGTTGCAGATCGTCGGGCGGCAAGAGGTGCGGGTGAATTTCGAGATGCGCGAGCTGATCGTCACCGGCTACGTCCGGCCGGCGGACATCTCGCGGCAAAACGAGATCACCTACGACAAGATCGCCTCGGCGCGGATTTCTTACGGCGGGCGTGGACAGATCACCGACGTGCAGCAGCCGCGTTATGGCCAGCAGTTGGCCGACATCCTGCTGCCGTTCTAAGGGTAAGGCGCGCGAATCATGGCCAAGCTGTTTCCGATCCTGATCGCCCTTGTCGGGCTGGCGGGCGGCCTCGGCGCTGGCCTGGCGCTGCGACCAGAGCCGGCCGCGATGCCTGAGATGGCCGAGGGGAACCCCTGCGGCGATGTGGCCGACGCGCCGGCCAAGCCGAAGGACGACACCGACGAGAATACCACCCACGATTACGTCAAGCTGAACAACCAATTCGTGGTGCCGATTGTCGACGAGGGCCGTGTCGGCTCGCTGGTGGTGATGGCGCTGAGCCTCGAGGTTCCCACCGGTCAGACCGAGCTGGTCTACGACCGCGAACCCAAGCTGAGGGACGCGTTTCTTCAGGTGATGTTCGATCACGCCAATGCTGGCGGCTTCAAGGGTGCCTTCACCAGCAGCTCGCGCATGGCGGTCCTGCGCAACGCGCTGCGGGAAGTGGCGCAGAAGACGCTCGGGCCGGCGGTGTCGGACGTCCTGATCATCGATTTTGTGCGCCAGGACGCCTGACTCCACATCGAATAGGCGCCTCGACGGGGTCCGGTCGGCCGACGTCGTAGCTGGCATGGCGAAGTTCAAATTAGAAAAGGCTGTCCTTCGGGGCATTCACGATCTGACCGGACAAGCCCGCCCCCGATAAAAGTCTGGTGGGCGTGATGCCACATCACATAGTCGGAATGCCCTCCGGTCGGACCGCTGGCCCTTGGTTGAATATGCGTGGACGCCGGCGGGTTAGGGCAGGTGCGGCCAGGCTATCGGACCGGCCCCATATTGTTCATCGACGCGCTGCGCCACGCGGGGCAGTTCAGTCGCGTCGCGACACTGCACGGGTCGCCGAGGCGATCTTTTGCAACGCTTGGGCGCGGCCGAATGCGCGGCGGGCGACGGGGATTTGCGCTTCGGACCTCGCAGCCGCCTGCGCGGCGTCGGCCGACAGCGCCTTCATACGCGTCTCCGCCCAGCATTGCCACAAGGCCTCGGCATGGACCTGCTTGGCCGGGCCGTCTTCGGCGAGTTGCGACAGGGCGTGACGCTGTTGCCTCAACTCGGAAATCTCGCCCTCGATCTTGCGGCGCTCGGCGGCGCGCGCGGCCAGCTTCGACAGCTCGGCGTCCCTGAGCATGCCCGCCAAAGCGGCGAGTTTCTCGATCGCCTTGCTCATGTGCCGCGCTGCGCCCGCGATTTCGTCCGCATCCGCTCGGCAAACCGGATGGCGGCGGCGACGGCCTTGTACTGCTCGGGCCGGATCTCGGCACCGATCTCCACGCTGGCATACATCGCCCGGGCCGTGGGCGGGTCGCGGTGGATCGGCACCCCGGCTTCGGCCGCGATCTCGCGAATCCGCGCCGCGATCTCGTCGACGCCCTTGGCGACACAGATCGGAGCACTGCCGGGCGCCCGGCTCCACTTCAGCGCAACGGCGTAATGCTCGGGATTGACGACCACGACATCGGCGTCGGGCACGTCGCCGAGCATCTTGTTGGTGGCGATGTCATAGCCGCGCTGCCGCCGTTGCTGTTTCAGATGCGGGTCGCCTTCGGTCTGCTTGGTCTCATCCATCAGCTCTTTGCGCGACATCCGGTTTTTACGCAGATGGGCCTGATGTTGCCACAAGAGGTCGACGACCCCGATGCTGCCGGCGACCGTGACGACGATCGCCAGGAACTCGATGCTCATGCGGCCCAGAGCGGTCAGCCCCATCGTCGGCTCGAGCTGCGCGGTCGCCAGGATTTGTGGCATGCGCCAGACCAGAAACAGCGCCAGCACGGCGGAGTAGATCGACAGCTTGGCGGTACTCTTGGCGAACTCGAACAGCCCGTCCTTGCCGAACTTGTTCTTCAAATTGGCGATTGGCGAGACCCGGTTCAGCTTCGGCTGCAGCTTATCGGGCGCAACCACAAACGCGCGCTGGGCTATGATCGCGAGCAGGGCCGCCAGGGCCGGCAGCAAAAACCAGGTCGCCAAGGGTCGCGCCAGGGCCCCGGCCAAGGCGGCGCTGAGCGGATGCGCGCCGTCCCGAAACCAGAGCGCCGACAAGTCGTCGGCCCGGGCGACCAGCGCAGTCATCCCGGAGCCGAATTGCGACAGGCTGGTCGCGCCGAATGCGATCAGCACCAAAAGCATGCCGCCATAGGCCGCGGCGGTGGTCAAATCGACCGATTTCGCGATCTCTCCCTTGCGCCGTGCGTCTTCGAGCTTCTTCGGCGTCGGTTCGTGTGACTTCTCGGCGCTTTCGTTTGGATCCTGGCTCATCCAGCGCTCCCGAACGGGCTGGCCAAGAACAGTTCGACCTGGTCGCGCCAGAACCCCAACAGCACCGGCAGCGACAGAAACAGCAGGATCAGACCGCCCGCCGTGATCGCCGGCGCCCCGACAAAGGCGACCATCAGTTGCGGCATCGCCTTGTTGATGACGCCGAGCGTGAGATTGTAGAGGAACGAGGCGATGACGAAGGGCGCCGACAGCGTGAACGCCAGCGCAAAGGCACGCGCCACCTGGCCGCTTCCCCAGTCGGCGACGATGGACGGCGACGGGAACAGTCCGGGCGGCAGCACGTCGTAGGACCCGATCAACGCCTCGGCCACGCGGACATGCAGGCCGGTCATCACCAAAAGCGCAAGACCGCTGATCACCATGATATGGGCGAAGGCGGGTTGTGGCTCCACCCCGCCGCCGCCGAGGATCTGGGACAGCGAAGTCGACTGGGCGGCGATCGACCCGGCGGTCTGCAGTGCCAGGATGAAAAGCCGAAGCGCCAGGCCGAGGCAGAGCCCGGCAGCGACCTCTGCGCCGAGCAAGGGCAGCTTGGGCGCCTCCGGCAACGCTAGCGGCGCGATGCGGTCGAACAGGACCGGCGCCACGATGACCGTGAATGCCAGCGCAAGCCCCAGCCGCACGCGCATCGGGATCGAGCGTTCGCCGAACGCCGGCAGCACCGCCATCGCCGCGCCGACTCTGAGGAAGACGATGAAGCCGACCGCAAGCCCGGTCTGACTGACGCTCAGAAGATCGGCGGCCAGTTGCGTCATACCGGCACCATTCCAACCAGCGACGGCCGCGCCTGCGTGCCGATTTCTTCGAACGAGAACACCGGATTGTTGATGCCTTTGGCGTTCATCACCGTCCGCAGGAATCGACGCCGGCGGGTCGAGGTGACGAGGGCGGGGTAGGTACCGGTTTCGCCGGCCTTGGCCAGGCGTTCGGCGACGGCGTTGGCGAGGCGGTTGAACGCTTCGGGTGGCAGAGCGACATCCTGAAAGCCGCGGTCGCCGTCGATCTGATAGCTTTGGAACTGCTCTTCCCATTCCGGCGCCAACTGTACCAGCGGTAGCGTTCCGTCGCCGCGTTTCAGCTCGGCCACCAACTGGAATCCCAACCGCTGCCGGACATGTTCGCAGATCGAGTCCGGTGTGGCATGGGCGCCCCGCGCCTCGGCGATCGACTCCAGGATCAGCGGTAGATTGCGGATCGACACCCGTTCCTCCAGCAACAGCCGCAAGACAGCCAGCAACAGGTCGACGGGCACCTTCTCGGGCACCAATTCGTCCAGCATTCGTCGGTTCGCTTCGGCGCGCTTGGGATCGCTGAGGTTGGTGAATTCGTCGAGAAGCCGGCGTAGGGCCTTCAGACTCAGAAGCCGCGAGAAATTGCGCTTGATCACCTCCAGCAGGTGGGTTGCCAGGACCTCGGTTGGAGTAACGATGGTCGTGCCTGCCAGCGCGGCGGTCTCCTGGGCCTCGGGGCCGATCCAGCGGGCCGGCGCGCCGTAGACCGGTTCCTTGACCTCCTCGCCCGGCGGCAGGTCTGCGGTGTCGGCGGGCGTGATCGCCAGCACTCGGTCCGCAAAGAGCGAATCGCGCGCCTGCTCGACGCCTTGCACCCGGATGACGTAGGTGCCGGGCGGCAAGGCGGTGTCGTCGGTCAGCCGGATTTCCGGCAGGACCAGGCCATAGGTCGTGGCGACATGGGTCCGCATGTTGGCGATCCGGGCGTCGAGCCCGGTTGCGGGGTCCAGCACCATGGCCACCAGGTCGGGCGCGAATTCCACATGGATGTCGTCGAGATCCAGGACATCGCCGAGCGAGGCCTCGACCGCCGGTTCAGCCTCGCGAACGGCCGCCTCCGCCGCTTGTGCGCGTTGCGCCCTGGCGATCCGGTGGCCGTAATACGCGGCGGACGACAGTGTGAGCGCGCCGGCCAGGAATGGCAGAACGGGCAGGCCGGGAACCAACGCGAAGAGCGCCATCAGAACGGCGACGGTCACCAGCGCGGCGGGGTAGCGGCCAAGTTGCGTGAACAGCGCCATATCCGTCGATCCGGTGGCCCCGCCGCGCGCCAAGAGCAGCGCCGAGGCGATCGAGATGATCACCGCTGGGATCTGGCTGACAAGGCCATCGCCGACGGTGAGGATGGCGTAGGTTTCGAACGCCAGGCTCAACGGCATATCGTGCAGGCTGACGCCGATGATCAGGCCCATGACCAGGTTCAAAAGCGTGATCAGCAGCCCGGCGATGGCGTCGCCCTTGACGAATTTCGAGGCGCCGTCGAGCGAGCCGAAGAACGTGGTTTCCTGTTGCTCGCGTTCCCGGCGGGCCTTCGCCTCGGCATGGTCGATGGCGCCGGCCGACATGTCGCTGTCGATAGCCAGTTGCTTGCCGGGCATGCCGTCGAGCGCAAACCGCGCGCCGACTTCGGCCATGCGCGCGGCGCCCTTGGTGATGACGATGAAGTTCACAATCAAAAGGACGCCGAACACCACCAGCCCCAGAAACACGCTGCCGCCCATGACGAACATCGCGAAACCTTCGATCACATTGCCGGCGGCCTGGGTGCCGGAATGCCCCTCGCCAATGATCAATTTCGTCGACGAGACGTTGAGCGACAGCCGCAGCATCAGGCTGGCCAGCAGAACAGTGGGAAAGGCCGAGAAATCGAGCGGACGCTCGATGAACAGCGTCACCGTGAACATCAAGATCGCCAGCGCGAAGGACGCGGCAAGGCCGATGTCCAGGACCCAGGCCGGCATCGGCAGGATCATCATGACGATCACCGCCATCAGCGCCAGGGCCAGCAAGACCGTCGGCTGAAAGATCGAGCGCGCCGAGAAACCCATCAGATCGTCGCCTCCGCAGAGCATGGCTCACATTGGACGGCCAATTGCAAAACCTGAGCCCGATATGGTCCCTGTCGCCGCCGCATTTCTTGCCGCCGGAATGTCAAATGCAGATTAGTCCGGCGGTCTTGAGAAATGGTAACCCGCGCAGGCGCGATCAGGGCTGCGGCAGGCCGGCGAGGAGATCCGAAATCACGGTGCCGGCCTCGCGGCTGTGGCGTAGCAAGGCGCGGTTTCGGGCCAACGGGCCGTCGGGCTGTGACGGATCGCGCCAGGCTTCGGCGGAGGTGGCAAGCGAAGCGGCCGCTAGGGCGGCGGACCTCTGCTGAACGTCCGGCAGATTGCCGTCGATGGCGTCCCAGGACCCGTCGCGCCACAAGGCCGCGTCGCGTGCCGGTGCGTCCTTCAGGCGTCCGTAGACTATGGCGGCCTGGCCGAAATCGCTGGCGCGCTCATGCGCTCTGGCGCGAAGGCGCAGGGCAGTTGGGCTAGAGAGCCCAGCGAGATATCCAATCGACAAATCGGTTCGGGCGTCGCTCAGATAGGCCTCGGAGAACAGCAGCCGATCCTCCTGGGTCGGGACGGCTTCGGTTTCGCCAAGCAGGTCGCGGGCCGGTCCGGGCAACCCAAGGTCCAGAAGCCGCCGGGCGACGGCGCGTCTGATGACCGCATCCTCGTCCTGCGCACCCAACGCCGACGGCCCGCTCAGGACGATGCGCAGGAACTCCACGTCTTCGGCTCGTTCGGTCAGGTGCGCGAAAAGCTCGCGCCGCAACGCCAACAGTGCCTCCGGATCGAGGTCCTCGGAGGCCGCCGCCTGTGCCAACCCTGCCGCAGCTTCGGAAAACGCCTGGCGGTGGATGGTCGCCCGCAACGCGGCCCGGGTCAATTCGGCGCCGATGTCGGAGCCTCGGTTTTCGAAGGCCAGGGCCTGGACGGTCTCAAATTCCGCATCCGACACCGCCCCACCCTTCGCCAGCCTTGCGTCGATCAAACGCACCAACGCTTTGGGACCCCGCGGGCCGCTGGTCTTCGCGATTTGGGCAAGCCGGTCTTCGGCCACGTCATTTTGCTTGGTCGACAACGCGAGCTCGGCCTCCAACATGTCGAACCCGGGCCCATGCTGCCCTGGCGCTTGAGCGATCATGTTGCGCACCGTGGACGCCGATTCTGCGTCACCGATCTGCAGGAACCGCTGCGCGACATCCGGTCCCAGGTGGCGGCGCAGGTGCAGCGGCAGTTCGCTGAAGGCGCTCAACACCGCCTCGGTCGCCGGCATCTCGGATGGCGACAACGCCGGTCGCGCCAGCAAGGCCCACAAGGCGACGCGGCTGTCGCACACCAGCTGTCCCTGGAACAGCCCGGGCTCTTGCGCAACGCCGTGATCCATGATGTCGGCTAGCGCCCGCAACAGGGCTGCATCGGGCGTTTCGGTGGGAAACGCATGCAGCAACGCTTTCGCCTCGGCCCCGAAGGTGAGGTAGATATAGGCCCGAGCAAGCCCGGTGATGCTCTCCGGTTCCGCGGCGTCGAACTCCCCGATGAGTTGCGTGCGGAAACTGGCCAGACTGGCCCCGTTGTTAGGTGTTGGGCCCCAAGACGCTAGGTCGAGGCGGCTTGGATCGAAGCAATCTGCGCCGTCTGCGGTGATATCAGAGTGCCCGGGCGCGGATTGGGTCTGCCCTTGGTCGACCGCGGTTTCGATCCGGATGTTACTGGCGACCCCCGGTCCTTCGCCCTGGCTTGGCGGTGGAGTCGGCGCGGCGTCGCTGGTCTCTGCCGCTGTCTCGGCTGCTGGGCCCAACGTCGCGGCCGGGCTCTCCGGCAAGTCGGCGATCACCAGTCCTTGGGTGGAGGCGCGGGCCAGTTGCGCCAACAGCGAGGCCTGCGCCTGGGCGATCGGGTCCGGGCCCGCGATAGCCGGGGACGCCGTCGAATCGCGCGTTTCTGGCGACGGGAGTTCGCGCGCGGTGAGATCGACGGTCAATTGGTCGGTCCACGCATACACAGTGCGCAGCGGCGTGAATTGGAAACTGTCGAGCGGCGACGGACCCGGGGTATCGGGTCGGTCTGGCGGCGCATCCTCAGCCCGGGCGACAGGGTCGTCGTCCAGGCGCGCCTCGTACCGTGACCGCGGCGGGGCGGGACCGTCCTTGATGTCCACAACCACGCCGGTGCGGATTTCAAACGCGTCGGCGTGGCACTCGCAGACGACGTCGAAGAACACCCGCCCTTGGTCGCGGAGTTCGAGATTGGCAAGCCGAGCCCGCGGAATGAAGTCGAACACTTTGGACAGGTCGTAACCCGTGTCGCGGCGCGCAACCCGCAGTTCGTATCCGCCCGCGACTCGACCGAAGGTCCAGTCCGGCACATCCCCATAAAGAAAGACGACACGCGAAAAACCCGCGTGCTCACCCGACTGCGCCGGCACTGGCTGGGCCCCGGCCAGTGCCGGCCAAAGCGCCGTGATCAGCGCCGCAAACGTCGCCCGCATCAAGCGGCCTCCCGCTGTTTGACCTCTTTCAACGCGTCTTCGAGATCGGAGAAACTGGGGCGGCAATGGCTCGGCGTGTTCTGCCGGCCGACTTCGATACAGATATTGGTGGCGTGGTTGTGAAGGTTCGCCACCAGAACCTCGCGGATCAACTGGTAGAAATGGGCGTCCTCTTCGGTGACGGTTTTGACTTTGTTGGCGAACGGACCCACCAAACCATATGCAAGAAACACCCCGAGGAAGGTGCCGACCAAGGCGCCGCCGATCAGCTTGCCGAGGATTTCCGGCGGCTGATCGATCGACCCCATGGTCTTGATCACGCCCAAGACCGCCGCCACAATGCCCAGGGCGGGCAGCCCGTCGGCCACCGTCTGCAGGGCGTGGCTGGAGTGCATCGCGTGATGCAGATTCGCCTCCATCCGCTTTTCGAGAACCTCCTCGACCTGGTGTGGATCGTCGTAGTTCATCGATGCAGAGCGCAGCGTGTCACAGATCAGCTCGACCGCTTCGCGGTCCGAGAGAACCTTCGGGTAGCGTTGGAAGATCGAGGAATTCTGGGGATCCTCCACATGCTCTTCGAGCGCGACGGCGTTCTGGCGGGCAAGCCGGATCAATTCGAACAGCAGACACAGCAGGTCGCGGTAATCCTCGTGCTTCCATCGCGGGCCTTTGAACACCCGGCCGATGTCCTTCACCGTGTGCTTGATCGCTGCCATATCGTTGGAAATGACGAACGCCCCAATGGCGGCGCCGCCGATCATTGTCAGTTCGTATGGCAGCGACTTCAGGATGATTCCCATCTTGCCGCCGGCAGCAAGATAGCCGCCGAACACCATGACGAAGATCATCAGGATGCCGACAATTCCAATCATCTCGCACTCTCTTTTCGTATGCTCACGACCCGGCCTTTGCGGAGTTGTCGCAGATCGGGGTTAATGCCGGGTGTCTCCGGCTACTCGGTCGGCACGTCGGCGTTGCGGCCGGCTAGAAACACGCTGATCGAATAGGCCGTCTGCGGCGATAAGCCGGCCATTACGGCGGCGGCGGCATCGGGCCGCATGCGGCCCAAAAAACCTGCTGCAAAATCCGGCGCCATCTCTTCGAACAGTGCGGCGGCTTCTTTGGGCTTCATGTTCTCGTAGACCGAGGTCAGCCGGGTCAGATCGCCCTCGGCCGCCTGGTCGGCAATGGCAAGCGTGGCTTCGAGTTCGCTTTGTGCCGCCTCAAGCGCGGCCAGATTCCGCGCGATCTCGGATTCCGCGAGGTTCAGTGCCGCGACACGGTCCAGCAGCGCCGATTCGCGCTCATCGAGCCGCTTGCGCTGAGCGCCCAAGGCATCGAGCACTTTGGCGATATCCTCGGGCGCTTCGCAGATGACCGCGACGGGCGCCGTGTCCGGTTTGGCCGATTGCAGGCTCTCGACTTCACGCGCCAAGGCGGGCCCGGTGGACGAGGTGAACCGCAGCACGCCGGAGAGCAGCAATAATCCCGCGATCACCCACAAGGCGCCGCGCCCCGCCTGGCGGCCCAAGCCCGGCCAGCTGAAAATGCTCATTCCGCGGCCTCCTGTGCCCAAGTTCGGTGACTGCGAAACAGCTCCGACGCATCTGCATTGCCGCCGTCGTCCCGCCGTCGGGCGAACACGGCCTCTTGCCCCGCGACGCCAGCCGGGCCGCCGCTTCGCTGCGGGTCTGGCGCCGCCGACGCCGAAGCAGTGGCGTCCGGCAGGTCATGCATCGAAGCGACCAATAGTTCGAGCCGCCGCGCCACGTCTTCGGCCCGGTCGGTGAGCATTTCCAACGAGTCGGTCGATCCGTTCGCGGTGCCCTGAGCGGCATCGAGCGCCTTGGTCATGTCGTCGACCTGCGCCGACAGAACGGCAATGGCGCCGCCGACGCCTTTGTCGAGATCGGTGAACCGGCTCAGTCGCCGCGATAATACGATGCAGTAGAACGCGGCACCCACCGCCCCGGCGATCAGTAGGATGTCGGAAATTAGGTCCATCTCACCCCTCAGTTCAGCACGAATTCCATGATCAACAGGTCGCGGACCCGGCCTTCGCCAGTGACCATTTGCACCCGACGCAGCATCTGAGCCCGCAGCCGAATCAGCGCTGTCGGTTCTTCCAGATCGGCGGTGCTGACCGCGCGCAAGTAGCCGTTCAGCACGTCGAGCACGCGCGGCAGCAGCGCCGACACCTCGCTTTGGAACGGCGGGTCTACTTCGAGCTGTGCGCGGAATTTCAAGTGCCTGCTCGCCGATCCCTTGCCGAGATTGATCACCAGGGGATCGATCGGTACGAACGCCACTTCTGGTAGGGTTTCGACCTCGATCTTTTCATGCGCGTGGTCGGTGCCGCTGGTTCCGCTGCCGAAGAGCATGCCCGAATAGACCGCAAAGAACCCGCCGCCACCGAGCGCCAGCGCCAGGACAAGCCCTAGAATCAGCGGCAGTTTCGACCGCTTTTTCGGGACCTCTTCTTCGATTGCCTCGGCGTCGGACATATCGGACTCCGCTCGATTCCGTCGGATGCCGGTATAGACCGATCAGGACTAACCGATTGTTAAGCCGGATCGTTCAAAGCTGGGCACAGGATTTTCAGAATGGGAGATCCGTCTTGCAGCAGATCATGTCGGTCTGGTCCTCGCTCGATATTCGCCGCCGGGTCATCGTCGTCGGCGCGACCCTGGCGATGTTCGCCGCGGTTCTGGGGGTGTCGAAATTGGCGACGCAACCGTCGATGGCGTTACTCTATTCCGGGCTCGAGCCCGGCGCCGCGGGCGAGGTCGTGGCCGCGCTGGACCAGCGTGGTGTCGCCTACGACGTGCGCCAGGGCGCCATCTATGTCGACGGCGCGCAGCGCGACGCCCTGCGGATGACGTTGGCCTCCGAGGGCCTGCCGGCGAATGGCGGCCAGGGCTATGAGCTGCTTGATTCACTCACCGGCTTCGGCACCACGTCGCAGATGTTCGATGCCGCCTATTGGCGCGCGAAAGAGGGCGAACTCGCCCGCACGATCACCGCCGGACCGCATGTGAAGTCCGCGCGAGTCCATATCTCGAATCCGTCCTCGACGCCGTTTCAGCGTGGTCTGAAACCGACAGCGTCGGTCACTGTCACCACCGCCACCGGCGCGTTGACGGCGCCGCAGGCCAAGGCGTTGAGGTTTCTGGTCGCCTCGGCCGTTGCGGGACTTGCGCCGGAAGACGTCTCGATCATCGACGGCCGTGGCGGTTTGGTTTTACCGGGGGACGACATGCCTGGGCTGACCGGCGGTGACGACCGCGCCGAGGAGATGCGGCGCAATATCGAGCGCCTGCTCGAAGCGCGGGTCGGTCCGGGGCGCGCAGTAGTCGAGGTGTCCGTGGAAACGGTCACCGAACGCGAGGCCATTGTGGAGCGGCGCTTTGACCCCGAGAATCGGGTGGCGATCAGCTCGGAGACCGAAGAGCGGTCGACGTCGTCGAGCGGCAGCCAAGGCGGGGCCGTGACTGTGGCCAGCAACTTGCCGGACGGCGATGCCGCCGGCGGCGACAGCCAATCGCGCAGCGAAAACAGCGAATCGCGAGAGCGGGTCAATTACGAGGTTGCAGAGACGACACGAGAGGTCTTGCGCACGCCCGGCGCGATCAGGCGTCTGTCCGTCGCCGTCCTGGTGGACGGAATGCGTAGTGTCGATCCCGACACCAACACCGAATCGTGGCAGCCGCGTCCCGAGGAAGAGATGGCGGCCTTGCGCGAATTGGTGGCATCCGCCGTCGGATTCGATGCCGAACGCGGCGATACGATCACGCTGAAATCCATGCAGTTCGAACCTGTCGAAATGGCCGGAACCTCGGAGCCGCCGCCCTGGTATTCCGGCCTTGCGGTCAATCCGATGTCGCTGATCCAGTTGGGCGTTCTGGCTCTTGTCGCACTGGTGCTCGGGCTGTTCGTTGTCCGGCCTATTCTGTCGAAGCGGCCGATGCGCGCTCCGGTCGCGCTGGCGCCGCCGGGACCCACTCCTGCTGGCGCCGTGGCGGCGGCGAGCGAGGCGCCGATGCTTATGCGCGACGTGGGCGCCAACCCTGGCGCGGCCCTGACAGGCGAGATCGACGAAGCCGACGGGCCGTTGCCGCAGATGGCTCTGGTGTCTGGGGCGGATGCCGAACCGCAAGCCAGTTTGCCAGCGCCGGACGAGGCCGCCGAAGATCCGGTCGAGCGATTGCGCCGCCTGATCGAAGATCGGCGCGAGGAGACCGTGGAAATACTGCGCAGCTGGATGGAAGAGCATGAGGAGCGTGCCTGATGGCCCTTCTGTTGGAGGATTTTGATACCTTGGCATCGACCGTCGCACCGTCGGCGGATTCGGGCCCGACGGACGTCATCGAAGACGCCGCGCGCATGGCCGCCTATGAAAAGGGCTACCAGGCCGGCTGGGACGATGCGGCGCAGGCGGAGGCCGCCGACCAGACCCGCATCGGCACCGAATTCGCCCGCAACCTGCAAGAGCTGTCCTTCACCTTCCACGAGGCTCGCGCCTACGTCATCCAGTCGATGGAGCCGTTGCTGTCGGAAATCACCTGCAAATTGCTGCCAGTGCTGATGTCCGAAGCGTTGACCGAGACCGTGCTGCAGGAACTTCGCCCTTTGGTCGAGGACTGTGCAGATACCCCGATCGACCTCGTCGTTGCCCCAGAAAGCCGCGCGGCGCTGGAGGCGCGGGTGCCAGACATGGTGTCTGCTGCTGTTCGGATCGCGGAAGAGCCGTCATTGGCCGCGGGGCAAGTCTATCTGCGGCTGGGAAAGACCGAACGCAAGATCGATCTCTCGGGGGCGCAGAGCCGCATCGTCGCGGCAATTCGTGCGCTTCTGGTTCAAAATGAAAAGGTCCTGAAACATGCCTGATACGACTCAAGCGGCCGCGTCGACGCCGCAGGCAGAGCACCCGTTTTCTCAGGTTCCCATCGAGATCACCGTGTCGGTGGGCCGGACCCGACCGCTGGTGAAGGACCTATTGGCACTGGAGAGCGAGGCGGTTCTGGTGCTCGATCGGCGTATCGAGGATCCCGTTGAGCTTTATGTCGGCGAGAAACTGATCGCACGCGGCGAGTTGCAAGAGCTTGACGGCGAAAACGCCGGGCAATTGGCGGTGCGCCTGACCGAAGTTGCGGACCTGGCCAACGGTCTTTGAGATGTCCGTCTGGCCTGCACACATTGCGGCTGCGGGGCTTTGCGCGGCCCTGATCCTAAGCGCGGCCCCGGCACTGGCGCAGGACATCTCGATCTCGTTCGGCGACGAGGGGTCGCTGGCGGCGCGCAGCATCCAGTTGATTATACTGGTGACCGTGCTCAGCCTGGTGCCGGGCCTGGCGATCATGATCACCTGCTTTCCTTTCATCGTGACGGTACTGGCGATCCTGCGCCAGGCCATCGGCCTGCAGCAGTCGCCACCGAACATGCTGATCGTCAGCCTGGCGCTGTTTCTGACCTATTTCGTGATGGAGCCGGTTTTTACCGAAGCCTGGCGGCTCGGCGCCGAGCCGCTGATCGACGGCCGGCTCGAGGTCGAGGCCGCCTTCGCCCAGGCGATGGGGCCGTTTCGCGGCTTCATGGTCAACCGCATCGAAGCGGAGACCTTTGAAAGCCTGGCGCTTTTGCGCAACGCAACCGAGGGGCTGGCCGCACCTTCGCGGGACGCGCCTTTGTCGCTTTTGGTGCCGTCCTTCCTGCTAAGCGAGATCGAACGGGCGTTTCAGATCGGGTTTCTGATCTTTCTGCCGTTTTTGATCATCGACCTGGTGGTGGCGGCGGTGCTGATGTCGATGGGTATGATGATGGTGCCCCCCGCCATCGTGTCGCTGCCGTTCAAGCTCGCCTTCTTCGTGGTCGCGGACGGTTGGAGCCTGGTCACCGGTGCGCTCGTTCGAAGTTACTTTTGAGCGATCTGGCGCCGGGCTTCACCCCTTGCGGATAGGCATCTACTCCTACGGAGGGCGCCTAGAATTGGTTGCGAACAGACTGGCACACTTTCGCCCGGGGTCCTCTGAACCGCGTCCTCGATTAGCGTTTTCGGGGCCGGGATGTAGCTTCATAGCAATTGGTTGCCAATGATGGCCCTAAGGTTTTGTCTCGGAATTGCTGAGGGCTCGTGCCCATCGCCGCCCCTTGGCCGTGGATCTTCAAGTGGGACGGCGGGGTTGCGCGCCTTGAGTTCGTGCCGGGAATCGGTTTCCGACCGTAGCTCGCGCCCTGCAGCGTTCCCTTGATCCGATCCCGCCCTAGCGGACGACGAACTCGGCGTGCAGGGCCCCGGCGGCTTTGATGCTTTTGAGGATGTCGATCATGTCGCGCGGCGACACGCCAAGCGCGTTGAGGCCGGCGATGACCTCCGACAGCGAGGTGCCGCCCGAGACCTCCGCAAGGCCGATCCCCGGCTCTTCGTCGAGCCCCGCTGTGGTGCGCGGCACCACGATCGTTTCGCCTTGCGAGAACGGATTGGGCTGGACCACGATCGGCGTCTCTTCGATCCGTAAGGTCAGGTTGCCCTGGCTGACCGCCACGCGCGAGATTCGCACGTCCTCGCCCAGCACGATGGTGCCCGAGCGTTGGTCGACCACGACGCGCGCCCGCCGCTGCGGCTCTACGGGCAGGTTTTCGATCCGGCCGATGGCGTGGGCGGGCGAGACCGCGCCGGTGGCGGCGATGTCGATCAGCACGGTGCCGGCATCCAGCATCCGCGCCACCGCGCGCCCCTGATCGGAGTTGATCGCGGTCTCGATCCGGCCGGCGGTGGTGAAATCCGGCGTGCGCAGCGCCAGGCGGATGGTCTCGAGCCCGGTGAAATCGAATTCGATCTCGCGCTCGACCCGGGCGCCGGAGGGGATCACGCCCGCGGTCGGAACGCCTTGCACGACGCTGGCGCCGTCACCCTCCGCCGCGGCGCCGCCGGCGATCACCGTGCCCTGGGCCACGGCATAGATCTGCCCGTCGGCCGCATTCAGCGGCGTCATCACCAGGGTGCCGCCCAACAGGCTCTTGGCGTCGCCGATCGCCGAGACGGTGACGTCGATCTGCGAGCCCGAGCGGGAAAACGGCGGCAGTTCGCCGGTCACCAGCACGGCGGCCACGTTCTTGGGCCGAAACTGCTCGCCGGTGACGTTGACGCCGAGCCGTTCGAGGATGTTCGACATGATCTCTTCGGTAAAGGGCGCGTTGCGGATGCCGTCGCCGGTGCCGTTCAGCCCGACGACCAACCCGTAGCCGACCAGATCGTTGCCGCGCACGCCGTCGAATTCGACCAGATCCTTGATCCGCACGGGCGCGGCGGCGGCCGCACCGGTCAGCGCGAACAGGAACAGGCACAGCAGGGCGCGCATCATCTGAGGTACTCCGCAAGGCTGAGGCGCGACAGACGCGCCGTGATCGTATAAAGCGTCTCGAGCTGGGTCTGGACCGCCTGCAACTCGGTGGCGGTGCGGTAGGGGTCGACGCCGAGGATGTCGTTGCGGGCGATCTCGAGCGCGCCGGTCTCGGCGCCGTTGCGCGCCAGCGCGGTTTCGACCTGGGCCTCGAGCGCGCCGATGCCGGTGCGCAGTTCGGCCAGGCTGCGGTCGCTTTCCAAGAGCCGGGTGCCGGCGGTCTCGACCAGGGCGACGCGTTCGGGGTGATTGCCAGCCAGGGCGCCGTCGGCGACGAGCGCGGCCAAGGCGTAGCCCTTCAGAAGATCGCGGATCTCCTGGTCGTCGACGCGCAGCTCGATGGCGGCGGTCTCGTCGGGGCCGACGCGCAGCGGCGCGAGATCGTCGGCGCTGCCCAGATAGCCCACAGTCTCGAAGCCGCCACCGCCGGTGTCGAACCAGGCATCGACCGCGGCCTCGACACCGGCCGCCGTAGTCTCGGCGGCGATCGCGGTCTGCAGCGCGGCCAGCATCGTCTCGGCGTCGGCCAGCGATGGCCCGCTGCCCATCGCGCCGCCCAACATCGCCCGGTCGGCGACCTGGGTGTTGAGAACCGACACAACGGTGGAAAACCGCGCCTTGGCGTCCGCCGCCGCCGCGTCGACCAGCGCCGCCTGGCCGGAACTGGCCGCCAAGAGCAGCCCCGGGCCTAGATCCGAGGTGGTGGTCTGCACCGTCTCGAGCCCGCGCTGCAGGGCGCCTAGAAACAGCGTCGCCTCGTTCGCTGCGACCCGGTAGGCCGAGAGCGTGCCGAGCTGATGGTCGATACCGGCGACTGCGCCGAGATTGCCACCGGTCGCGGCGCGCATGTCGCTGGTCAGGCCGGTGGCCAATTCGTCCGACAGCCGCAGCATGTCGGTCTTGATGCGGTGGTTGCTGTTGCGGGTCTGGAACGTCATGGCGAGGTCGCCGATGGACAGAACGGTCATGGCTTAAAGCCCCAGTAGGGTTTGGATCATTTCGTCGACAGTCGAGATCACCCGGGCATTGGCGGCAAAGGCGCGCTCGATCACCAGAAGCTTCTGCAGCTCGTCGTCGGTGTCGACGCCGGCCTGCAGCTCGGCCGCCTGCAGCGTCTCGGTCTGGGCGCGGTCAAAGCTCTCGCGGGCGGCGGCGTCCTGGGCCTGGACCGATACGCCGGAAAGGAAATCGCCCGACAAGCCGATGGCCGAGCGGGCGACCGCGAAGCCGCCCGAGGCCGGCACCCGTTCGGCGGTCAATGCATCGGAGAGCGCGTTCAGAAGCGTGGCGTTGCCGGCATCCCCGGGCGCGGCGGCGCCGAGCCCGTCGCGCAGGCGCCAGTGTCCGCCACCCGCGCCGGGATCGACCAGCGCGTTGATCTCGATCCGCCCCGCGAGGCCCAGCTCGTCTGCGACGACCAGGGCGGCGCCGGCATCGGTGAAGAGCCCCGGATCGCCGGCGGTGAGGCTGGGGTCGACGGCCGGGTCGGCGAAGCGATCGATCAGGTCGCGCGCCACCGCGTCGGCCTGGGCCTGGATCTCGGGCGCCGCCACGTCGCGCACGGCAAAGAGCCCGGCAAGCCGGCCGCCGGCCAGCGGCCCGCTGTCGGGATCGACCGAAATCGGCGTTCCGTTGACGGTCAGGCCCGATAGCGCGCCCGACCCCAGCGTCATATCCGGCGTGATCGCGTTCACCGGGGAAAACCCGATCTCGGCGGCGCTGCCGTCCAGCAGCACCGCGCCGCCGGGGGTGAAGAGCGCGACCATGCCGTTCTGCCGTGGCACCTCGCGCAGCGGTACCAGCTCGGCGATGCCGTCGATCACCTGTTGGCGTTGGTCGATCAGCGACGAGGCGTCCTGCGCCGAGCCTTGGAACTGCGCGATCCGGGCGTTCAGGTCCTGGACCTGGTCAAGCGCGGTGTTGAGCTGGTCGACCGAGCGGGCGATCGCCTGATCGGCGCGCAGCCGTTCGGCCTGGACGGTGTCGGAGATGCGGTTGAGCTGCTCCGCAAGCCCGGAGGCGGCCTGGACCGCCGCCTGCAGCCGGGCGGGCGAATCGGGGCGGCTCGAAGCTTCGATTAGCGCGGCCTCGAACTGGGTGATGCGCTCGGTCAGAGCGCCGGGCTGTCCCGGCAGGCCGATCGCCGCCTCGATGTCGGTCAGAAACTGGGCGCTGACCGAGGAGCGCGCCAGCGCCGCCTCGGACCCGCGCCGGCTGCCCAAGAGGACCGGGTCGCTGTGCCGGGTGACGCCGTCGATCCGCACGCCGGATCCGCGCCCGTCGAGCACGTTCGACGACAGCCGCACCTCGCGCTTGCCGTAGCCTTCGGTCATCGCATTCGAGATGTTCGACGACACGACCTCGGCGGCGCGGGTGGCCGCGGTGAGGCCCGACAGGGCGTTCGTGAGCGAGCTCGAGATGCTCATGCCGGGGTCCTGTCAGGCCGGGCCCGCCTCACCGCTTGATGTTGGTGGTTTCTTGCAGCATCTCGTCGACGGTCTGGATCACCTTGGCGTTCGAGGAATAGGCCCGCTGGGTCTGGATCAGCTGGGTCAGCTCGGCCGCCACATCGGTGGCCGATTCCTCGCGGCTGTAGCCCGACACCTCGCCCACCGGCCCGTCGCCGGCATCCCACAGGAAGTACGAGCCCGAGGGCGGCGAGACCTGGTAGGTCTGGTTCGACATCGCGATCAGGCCGTTGGGATTGGGCACGTCGACCAGCGGGATCTGGTAGATCCGCCGGGTGAAGCCGGCGTCGTAGATCGCGTGGACGAAGCCGTTCGAATCGACCTCGACGCCGGTCAGGTTGCCCACCGGAGAGCCGTTTTTGTTGATCGAGACCGGCGCGAAGCTGTCGCTGAGCTGAGTCATGCCCTCGCTGTCGCCGAGCATGCCGATGTCGATGGTGATCGGGCCGCCGTCGACGGTGATCTCGATGGTGCCGGTCGCGGTGTCGTAGGCGCCGCCGGTGGTGGTGGCCACCGATTGCAGCGTGCCGCCGGATCCGCGCGCGTCGTCGAAGGTCAGGGTGTATTCGCCGACCACTGCGCCGGCGGAGGCCGAATCAGTGATCGTCATCGTCCATTCGTTCGACGAGCCCGTTGCCGGCACCGTCGGCGTGAAGCTGATGTCGAGCTGCTGCGAGGTGCCCAGGTTGCCGTAATACTCGATCGACAGATCCTGGGTCGCGCCCGAGGCGCCGGCCTCGGTCTCGGTCGCCGGCAGGTTGACGCCCAAGTTCATCTCGGTCGTGGCATCGCCGGCGAACTGGTTGACGTTGACCTGCACCGGTTCGAGCCCGGCGATGGTGTCCCGCGGATAGCTGGGCATCGAGCCGTCGATATTGGCGGGCCAGCCCAGCAGCACCAGGCCCTGTTCGTTGGTCAGAATGCCGTTTGAATCGGGCCTGAACGAGCCGGTGGTCATCAGCTGCAGCGGCAAATTGCCATTGTCGGTGGCCACCGCGACCGAAGTCGTCACCGGCAAGAGACCCCGGCCGCTGACCGCCAGATCGGTGGCGTTGCCGGTCGAGATCAACGGTCCGCGTTCGTCGATCAGCCGCATCGTGGTGGTGCGCACGCCGCCGGCGGAATAGCTGGAATTGTTGCCGGCGATGACCTGCGCGTGGAAGTCGGTGACCACGCGCTTGTAGCCGTAGGTCGAAGAGTTGGCGATGTTGTCGGAGATTGTCGCCAGGCGCGCGGCATTGGCATTGAGACCGGCCACGCCTGCGGCGAGCGAAGAGGAAATCGTCATGGGTTGCGCCTTTCTGCTGCATTGCCCCGGATATGACGCCCATCGCTACCGCAGCCGCCTTAATGCCCGCCTAACAGGTAAAATCCGATCTATTTCGGGTCAGCCATTCTGCCGCAAGAGGATCATCTCGATGCGGTTGTTGCGCACCGCCATCGGGTTGGCGGCCACCGGCTTGCGGTCGGCGAAGCCGCTGACGCGCTGGATGCGCCGTTCCGGCAGGCCGCCGTCCTGCAACAGCCGCCGCACCCGGCTGGCGCGGCTGCTGCTGAGATCCCAGACCGGGTTTTCGGCCAAAACCACGGGCTCGGCGCGGGTATGCCCGCCGACCGCGACCTCGTTCAGCACCAGCCCGAAGACCGGCGCCATCATCGCCGCGAGGTCGCGCATCATCTGCGTCGGCTCGTCGCTGCCGTCCTGAAACAAGGGCGTGCCCGGCACGTCGAAGATCTCGACGATCAGCCCCTCGTCGGTGACCCGGGTTACGATGTGGCGCGCCATCTCTTCGCTGACCATGCTTTCGCCGGACCGTGCGGTCAGGCTTTCGGCGATGTCCTCGAACGCCTCGGCCTCGGCTTCGGCCTGGTCGTCGTCCTTGCCGGCATCCTCGGCGGCGGTGCCGGTGTTGCCGCGCGCCTCGTGATCGGCGGTGGGGTGCTTTTGGCTGGCGCCGGTGCCGTTCTTGGCCAGCGTCTCTTCGCTGAAGATGTCGGTGCCGCCGAACGAGCCCTCGCCGCCGCCGGAGATCCGGTTGATCGGGATCGTCGGATTGAAGTAATCCGCGATGCCCTTGCGTTGCTTTTCCGTCGTCGCGTTCAACAGCCACATCAGCATGAAGAAGGCCATCATGGCGGTCACGAAGTCGGCATAGGCCACCTTCCATGCACCACCGTGGTGTCCGTCGCCAGCGACGACCTTCTTACGCTTGATGATGACGGGCGCGTTGCTTTTCGCGCTCATCCCACCACCTCGTTTTTCACCCAAGGCCATGGCTAGCAGACCCGGGTGAACGCCCCCTTAACCTTTCGAATTTTCCCTATTCAGCCGGCGCGGATCAGGTCGGCGGCCTTCTCGGCGATCATGATCACCGGCGCGTTGGTGTTGCCGCTGGTGATCGTCGGCATGACGCTGGCATCGACAACGCGGAGGCCGTCGAGACCGCGCAGGCGCAGCTGCGAATCGAGTGGCGCCTCGGGGTCAGACCCCATGCGCACCGTGCCGACAGGGTGGAAGATCGTAGTGCCGATATCGCCGGCGGCCTTCGCAAGCTGTGCATCGTTGTCGATGTCAGAACCGGGCTTGAACTCTTCAGGTCGGTACCTCGCCATGGCAGGCTGCCCGACAATCCGGCGGGTCAGGCGGATTGCATCCGCGGCGACACGGCGGTCTTTCTCGGTGGAGAGATAATTCGGCCGGATCACCGGATGCGCCGTGGGATCGGGCGAGGCGATCCGGACATGCCCGCGGCTCTCGGGGCGCAGGTTGCAGACGCTCGCGGTGATTGCGTCGAACGGATGCAGCGGTTGGCCGAAGGCGTCGAGTGACAGGGGCTGGACGTGATACTCCAGATCGGGCGTCGCCACGTCCGGGTTGGACCGCGCAAAGGCGCCAAGCTGCGACGGCGCCATCGACATCGGCCCGGTGCGCTTCGCCGCGTATTCCAGCGCGATCTTCGCCTTGCCCCAAAGGCTCGCCGACAGAGTGTTCAGCGTCTTCGCGCCATGCACCTTGTAGGCGCAGCGGATCTGCAAATGGTCCTGCAGGTTCTCGCCGATCTGCGACTGGTCGCGCACGACCTCGATCCCGTGCTCGTGCAACAGCTTACCGGGCCCGATGCCCGATAGCTGGAGGATCTGCGGCGAGCCAACGGCCCTGGCGCAAAGGATCACCTCGCGCCCCGCGCGCAGCTCCTTCACCTCGCCGTTCTGGCGATACCGCACCCCCACCGCCCGGCCGTCCTCGATCAGCACCTTCTCGGTCA
Organism: Rhodobacter sp.; assembly: GCA_030066215.1. Classification (GTDB taxonomy): domain Bacteria; phylum Pseudomonadota; class Alphaproteobacteria; order Rhodobacterales; family Rhodobacteraceae; genus JASJCA01. Next base: position 1,500 of record JASJCA010000043.1, on the reverse strand, counting down.
TCGCATGGGTCTCGACCCGCAGCCGATCCTTCACCGGCCGCAGGAACGCGCGCGCCGTGTTCCAGCGAAACCCGGCCCGCTGGTTGACGCGGAAATAGCCCACGCCCTCATTGTCGCCGGTGTTGAAATCCGTGGTCTCCGGCAGCCCGGCCTGCACCGCGGCGGCCAGGAAATCATCGAGCACCTGCCAATGCAGCCGCTGATCCTCGACCCGCCACTCGCCGCCCGCCCCATGCATCTCGCTGGCGCCGTCGACATAATCCTCGGATTTCTTGAAGTAGGGCAGCACCTCTTCCCAACCCCAGCCGGTATTCCCAAGCTGCCGCCAATGGTCGTAATCCGCCGCCTGCCCGCGGATATAGATCATCCCGTTGATCGACGAGCATCCCCCCAGAACCCGCCCGCGCGGGTACAGCAGACTGCGGCCGTTGAGCCCCGGCTCCTCAGCCGTGCGAAATCCCCAGTCCGTGCGCGGATTGCCGATGCAATAGAGGTATCCGATCGGGATGTGGATCCAGTGATAGTTGTCCTTGCCCCCGGCCTCGAGCAGCACGACCTTGGCATGTGCGCTTAGCCGGTTGGCAAGCACGCATCCGGCCGATCCTGCGCCCACGATGATATACTCCGCGTCCATACCTCTCCCGCACAGAACTTGCCGCTAACTACGCGCATTCGTGCGTTCCTGCACAGAATACGTGCCGCGGTGCCTGTTTTCTTTCGCGCCCAGACAACGACATTCCACCCCAAAGCACAACGCGGCCCAACAGGCCACGAGAGGAGAACCGATATGCTGAACCAGATCCAAGGCCTGCACCACGTCACATCGCTGGCGAGCGCCGCCCAAGCCAACAACGACTTCTTCACCAAAACCCTCGGCCTGCGCCGGGTGAAGAAGACCGTGAATTTCGACGCCCCGAACGTCTATCACCTCTATTACGGCGACGAGGCCGGCTCCCCCGGCTCGGTGATGACCTACTTCCCCTTCCCCGGCTCGCCCCGTGGCCGTCATGGAACAGGCGAGGTCGGCATCACCGGCTTCGCCGTCCCGAAAGGCACGCTGCCCTATTGGCGCGAACGTCTCTCGGCCCTCGACGTCGCCGACCTGAAAGAGGCCACCCAGTTCGGTGAGGCCCGGCTGCACTTCTCCGGCCCCGACGGCGACGAATTCGCCCTGATCGAGGCCGAGGATGATCGCGCCCCCTGGACCCACGGCGGCGTTGGCGCCGACGAGGCGATCCGAGGCTTTCACTCGGCCTCGATGCGGCTCCGGGACGGCGGCGCCTCGGCGGAGCTTCTCAAGTTCATGGGCTACGAAGAGGTCGACACCGACGGGGACACCACCCGCTTTGCCGTCCCGGACGGCAACGGCGCCGACGTGATCGATATCGAAACCCTGCCTAACGCCTCCCAAGCCGACCAAGGGGCGGGCTCCGTCCACCACATCGCCTTCGCCGTCGAGAACCGCGAGAAGCAGCTTGAGGTCCGCAAGGCGCTGATGGA
>JASJCA010000110.1 GCA_030066215.1 Rhodobacter sp. | reverse complement strand
TACGTCACCCACGACCAGGTCGAGGCGATGACCATGGCCGACAAGATCGTCGTCTTGCAGGCCGGCGTGATCGAGCAGGTGGGATCGCCGCTGGAGCTGTATCGCGCGCCGCGAAACCTGTTCGTCGCGGGATTCATCGGCTCGCCGAGAATGAACTTCGTGAATGGTGCGGAGGCGGCCAAATACGATGCCCATACCGTCGGCGTGCGCCCCGAGCATATCGACATATCGGCCGAGGGCGGCGACTGGCACGGGGTCGTCGGCGTGTCCGAACATCTGGGCGCCGATACGTTTTTCCACGTGCAGTGCGATCAGTTGGGCTTGGCCATGACCGTGCGCGCCGACGGCGAGAATCCGTTGCAATACGGCGACGAAGTGTACCTGACGCCCGAGGCCGACAAGTTGCATCGCTTCGATGCAGAGGGGCTGCGCATCGCATGAAGCGGCTGAACGGCAAATCGGCGCTGATCACCGGCGCCGCTCGTGGCATCGGCCGTGCCTTTGCCGAGGCCTATCTGCGCGAGGGCGCCCGCGTCGCCATAGGCGATATCGACATCGAGCGGGCGCGAAACACGGCGGCAGAACTCGGCGACGCCGCCATCGCTGTCGAGATGGACGTGACAAAGCAAGACAGCATCGATGCGGCCGTTGCCGAAACCATCGCCGCCCTTGGCCAAATCGACATCCTGATCAACAACGCAGCGATCTTCACCGCTGCCCCCATCGCCGAAATCACCCGTGCCGATTATCAGCGCGTGTTCGACATCAACGTCGCGGGCACGCTTTTTACCCTGCAGGCGGTCGCGCGGCACATGATCGAGCGCGGCATCAGGGGGCGGATCATCAACATGGCCAGCCAGGCCGGCCGCCGCGGCGAACCCCTGGTCGCGGTCTACTGCGCCAGCAAGGCGGCGGTGATCAGCCTGACCCAGTCGGCGGCGCTGAACCTGATCCCGCATGGCATCAACGTGAACGCCATCGCTCCCGGCGTGGTGGACGGCGAACACTGGGACGGTGTCGACGCGTTCTTCGCCAAGTACGAAAACAAACCCTTGGGCCAAAAAAAGAAAGAGGTGGGTGAGGCCGTGCCCTATGGCCGCATGGGCCGGGCCGAGGATCTGACCGGCATGGCGGTGTTCCTGGCCAGCGACGCGGCCGACTACATCGTCGCGCAATGCTACAATGTCGACGGCGGGCAGTGGATGAGCTGATGGCCGAGGCGGGGCAGACAATCGCGCCGGTCAAGCTCGGCGACGCGACGCTGAAGGACCTGTCGCCTCAGGTCGCGCGGCCCAGCTACGACCGGGCCCGTCTGACCCCGGGCATCGTGCATATCGGCCTCGGCAATTTTCACCGCGCGCACCAGGCGTGGTACCTGCACCGGCTGATGCAGCAGGGCGAGGCGCGTGACTGGGCGATCCTCGGCGCCGGCGTGCGGCCCTACGATGCCGCGATGCGTGACAAGCTGATGGCGCAGGATTGCCTGACCACGCTGATAGCGCTCGACCCCACCGGCAGCTCGGCCGAGGTCACCGGCGCGATGATCGGCTATCTGCCGGTCGCCGAGGGCAACGGCCCGCTGATCGGGGCGATGGCTGAGGCGCGGATCCGGATCGTCTCGCTGACTGTGACCGAGGGCGGCTACTACGTCGATCCGGTCACCGGCGGCTTCGACGCGGACCACGCGGACATGCGGCACGACGCCGCCCGGCCCGAGGCGCCGCGCACCGCCTTCGGGGCGATGGTCGCGGCACTGGCGCGGCGCCGTGCGGCGGGGCTCGGGCCGTTCACCTGCCAAAGCTGCGACAACCTGCAGGGCAACGGCGCGGTGCTGCGCCAGACCGTGGTGTCGCTGGCGCGGCTCTCGGACCCCGCCCTGGCCGATTGGATCGACGCCGAGGGCGCGTTCCCCAATTCGATGGTCGACTGCATCGTGCCGGCGACCGGGGCGAAAGAGCAGGCGCTGGCGCGGGACTTCGGCATCGCCGACGCCGCGCCGGTGACGCATGAGAACTTCCGGCAATGGGTGATCGAGGATGCTTTCTGCGCCGGACGGCCGGATTGGGACCGGGTCGGCGCCACCTTCAGCGCGCGGGTGCACGACTACGAGACGATGAAGATCCGGATCTTGAACGCCGGCCACCAGGTGATCGCCAATGCCGGCGAGATCCTGTCGGTGCCGACGATCGCGGGCTGCATGGCCGATCCCGACATTGCCGCGTTGTTCGCCAAGGTCGAGACCGAAGAGATCGCGCCTCATGTCGCGCCGGTGCCCGAATTCACGCCCGCGGCTTACGTCGATCTGATCGCCGGGCGCTTCGCCAACCCGGCGATCCACGACACCACCCGCCGCGTGGCCTTCGACGGCTCATCCCGCCACACCGGGTTTGTCCTGCCGATCCTGCGCGAGGCGTTGGCGGCGGGCGGGCCGGTCGAGGGGCTGAGCCTGGTCGAAGCGCTCTGGGCGAGGATGTGCGCGGGCACGCGCGAGGATGGGGCGCAGATCGAGGCCAACGACCCGCACTGGGCCGGCCTGGTTTCCGCGGCACAGGTCGCCCGGACCCGCCCGCGCGCCTGGCTCGACCAGCGCGCCTTCTACGGCGATCTGGCCGCCGATCTCGGCGTCTCGGCCCAGGCCGTCGGACAGGCCTGCGGCGCGAACCCGATCCCGATCCTGATCCCTTGCCACCGGGTGCTGGCGGCGGGCGGGCTTGGCGGCTATTCCGGCGCCGGCGGGGTCGAGGCGAAGGTGGCGCTCTTGAAGCTCGAAGGCGCGGCGTCGCTTCTGATCTGACGCGCCCGACTCATATGCAACTTACATCGCCGGTTTGCGCGAATTCCGGGCCGGGACGAGCTGTTGCAGGATACCAGCGAAAAGCAGGTAGCCCGAGGTCACGATCAGCCCCCAATGCGCCCAGGAGGCGGGGTCGAAGTCGACCCAGGCGGCCCAGCCGGCGAAGAAGGTCCAGGCCAGCGCGACCGGCAGCGACAGGACGCGCCAGCGGTCGGTGCGCACCGGGTGGATGAACTTCAGCGGCACGAACATAGCGACGGCCAGCACCACGACGATGGCCAGGATCGCCCAGAAATTCGGCTGCAACGCGAACAGCACGATCACCACCATGTTCCAGCAGCCGGGGAAGCCCGAAAAGGAATTATCCTTTGTTTTCATGCGGGTGTCGGCGAAATAGATGACCGAGGCGAAGGTGATGACGATGATCGCGATCCAGCCGGTCCAGCCCGGCAGCAGGCCCGACTTGAAAAGCGCATAGGCCGGGATGAAGACATACGTCATGTAGTCGATGATCAGGTCCATCAGGACGCCGTCATATTGCGGTGCGTGGGTCTTGACGTCGTAGCGCCGCGCCAGTGGCCCGTCGATGCCATCGACGAGAAAGGCCACGACCAGCCACAGGAACATCAGGCTCCACTTCTCGTCCACTGCCGCCAGCATCGCCAGCATCGCAAAGACCGCGCCCGTGGCGGTGAGCAAATGCACGAACAGAGCCTTCAGCCGGGCGGTCATGAAACCGTCATGGCGGAAAACCGCCGCCGGGGCAAATGGATAGCCGCCTTGGGAAGCCAAGTTGGACGCGGGCGAGTTGCGGGGCCGGCGCTTAGTCGGGACGGTGTCGCATCGCTGCAGTGAGGACGGGGTGGGGGCTGCTCCGACCCGAGCGCCGGGAGGAGGATCATCGTGGGCACAGGGATTGCCCGGATTTGGTCCAGAGCCCAGATTTGCAGCGTCTCAGTCGATCACCTCCCAACTAAACGAGAGGATTGCGCCCGGCCCCGGGGTAGGCGCGCCGCCAATTGCGCAGTGATCTCTTGGGAGCCTAAACGCTTCAATATTTGCAGACTCCTCCACACATCGCGCCCGCCCTTGGGGAGGGCGGGGCCGGGCGCGATCCGCGGCTGACACCGCGGGGGAACGGTTGTTCGGTGAGGCGCCTGAGTTTTGGTTTCGGCAGGCGTCCGCCCGTCGAGAGCAGTGGGGTTTCGCTTCGCCGCCTTCGCCTCAAGCAGACCGCGGGTGGGTCTTTTCGTAGACTTCCATCAGCCGGGCGGCGTCGACCGCCGTGTAGGCCTGGGTGGTCGACAGCGATGCGTGCCCCAGAAGCTCTTGGATCGCGCGCAAATCGCCGCCGGCGCTGAGCAGATGCGTCGCGAAGCTGTGGCGCATCGCGTGCGGCGTGGCCGAGGCGGGCAGGCCGAGCTGCATGCGCGCCGTCTGCATTGCCTTCTGGATCAGCCGCGGGTTCAAAGCGCCGCCGCGGGCGCCACGGAACAGCGGCGCGACGGGCTCCACCGGATGCGGGCAGGCGCGCAGGTAGGCGGCGGTGGCGGCGCGGGCGGCGTCGATCACCGGTACCACTCGCTCTTTGCCGCCCTTGCCGCGGATGCGCAGGACCTCGGGCAGCGGCACGTCGGCACCGGTCAGCCCCAACGCCTCGGAAATCCGCAAGCCACAACCGTAAAGCAGGGTGACCACAGCGGCGTCGCGCAGCGCGATCCAGTCGGTCGTCGACTGCAACTCGACCGTACCGATCATCGCCTTGGCGGCATCCTCCGACAGCGGCCGCGGCAGTTTCTTCTGGAACTTTGGGCTGCGCGTCGACAGGACCGCGGTGGCATCGAACCCCTCGCGCTCGGCGAGCCAGGCTGTGAAGCTTTTGACTGCCGAGAGCATCCGCGCCAGCGTCCTCGCCGAGACCCCGCGCGCGCGTTCGAACGCCATCCAGGCGCGCATGTCCGAGACGGTCACGCGGGTCAACGGGCCGATCCCCGCCGCGCCGCCATGGTGCCGGCCGAGAAACGCCATGTAGCCCAGGACGTCCGCGTGGTAGGCGGCGAGCGTATTAGCGGTGGCGTCGTCGAGCGCCTTCAGCCCGGCGAGCCAACTGTCCAAGGCGTCCCGCATCGCGGGCGAAATGGCGTTGAGGTCCCCCCGCTCGCCGCCGCTCACGACAGCCATCGGCGCATGGCGCGCTCGAAGACCCCGGCAAAGAAGGTCAGAAGGTCGGTGCCTTGCGTCGGCTTGAACTGATGCGGGTCCTCGGCGCCGAACACCAGCATTCCCGGCAGCCGGCCGGCGCCGAGATCGAGCCTCAGGCAGGCCTCGGACCGGATCCAGTCGGCCGCCTCGCCATAGACCAATTCGCTGTCGGGCTGTACCTGGCGCAGCGTGACCTGGCGGATCGGCACGTTGCGGCCTTGCGTCAGGTATCCGTCGACGAAGCCCGGCTCGGCCACCAACAGCACGTCGCCGAGCTTGCGCACGGCAGGGTCGTCCTCGGCCACCGCGCTTTCGAGCACCAGTTTCAGAGCATTGACCCGCAGGATGTCGGCGATCTCGCCGCCCAGGTTGGCCAGGAAGTCCTCGAACTGGTCGGGGTCGAGCATTTTCAGCACGGCGCGGTGGATCTGGTTCATTCCAGCGAGGTTTTCGTACGCTGCGGCGATCACGTGGCGGTGGGTGTCCTCGAGCCGGTCGAGCCGTGCCTCGAGCCGGTCCATGGCGATGCCGCGCAGATCGACGATATTGGCGCCCATGGCGCGTTCGTTGGCGGCGATCAACGCGCGCATCAGGTCGCGGTCTTCGAGGATGATCTCGGGTTCGGACATGATCCGGTCGCGCACATCCCCGGCGATCACGGCGGTCTTACTGCTCATGCAATCCTCTTGGTTGGTTGAGGGGGCCCCGTCACCTGTGGATTGTTTGCACTGCCTGTGGAAAATTCGCAAGAAAAGTCGGGGCTTCGGATGCGAAGTTCATCCGGTGTGGCGGATTTGACCGCCCCGAGCGGGGCGAGCTGTGGGCAAGGCGCGAGTCGTTGAATGGGAAGCTGAACCCCGACCGCCGACATCCGCGTGACGCACCGGGGCACGGAATCAAGGGTCGCAGCCCCGCCGTGCCCATCGCCGCCCCGCCACCCCGCGGGGCAGCGATGGGCACGGCTCGTTGCCAAGTGAGCTAGCGTTTGCTTTGGGCGAACACGTCCACTCGTACCCGCCGGCCTTTAACGGTTGCCCGGGCGCGCGGCCAAAACCGCCAGCGCCACAACGGCGGAGGCGGCGCCTACAAAATCCTCTGACCGGTCGCGGCCCAGTCCTTCAGGAACGCGTCGAGGCCTTTGTCGGTCAGGGGATGCTCGGCCATCTTCTTGATCACGCCCGGCGGTGCGGTGGCGATGTCGGCGCCGATCTTGGCGGCCTCGGTCATGTGGTTGACGCTGCGGATCGAGGCGGCCAGAATTTCGGTCCCGAACCCGTAATTGTCATAGATCGCACGAATATCGGCGATCAGGTCCATCCCGTCGAGGTTGACATCATCAAGGCGCCCGATAAACGGCGAAATGAAGCTGGCCCCGGCCTTGGCGGCCAACAGCGCCTGGTTGGCCGAAAAGCACAAGGTGACGTTGACCATGCGGTCCTCGCCGGTCAGCACCTTGCAGGCCTTCAGCCCCGCCCAGGTCAGCGGCACTTTGATGGCGATGTTGTCGGCGATCTTCGCCAACTCTCGGCCTTCGGCGATCATACCGTCGGCATCCGTTGCAACGGTTTCGGCGCTGACCGGGCCGTCGACCATGTCGCAGATCTCTTTGGTCACCTCCTTGATATCGCGGCCGGATTTCATGATCAGCGACGGGTTGGTGGTGACGCCGTCGACCATGCCGAGTTCGTTCAGTTCGGCGATGGCCTCGACCTCGGCTGTGTCGACGAAAAATTTCATGGCGAAGTTCCTGCGCTTGCGTGTCGCGCGCAGACATATCGCAGCTTGGCAGTGGCCGGAAGCCCTTTGGCGGTCACAGGCCGGGACCCAGCTGGCGGCCCGCGATGACCACGCCGTCTTTTTTCGACGAGGGAGCTCTGGTTGGAGTGCTGACGACACAACCTTTGGACCGGCTGTTGGACTACAAGGCGCCGGAAGGCGGGTGTTTCCTGGGCGCCTTCGTCGAGGTGCCGCTGGGGCCGCGCAAGGTCTTGGGCGTGGTCTGGGGGCCGGGGCAGGGGGACTACGACGCTTCGAAGATCCGATCGGTGATCCGGGTGCTCGACGCGGTGCCGATGATGCCCGAGATGATGGAGTTCCTGGGCCGCGCCGCCGACTACACGCTAACGCCGATGCCCGCGATGCTGCGGCTGGCCACCCGCTCGCCGGGGCTGGGCGATCCGCCGTCAATGCGCAAGGTCTACCGGCTGGGGCAGGGGGAACCTGACCGGATGACGGATGCGCGGCGGCGAGTGCTGCAGGCGCTGTCGGATTATGGCGGACTGTCCTTCACGCTGGGCGAGTTGGCCGAGGCGGCGGGCGTGACGACGTCGGTGGTCAAGGGCCTCGTCAAGCACGGCGTGGTGCGGGAAGAGGAAAGCCCGCGCGACCTTCCGTATCCACGCCTCGACCCGGACCTGCCGGGGGTCGAGCTGTCGGCCGAGCAGGCGGCGGCGGCCGAGACGCTGCAAGCCGCGGTGCGGGCGCATAGCTACGGCACCACGCTGCTGAAAGGCGTGACCGGGTCGGGCAAGACCGAGGTGTATTTGGAGGCGGTGGCGGAATGCCTCGCCAGGGGGCGGCAGGCGCTGGTGCTGCTGCCGGAAATTGCTCTGACGGCGGAATTCCTGAAGCGGGTGGAGGCCCGGTTCGGCGCGATGCCGGCGGAATGGCATTCCGGCGTGACGATGACCGAACGCCGCCGCGCTTGGCGCATGGTCGGCGAGGCCGGGGCGCAGCTGGTCGTCGGCGCGCGATCTGCCCTGTTCCTGCCCTATCGCGACCTCGGCCTGATCGTCGTCGATGAGGAACACGACACCTCCTACAAGCAGGAGGACGGAGTCTTGTACAACGCCCGCGACATGGCCGTGCTGCGGGCGTCCATTTGCTCGGCGCAGGTGGTGCTGGCCTCGGCCACGCCCAGCTTGGAAAGCTGGGCCAATGCCGAGGCGGGGAAATACGCCAAGCTGGAACTGCCGACCCGGTTCGGCGCGGCCGAACTGCCCGCCATGCGCGCCATCGACATGCGGCTGGAGCAGCTGCCGTCGAACCGGTGGATCTCGCCTACCCTGCAGCGCGCGGTCGAGCAGCGGCTGGAGGCCGGCGAGCAGGCGCTTTTGTTCCTCAACCGCCGTGGCTATGCGCCGGTGACGATCTGCCGGGCCTGCGGGCATCAGATCGGCTGTGACCATTGCGACGCGCGCATGGTCGAACACCGGTTCCTCAAGCGGCTGGTCTGCCACCAATGCGGCGAAACGAAACCGATGCCGACCGCCTGCCCGAACTGCGAGGCCGAGGACCGGCTGGCCCCGGTGGGCCCCGGCGTGGAACGGATGCAGGAAGAGGCGGCGGCGCTGTTCCCGCAGGCGCGGCTGGCGGTGCTGTCGTCGGACCTTTACGGCTCGGCGCGGGCGTTGAAGGCGCAGATCGAGGCGATCGCCGGGGGCGACGCCGACATCATCATCGGCACCCAGCTGGTGGCCAAGGGCCACAACTTTCCGCTTCTGACGTTGGTCGGGGTGATCGACGCCGATCTGGGCCTGCAGGGCTCGGATTTGCGCGCCGCCGAGCGGACGTTCCAGCTGATGCGCCAGGTGGCGGGCCGCGCGGGGCGGACCGAGCGGCGGGGCGAGGCATTGTTGCAGACCTATCAGCCCGAGCATTCGGTGATCCGCGCGATCCTGTCGGGAGACGAGGAAGGCTTCTGGCGCGCCGAGGCGCAGGAACGCCGCCAGGCGGGCGTGCCGCCCTATGGCCGGATGGCGGGGATCGTGCTGAGTTCGCCGGACGTGCAGGAGGTGTTCGACGTGGGCGGGGTTCTGGCGCGGAACGACGCGCCGCTCAGGCGGATCGGTGCCCAGGTCTACGGCCCCGCCCCTGCGCCGATCGCCCGCATCCGCGGGCGGCACCGGGTTCGGCTGTTGGTGAAGGCGGCGAAGACCGCGAAGCTGCAGGAGGCGCTGGCGGCCTGGGTGGCGCAGGTCAAACTGCCCACGAACCTGCGCCTATCGGTCGATATCGATCCGCAGAGCTTCTACTGACGGCGACTGATCCGATTGTGCGCCTTCGGCGCGCCGGTTCCTCCCCATCCCGTCCTTCGGCCGGGACGGGGCCCCGCCGCCCGGCAGCGGCCTTGCGCGTTTATGCCCCGCGCAGTTCGAGCGTAAACGGGGCTTCCGCCAGCGTCACGCCATTCACCTGAACCGAAACCGCCTGGCGCCCGGGATAATGCCGGCGGGTGGTGACGTCGCGCAGCGGCACGCGCTTTTGCAGGGTCAGCGGTGTCTTCGCGGCAAGCGCGGTTTCGGTCCATTTGAAGACCTTGGGCGACAGCGACCCGTCAGCCTTGCGGAACTGCACCGCGTAATCGATCAGAACCGGCAGGTCCGCCGGGCTTTCGAGGGTCAGCGTCAGGGTCAGGGCCTCGCCGAGCCGGATTTTTTCGGGCGACACGCTCAGTTCGGCGGCAACACCGTCCGGCGGGCCAAATCCGATCACCGACAGCGCGTCCGGATGGCCCGCCTTCACCAGCGTTCGCAGCGCGTGTTTGACCAGCTTGCGGCGCGGCGACGGGGCATCGCGCAGCCACTCGGCGGCCAGGTCGGCAATCAGGTCGGGGTGGTCCTTGGCGATGTCGTTGAGGCTGTTGGCGACCGAGCGGCGCACGTAGTCTGTGGGGTCGTCGCGCAAGGTTGTCAGGATCGGGATCAGCGGCGACGGGTCGTCGATGAAAACGAATAGCCTGAGCCCCCAGGGCAGCCGCGGCCGGCTGCCCTCGCTGGCCAGCCGCCGGACGTGGTAGTTACCGTCCTTGGCCCAGGCGCGGGCGTGGTCCAGGGTCAGCCCGGTATGGTCGCGAAAGAACGGACGCACGGCGAATTCTGCCGAAAACCGCATCGTCATCTGCCGCAGAAAGGCCAGGCTCTCTTCGGGGTGGCCGAGGCCGTCTTCGGCGACCAGCGTTCCCACCGGCACCAGCGCCCAGCCGCGCAAGCCCTGGCCGTCGAGCGGCAAGCTGTCGAGCGCCGCCTCGGTCTCGGGGTGCAGGAGGCCGGTCAGGCTCTGCATGGTCTGTGGAAACGGCTCGTGCGGCAGGCTGGCCCGCAATGCGGCGGTGATCTGCGCCGAGCGCTGCATCATTTCCAGATCGTCGAGACCGTTGAGGGCAGTGGCTTCGAACCCCGCGCGGTCGAACCCATCGATCCGGGCGAGCTGCGTGCCCATTTCCCGGATGACGCCTACGTTGAAGAGGTTCTTCAGCGGCTCGGCCATCAGGCCGGGCGCCAGGCGGGCTGCGTCGGCAGGTAAAGCTCCAGGACGTCGCCGACGGCCAGCGGCCCCGCGCGCTCGACCCAGCCGGTCACGCCGCGGATGCCCTCCGCGGCGGCCCTGAAGCCCTTGCCATGGCCCGGGGCGGCGGCTTCGATTTCCTGCCCCGGAAAGTCGCAGGGGCCGTTTTCGAGGTCGACGGCGATCACCGTCCCGGCGGCGGATTTCAGCCGCGAGCCGACGGGTAGATGGCTGAAATCGGGGATATCCGCGACGACCATCGACGCCCCGAGCAGCCCGGGGTCGAGCGCGTCCAGCCCTATCTTGCCGGCGATCACCGCCAGCTCCTCGGCCGACAGGATCGACAGCTGGCGGGTGTTCCGGACCTCGGTGCCCTTGGGATAGAGCATCGTGAACCGGCTGCAGGCGGCGCGAGTCAGGCCGCCATGCGCCTCGCCGTCGAGGCCGGTGAGGTGGGCGGTGACCTCGGTCAGTGGCTCGGACCGCAGGCCTGCGCCGCGGTCGGCGACGCGGCCGAGCCAGGTGACTGTGGCGGTGAAGTCGGCTTTCTGAAGCGCGGGCATCGATCCGGTTCCTTTGTTGGCCGAAGACTGGCCCTGCCCGCGCCCGGCGGCAAGCCCGATTGCCACCGGCTGCGCAAGAAAAAAGCCCCCGCGGCGGGCGCGGGGGCATCGGTCGTTTAAGAAGCCAGAGGGCTTTAGGTCGGCTCCGGCTCCATGCCGCCGTCGCCGGTGGGCTTCGGTTTCGGCTTGGTCTTCGGGATCGCCGTGATACTGGCTGTGCCACCCTTGTCCGGGGTGGTGTCGTCGTCATCCCCACGGTGCAGCGGCTCGCCCGCGATCACCTTGGTGATTTCGTTGCCGGTCAGCGTCTCGTATTCCAAGAGCCCCTGGGCCAGCCGGTGCAGATCCTCGTTCTTTTCGGTCAGGATCCGCTTGGCGGTTTCATAGCCTTCGTCGACGATCTGGCGGACCTCGTCGTCGATCTTCTCCAGTGTGTCCGGCGAGACGTTCGCAGGCGTGTTGTAGGTGCCCAGATACGACTGCTGCTCGTTGGCGTAGTCGATATTGCCGAGGCCGTCCGAGAACCCGAACTGGGTGACCATCGCACGCGCGATCTTGGTCACCTGTTGGATGTCCGAGGCGGCACCGGAGGTGACGTTTTCCTTCCCGAAGATCAGTTCTTCGGCCACCTTTCCGCCCATCGCCATGGCGATCTTGGACTTGTATTTGGTGTAGGTCACCGACAGCTGGTCGCGTTCGGGCAGGCTGAGCACCAGCCCCAGGGCCCGGCCGCGCGGAATGATCGTCGCCTTGTGGATCGGATCGTGCTGCGGGACGTTGAGGCCGACGATGGCGTGCCCGGCCTCGTGATAGGCGGTCAGCTTCTTTTCGTCCTCGGTCATGACCATGGACCGGCGTTCCGAGCCCATCATGACCTTATCTTTGGCGTTCTCGAAATCCTCCATGGTGACGAAACGGCGACCCACGCGGGCCGCCATCAGCGCCGCCTCGTTCACGAGGTTGGCTAGGTCCGCGCCCGAGAAGCCGGGGGTGCCGCGCGCGATGATGCGCAGATCGACATCGGGACCCAGCGGCACCTTGCGGGCATGCACGCCCAGGATCTTCTCGCGGCCCTTGATGTCGGGGTTCGGCACCTGGACCTGGCGGTCGAAGCGGCCGGGACGGAGGAGCGCGGGGTCGAGCACGTCGGGACGGTTGGTCGCCGCCACGATGATGATGCCCTCGTTGGCCTCGAACCCGTCCATCTCGACCAGAAGCTGGTTCAGCGTCTGCTCGCGCTCGTCGTTGCCGCCGCCATAGCCGACGCCACGTGACCGGCCCACGGCGTCGATTTCGTCGATGAACACGATGCAGGGCGCGTTCTTTTTCGCCTGCTCGAACATGTCGCGCACGCGGCTTGCGCCCACACCCACGAACATCTCGACGAAGTCGGAGCCGGAAATGGTGAAGAACGGCACGCCCGCCTCGCCCGCGATGGCGCGGGCCAGCAGCGTTTTACCGGTGCCCGGCGGGCCGACCAGCAACGCGCCTTTCGGAATCTTGCCGCCGAGACGCGAGAATTTCTGCGGGTTGCGCAGGAACTCAACGATCTCTTCCAGCTCTTCCTTGGCCTCGTCGATGCCGGCCACGTCGTCGAAGGTTACACGGCCATGCTTTTCCGTCAGCAGCTTCGCGCGGCTCTTGCCAAAGCCCATCGCGCCGCCTCGGCCGCCGCCCTGCATCCGGTTCATGAAGTAGATCCAGACGCCGATCAGGATCAGGAAGGGAAGGAAGGTCATCAGCACCGTGGTAAAGCCCGACTGCTCTTGCGGTTCGGCCCGCACGGTCACGTTGTTTTGAATGAGCTGGTCGGTGATGTCCGCGCCCTCGGGCCGGATCGTCACATAGTCGTTGCCGTCATTGCCGCGGAACAGGATGCGCTCGCCGTCAAGCGTAACCGAGCTGACCTCGTTGGCATCGACCCGGTCGACGAATTCCGAATAGCTGATCGACCGCGACGACATCGTCGACTGGCCGCCCGAGAACAGGTTGAACAAGGCGAGGATCAGCAGGAACAGCACGACCCAAAAGGCGATGTTTCTGGCGTTGCCCAAGGCAATCTCCTTTGATCCGTTCGGCCTGTCGCGTCTGCGCCGGCCACCTGCCTAAAATAAGCGAGTGTTCCGGTACTTCAATGCGATATCAGGGATTGCGCGAAATCAGCGGCGGATTGCGCCAATTCGGCGCGCCACCCGTTGGGGAAACCGGCCAAAGGTGCTGCGATCAGTTCATTGTCGCGCCAGATGGCAGGGGATGCCAGAAGCGAAACGCGCGGCATGCCGGTGTCCCGCCAATCTGGGCAGTTCCTCAACCCAATCTCGCCCAACGCCCGCACCTGCAGATCAAGCGCTTGCGGTCCGGTCATCTG
>JASJCA010000111.1 GCA_030066215.1 Rhodobacter sp. | reverse complement strand
CCGCCGGACCCAGGCGCAGTTCGGCTTCGGCCTGACGCCGGAGGAGCGCATTTCGCTCGGCTGCGGCCCGGTCGGCAGCGATCAATTCGGTTGGCGGCAGATGCCCCGCGCCCATGCCGTCCATCGGCCGCTCGCCCGGGCCGCAGCCGAGCGAAATGCGCTCCTCCGGCGTCAGGCCGAAGCCGAACTGCGCCTGGGTCCGGCGGTTCAGCGCCGCTGTCGGGGCGATCGCAGCGCCGTCCTGGCCGACGAGGTCGGAGTGGAACCCGGCGGCGGCGAAGATGGGGATGTCCCGGCCCTCGGCAAAGACGGTGGCGCCCGAGATGTGGTCGCGGTGGCTGTGGGTGTAGAGGATGCGCCCGACGGGCTTGTCGGTGTGCTGGCGGAACGCGGCAAGGACGTTGCGCGCCGCGCCGGTGCTTTCCGAGGTGTCGATGATGGTGACCGACGCCGCGCCTTCGATCATGTGCTGAGTCGAGGCGGCGTAGCCGACGGCGGTCCAGGCGTCCGGGCTCAGCGCGACGACGGATTTGCGGAACTGCGTCTCGGTATGGTGGACCAGCGCGGGATGCGGCATCGCCTAAAGCTCCAGCGCGTCGGCGAGGGCGAGCGCCGGTATGCCGCCGTTGACGACGAAGTCCTGGCCCTTGACACAAGCGATGTCGGGCGAGGCCGGAAAGACGATCACCTCGGCGATAGCGTTGGGCGGCCCGGCGGCGTCGGACCCCATTAGCACCAGCAGCTCGTCGCGAATGCTGCCACAGGACGCATCGGCGCGCGAGGCAGCGTCGATTACGCGCGCTCCTCCGGTCAATGCCACGCGCATCCGATCCCTCCCCGCGGCTTTTCCCAAGCCGACTGTCGCCATTTGCGCGCGGCGCGCAACATCGTTTTGCCACCGTTTCGGTGAACCAACTGCAACTGAAAGGTTTTTTCCGTGAGCTCGGTCGGTGATGGGCAGTTGAGGCGGACACGGTTCTTAGTCGGGCCTGTCATGCCCACCAAACCGCTGCAGTCCAACACCGGCGCATGGCGGCGTCAGCCTCCGCAATTCAGTGTGGTGAGGGGGCAGAAACTGCGAAATCTCTCCGCCCACTTTGCCAGTTCGGGGAAAAGGCACAAAAGACCTGAAGGCTGCGCCGCCCAATACGCATCGCGGGCGCAATTGCCCTGGTGCAACCCTCGGGCTCTCGCCTTTACGGACCTGATGCGAAGAATTGAAGGTGCCTCAACCGCAGTTCACGGCCGTGCTTCGCCGTTTGTCGAGGTGACTTGCTATCAATTCATCGCCGTGGGCGATCCGCTCTCCCCAACGGCACGGCCCGAGAGGCCCGTCCCAGTCGCGAGGCGAAGACCGCCGCCAAGCGTTCAGAGCGATCGGCAAAGTCCGGCGAGAGTTGAGCGATATCCAGCGCCAGCGAGGACCTGTCCAGTTTGCGCACCTCGTCGAAGCCAGCAATGTGTGCGGGCAAATCGGGTTTGAAATGAGGCGACATTGTCGGCGGCGCCCAATCTCCCACATCTTCAAAGCGTGGGCATGGACACCGCCAAACTGAGGGCCAGCACCCTAAGGATCGTCCTCATGGTCGGACCAGTGGTTCGTGCGCCAGTGAAATCTGGCTTCGACAGCGCTTGCGGCGAGAAGGTCTTTGCAAAGGCGCTGTATCCGGCCCTCGACGCCGCGAATAATCCGACCGTCAGACGACCGAGACCAGCGACCTGGTTCGAGCGTAGCTCAGATCGGGAAAGCCTACATCCCCAGGGCTTCACGGTACATCGCCAGGACCGCCTCTTCCTCGGCAATGTCGTCCTTGTCACGCTTGCGCAGCGCAATGAGCTTGCGCATCACGCGGGTGTCGTAGCCGCGCGACTTAGCTTCGGCCATCACCTCTTTCTGCTGGTCGGCGAGGTCTTTCTTTTCGGCCTCCAGCCGCTCGAAACGTTCGACGAATTGGCGCAATTCGTCGGCTGTGACGCGATAGGCTGTGTCGGCAACGGCGGTGTCGGACATGGGCGAGCCTCAATCTGACGATTCCGCGCTTGCCTAGCGCCCCTGCCTGTTCGCCGCAAGGCCGCTTGCTCTATGCGCCGCCGCTTGCTACCCGCCGGGCGAAGTGACCGCGGAGAGGGAAATGGACTGGCTGATCTGGATCGGCGCGGCGGTGTCACTGTTGGGCGTGGCCGGCCTGATCTGGTGCATCGTCATTGTGGCACGAGCCAAGAGGGCCAAGCTGCCCGACGACGAATTGCACTCGCAGTTGCGCCGGGTGATCCCACTGAACATGGGCGCGCTGTTTCTGTCGGCAATCGGTTTGATGATGGTGGTAATCGGCATCACTCTGGGCTGAGTCGCCCGGGCGGTCAGGCGGCAATCAGCGCCTCACTTGCCGGGCAAGGGATCTGTCGGGTCACACCTGCGGCGGCGAGGCTCTGGTCATCCCAGCAATGCCCACGTGCCCGTAGCAGCCGTTCCGCCTCTCTGCGCGTCAGAAACGGCCGCGCGCTGGCGTATTCCGGGCCGGTCAGAGCGGCGACGGATCGGCGGGCGAGATGAGGTAGGCCAGCCTTGGCGACATCGCCGGGATAGAAGCTTTCGCACGGCGCGCCCTCGGCCAAAAGCAGGCTGTGGTCGGCGCACATCGCATGTACCAGTGTCAGTGCCCGTTTGCCGTTCATTTGGCGGATGCCGGGCAAGATGGTCAGCGCCACCGCCGGGGCCAGCGCGCCGCCCGGAAGCAGGACCCGGTGCTGCGGCGACAGCACCAGATCGCGCTTCGGCAGCCCGGCGCCGAGGCTGCCGGCGCGGACCGCGATCGGCTTGCTGGAATGCGGGCCAGCGGGCCAGCGATAGCGCTTGGAATAGACCCAGGTCAGGCGCTGCGTGTCGCGGCCGAGCGTGTCGACCCGGTCCCCGGCGCGTAACTCTTCCACCGGCATCGCGCCGCCGGGTGTGGCGATCCGGGTGCCGGCGGCGAAGCACAGGATGTCTTGGTAGGGCTCGAGGCTGGGCGTGGTCTGATCGAGGCTGTCCTCGGCCGCGCCGTCGCGGGTGTCGTTGGCGTTAAAAACCTCGCCGTTGCTCGGCGGGTCGCCCGCGGGATAGGCGAAGCCCACATTGACGCCGTTGATGCGCACCACCCACAGCTCGACCCCGCCGGCATTGATCAGCGAGAACTCGTTCTGGATCACGTCGCCGGCGAAGTAGTTTACACCGTTGATGGTGACGTCCTGATCCAGCGTCTGGGCGCCGCCGGTTTCGACATAGGCGTCTTCGAAGAACGCGTCGTCGTCGTCGATTGCCAGAAGCGTGCCGTCGCTGCCGGTGCCGTTGTAGGTGAAATCCACCCCGGTCCAGGTCGGCGAGCCGGGATCGTAGGGGTTCGATCCGGTCTGCCCCGGGTCGTTGCCATGGCTCGAGGTTTCGAGATCCGTCTGCGACAGACTCGTGGTATAAAGCGACCAATCGTATACCGTGATGAAGTACGGCATGTCCCAGGCTTTCTCTCGCGCGCCCTGGCAGCGGCCGCGCGTTCGGCCCAGCCGTGATACCGGCCAATCCTCACGGTTTTTGGGACAAACCGTGGCGATCTGGGGAATCATTGCGGCGAAACGGACAAAAGCCTTGGCCCGAGCGCGCTATTCCCGGCCGGGCGGGGTCTTGTCGCCGCGGTCGAAAGCCTCCCAGCCTTCGCCACCGAAGACGTCGACGCCGAGCTGCGCCAGGACATGCGGGAAATCGACCATCACCCAGTTGTCGGCGATCTTGCCGTCGACCACCTTCCAGAAGTCCATATAGCGGATCTCGACCCGCCGCCCGGTTGGCGCGACGCCCATGAATGGTCCGCTATGCGTGGCCTCCTGACGGCCGAAGGCGGCGGCCCATTCGCCCATGAAGAGCCGCGCCTCGTCGATGCAGACCTTGTCGGAAAACGCCGCCTGGAATGGCCTTTGCCAGTTTGCCTGGAACTCGGCCAGCCCGTGTTTGGTGCCGCAGCCGGTATTGCCGATCCAACGGAAGCCGTCGGCGAAGAACTCGCCGATATCGTGGATCCGGTGGTCATTGAGACCGTCCACCATCGCCTCGATCACCGCCTGGGTCTCGGCGGTCTTCGACAGATCGGTGTCCTTGGTCAGAACCGCCTGTTCTGGTCGCGACCCCTTCATGCGTGTCCTCCCCCGTTGTCGCGGCGCAGATCTGGACAGGCCGGCGATTTCGCATCATGACTGTTTTGCATACGCGTGCAATATCGGAATTCGCCCATGCCCCTGCCCCCCGGCACCAAGACAACCGCGCACGACCTGCTTTGCCGCCTGGCGCGGGGTGCGCCGGTGGCCGACATCTATCACGCCGACGCGGTCTGGAACGGCGTGCACCCTTTCGGCACCGTCGAGGGCACCGAGGCCATCGCGCCGATCTGGGCGGATCTGCGCCGCGCCCTGCCGGACATGGAGCGCCGCGACCTGATCTTCGTGGGCGGCGAAAACCAGCCCGACCCGCGGCTGACGACCTGGCGCGCGCCCCATCTGGTCGCCGCGATCGGCCATCTGCAAGGTACGTTTGTCGAGGATTACCTCGACATTCCGGCCACTTACGGCGTCGTGCATCTGCGCTACGCGGAGGCGCACCATGTCGAGGACGGCCGCATCCGGCACAGCTGGGTGATGCTCGATCTTCTGGATCTGATGCGCCAGGCCGGGATCTGGCCGCTGCCGCCGTCCTTGGGGCACGAGGGCATGTGGCCCGGTCCCGCCTCCCAGGATGGGCTGCGGCTGGACGACGGCGGCCCTTCGGACAGCTTGGACACTGTGCTGAATATGCACGCCGCGCTGATCGCCTTCGACGGCCGCGACCTCTCTTCGATGCCGCACGAACGCTACTGGACCGAGCACTTCATGTACTACGCGGGCTCCGGCATCGGCATGACCCGCGGGCTCGAGGGCTTTCGCGCGCACCACCAGATCCCATTTCTGTCGACCTTCCCCGACCGCGGCGCCCGCGGCCACTTTATCCGCATCGCCGACGGGCCCTATGCGGTGACCGGCGGCGTGGTCTACGGCACCGATTCCGGCGAGATCATGGGCATGCCGGCCACCGGCAAGGTGATCGACGTCAAGGTGATGGATTTCTACCGGCTCACGCCCGAGGGGCTGATCGCCGAGAACTGGCTGCCGATCGACGTGATCGGCATGGCGCACCAGATGGGCTACGACATCCTCGCCCGCCTGCGCCACTACCGCGGCAACCCCAGACGCACGCTCTGAGCCGCCGCCGCTGTTTTTCGCTGTCAAGGGTGAGGCGGATCAGGGAATCGTCCAGTGGACGATCACCCCGTCGAACGCAGCGGCCACCGCCGCAGGCGGCTTGTCCTTTACTGCGAAAAACAGTGGCAAATGCTCGGAACGGACCGGGTCTCGCCCGGTCTTCTCAGCTAGCTTCACCAAGGTCGAAACACGCGGCCCGGCCGCCAACCCGGGTGATCACCCAAAACTGGCCATGGGGCCCCACCGCAGGCGAAGCCGAGGATGGGGAGAAACCAGTGGCGCGCGGCACGCGCGCCTCGATTGGGCTCCGCCCGTTCGGCGCTGAAACCGTCCACTGGACGGTTTCTGAGACGCGCCTCACACAGGCATATTGTCGAACAGGTCGTCGGCGCTGTCTTCGCTCAGCTCTTCCTCGAAGCGCTGGAAGTCTTCCGGAACCGGCAGTCCCATCGCCTCGAGCTCGGCGATCTTCTCGCGCAACTGCTCCTGCAGCACGTGCCGGTCCTCGGGACGCTTCGCGATCTCGTCGAGGATCACCCCGATCGCGGCCTTGAGGTCTTCGAATGCCATCTGTCTCTCCCTGATTGCCCCGACCCATCGAGTCCGGGCCGACATCCCCCGCGCCCTAGCGCTGCGCCTTGGCTCCGGCGCAATTCCGGCAGAACGGGGTATAGGGTACCACATCCAGCCGTTCGGGCAGAATCTCGGCGCCGCATTTGACGCAATAGCCGTATTCGCCCTCGTCCATCCGTTGCAGCGCGGCGTGAATCATTCGAATCTCGGCTTGGCCGCTGGTGCCCATGCGCTCCAGCACCTCGTCCTCTTCGCGTTCGACCGCCAGCTCCTCCCAGTCCTTCGACTGGTGCGAATCAAGCTCGGCGTCGATCTCATGCAGACGGGCGTCCAACTCGGCCAGCCGGTCGGTCAGGGTCTTGCGGCGCTCTTCCAGCGTCGTCATCGGCGTCTCCTTTTCGCGCGCATCCACATTGACCCACCGCAGAATCACTGCGCTTTGATACAAGTCAAGCAGGACCGCTCTTGAAACATATGCGAAAAACGCAATATGTTGATCAACAGCCATACCGGTCAGGGGAGAAGCCGACATGTCACCGATCGTCACCGCCTTTTTCGACGAAGCCACAAACACTGTGTCATACGTCGTGCAAGACCCGGCCGGGCGCAGCTGCGCCGTGGTCGACAGCGTGCTCGACTTCGACTACGCCAGTGGACGCACCGACACCGCCTCGGCCGACGCCATCATCGACTTCGTCCAGCAGCACGGGCTCGAAGTCGCCTGGATCCTGGAAACCCATGTCCACGCCGACCATCTGTCGGCCGCGCCCTACCTGCAGGAGCGGCTCGGCGGCAAGATCGGCATCGGCCACAACATCACCGTCGTCCAGGACACCTTTGGCAAGGTCTTCAACGAGGGCACCGAATTCCAGCGCGACGGCAGCCAGTTCGACCGGCTGTTTGAGGAGGGCGACAGCTTTCACATCGGCCAGATGCGCGGCGACGTGCTGCACACGCCGGGCCACACGCCAGCCTGCCTGACCTATGTCATCGGCGATGCGGCATTCGTCGGCGACACCCTCTTCATGCCCGATTTCGGTACTGCACGCTGCGATTTCCCCGGCGGCTCGGCGCACGATCTTTACCACTCGATCCAGAAGATCCTCGCGCTGCCCGACGCCACCCGGATCTTCGTCGGCCACGACTACAAGGCCCCGGGGCGTGCGGACTACGCCTGGGAAAGCACCGTGGGCGAGCAGAAGGCCAAAAACGTGCATGTGGGCGCCGGCGCGGCCGAGGATGCGTTCGTCGAGATGCGCGAGGCGCGCGACGCAACGCTCGACATGCCAAAACTCATCTTGCCGTCGCTGCAGGTCAATATGCGCGCGGGCCAAATGCCCGAGGCCGAGGACAACGGAACCGTGTACCTCAAGGTGCCGGTCGACAAGCTATAGAGGCGATAGGATGGAGCAGGACTGGATCTGGGGCCTCGTCGGCGGCGGGCTGATCGGGCTGGGCGCAGCAATCTACCTTCTAGTGAACGGACGCATCATGGGCGCCTCGGGCATCCTCGGCGGGCTCGTCGACGGTTCCGAGCGGGCCAATTGGCGCGAGCGCCTGGCCTTCCTGGCCGGGCTGGTGCTGGTGCCGATCGCCGTGGTGCCGCTTTATACCGAGGTCGACACCCACCTGACCGGGAACCTCGGCATCGTCATCCTCGCGGGGCTTTTGGTCGGCGTGGGCACACGGCTGGCCAATGGCTGCACCTCCGGCCACGGGGTCTGCGGCATCTCGCGGTTTAGCCTGCGCGGCATCGTGGCGACAGTGTTTTACCTACTGGCGGGCGGCGTGACCGTGCTGCTCTTCAAACATGTTCTGGGGGTGATCTGATGCGCGCTCTGTTCGGGTTCATCGCCGGCGGGATCTTCGGCGCCGGGCTGGTCGTATCGGGGATGACCGACACCACCAAGGTGCAGGGCTGGCTGGACGTGTTCGGCGACTGGGACCCGACGCTGGCCTTCGTCCTCGGCGGCGCGATCGTACCGATGGCAATCGCCTGGCGGCTGACGATGGGCCGCCGGCCCGCGCTCGGCGGCACCTTCCCGCCGCCGCCCGAACCGACGCTGGGCCACAACCTGGTGGTCGGGTCGGTGCTGTTCGGCGCGGGCTGGGGGCTTGCCGGGCTCTGCCCCGGGCCGGCGCTGGCATCGCTGAGCTATGGCGGGCTCGGCGGGCTGGTGTTTCTCGCGGCGATGGCGGCCGGCATGCTGGCCGCGCCACCGGTGCGGGGCTGGGTGGACGGCCTCGCCGGGTCGTCGTAAGGCTTGGCCGCATGGATATCCGCCAGATCACGCCCGAGTATGCCGTCTCGCCGCAAATCGCACCCACCGACATGGCGGCACTGAAGGCGGCGGGGTTCGTGGCGGTGATCGACAACCGGCCGGACACCGAGGTGCCGCCCGATTTGCAGTCCGCGGCGATGCGGACAGCGGCAGAAGCGGCGGGGCTGGCCTTCGTCGAAAACCCGGTGATCAACGGCGGCCTGACCATGGAGATGGTGACCGGCCAAGGCGCCGCGGTGGCGGCGGCGGACGGCCCCGTGCTGGCCTATTGCCGGTCAGGGACGCGGTCTGCCTTCGTCTGGGCACTGAGCCAAGCCGGCAAGCGCTCCTCCGCAGAGATCGCCGCGGATGTCCGGCAGGCCGGCTACGATCTGCCCGGGCTTGAGGACCAGATCGCGAGTCTGACAGCCGGGTGAACCGTATCGGGTGCGGGCGCTGAAATCCGTGCGCACGGTGCGGTGGCTCGCGTCGACGGGAGTTCCGTCGCGGGCCTTTCACGCAGCCATTTCTTCGGGACAATCCAGCACGCCTGCCTCTGGATAGAGGCGGGGTCGGCGGTTCAGAACGACAACATCTCCACCGCACGAAGGGATCGCGCCACCCTTGCAGGGGTCGCCCTTAATCGCTCGGGCCAGTGGCATACCGCGGTGGCGACCTGGGCGCGATCCAGGCCAGATTCCGTGGCAGAAGGGTGATCGGCGGATTCTGGGAGACGGTGCCGAAGGCAATCGTCGGCCGAAGCCCTTAGCCGTCCTGTGCCCCTGCAAGACCGCCCGGCAGAGCGTTTCGCTGCGTTTAGCGCAAAGGGCTCAGATGTCGTGGCGGAATGGCGGCGAAACCGATGCTGCGCCGGAGCGGCCCCGGCAGCCAGGCTGCTGCCGAACAGCGTGCGCAGGGCGCCACGGCGGGTCAGGATCGACATCGTCGAAACTCCTTCGGATTGGATCAGTTGGGGAAAACTGTGACGGGGCCGGCCAATGCCCTCGCCAAATCGAGGCTCACGGTGAGAATGCCGAGCCGGTCGCGGGCGCGGCGGCGCAGGGCACGGCGCATCGTCTCGCCGGGTGGGATGTCCTGCGGCAGGCTGTCCGCCTTGACCGCCCCGACGGCGCAGGCGGCGGCCATTAAGTCGCGCGCATGGCCTCGCAACTGCTCTGTAAAAGGACCAGGCGAAGGCCATCCATGGCGCCAGTCGCTGTTGAGGTGGCGGCGAAATCGATCCCGCCATGACCTTTGTGCGCCCGCGCCGCTGTGTGGAGAGGCAAAGCGGTGGCACACGGCGCGCGGCGCCTCGGAGTGATATGGCCTCGATTTCGCATTCAAACCCGCGCTCGCCCGGAGTCCATCGCGGAATCCGGCAGTGTCTTCGGCGCGCAACCGCAGCATTTTCCCCTTGCAGCGGCAGCCGCCGTCCACTATCTGACCGGTCACCCAATGGATGCGGGCGTAGCTCAGGGGTAGAGCATTACCTTGCCAAGGTAAGGGTCGTGAGTTCGAATCTCATCGCCCGCTCCAAAAAAACCAATCAACTTTGACACTTAGAGATAGCGGTTTGACGCGGGCTAGCGTCGCCGGAGTTCCATACCGGTGTTTTCGCAGGATCAATCACTGCACGCAAACGCGTCGCTATGCGTGTCCGGGAGCCCGACGGTGTTGTGAATTATCCGCCAGCCGGTATGCGCCCGACCTGTTCACAGCGAGTCTGTCTGACGCACTGCGTCCGGGATGGTCACTCATCGCTCCTGCTGGACTTCAACCTCGCACAGCTTCAGTACGTTCGCCTCGGGCTTGCTCTATTCCCAGCCGATTTTGGACCTTCCGGAGATCGGGACATTCCTTTCCGAGGAGACGGACGACCTTCACGAGGTAGATCTACTCACTTGGCATCTCAGCATCGGCAGCGTCATACAAGGGGCGCCTTCGATCGAAGCAATCGGTCGGATTGGCCTCTGCGCGTTGGCGCGCTTGGCCGCCTCGCCTGGCGATTAACCGGGGAGCCGAGTTTCAATCGAACAAAACTCAGGTACCTTTGCCGCATGCGATGTCCCTTCCCCGATGTCGGCGGGTCATTCTTTTTTTGGGCGACGAGCAGTACGGGGCGCTTGGCCGAGACCGGCGGATTTGCCTGCTCGGGCACATTGGCAAGCTTGCCGTCTGTGGCACGATCAATGACCTGGCGGTCGGCGGTGCGCGGCCGCTGTGGCTTTCGGCTGCGTTCATCCTTGAGGAGGGTTGCGAGATCGCGCTGTTGCGCCGCATCGTTGCCTCGATGCGGGCCGAGGCCGATTTGGCGGGCGTCAAAATCGTCACCGGTGGCACAAAGGTCGTTGGCCGGGGATCGGCAGATAGGGTGTTTGTGACCACCACCGGCATCGGTGTGATTCCGGCGGGCCGGGCGCTGACGGCGGACCGCATCCGCCCTGGCGAAGTGGTGCTTGTCAGCGGTGTCGTAGGCGATCACGGCGCGGCAATCCTGGCCGCGCGGGGCGATATGGCGCTGTCGGCGGACATTCGGTCGGACTGTGCAAGCCTGTCGGGCCTGATCGAGGCTGTCCTGGCGATCGCACCGGACGCGAGCGCGGCGCGCGACTGCACCCGCGGAGGCCTGGCCTCGGCACTGAACGAAATGGCCGCCGCGGCCGGCTGCGCCGTCGAGATCGAAGAACAGGCCTTGCCGATGCGGCCAGAAGTCAAAGGCATGTGCGAGATCCTGGGGCTCGACCCGCTCTATCTGGCCAATGAGGGCACGCTCGTCCTCTTCGTGCCGGAGTCTCAGGCCGAGGCCGCGCTTTCGGCGATGCACAATGTCGAGACCGGCCGGGACGCGCTGGCCATTGGCCGGGCCTATGCCGGAGAGGCCGGCCAAGTCACGATGCGCACCGCCTTCGGCGGCCGCCGCATCGTTGACATGCTGGTTGGCGAGCAACTGCCGCGGATCTGTTGATCCGCGCAGCGGCCGGCAGCCAGTGCCTTTGCCATATCGCCTCCGTCCGGCGGCGTTTCCGGGTCACAGACACGGCACAGGGTGCCCCTAAGTCACCCGATCTAGTGCCGGGACGCTGCACTTAGGGGCAAATCGTCCATCGCGGGCCTCAAACTTCTTGAAAACGCGGCGAACGTCGTGTTGCAGTCCCGCCCAGGTCGCTTGCGCCTAAAGGGGGTTTTGAGGGCATGCATTCTCGGCTTTTTCGTTCCGCATCTCGTCTGGCATTGGTGTGTGCCGCTTTCGGAGCACTCGGGACGGTGGCGGTGGCGCAACCGGCGACTGAATTGCGCTGGGGTCCGAGAGGCGAAGTAGGCGGATATGCCGGCGACACCGCTCTGACCCGCGGCGAGTTGGGGCTGTTCGTGCCGCTCTACCAAGACGGCAGCGCACTGGCCTTCGGCGAATTGCGCGGGCGGTTCTTCGACGGCGGCGCGACCGAAGGCAACGCCGCGCTTGGCTACCGGCGGATCTACGGCGACCGGGTCTATGGCGCCTGGATCGGTTATGACGGGCGCAGCACGGGTGCCGGCGACTATTTCGACCAAATCTCAGGCGGAATCGAAGTTCTCGATCCCGACTGGGAGTTTCGGATGAACGGCTACCTGCCGTTGACCGAGGGCAAGACCTTGTCGAGCACCACCACGGTGACGGGGGTGGGCGGTGCAGCACCGACGCTGAATTTGATCGGGTCGCAGCTGTTTCTGACCTCCGGTGGGTTCACCACGACCACAACCGACCGACAGCTGGCGCTCTACGGCGTGGATGCAGAATTCGGGGTGCGGATTCCCCTGTCGCGCGGTGTCGAGGTGGCGCGGGCCAGCGGTCGCCGCGCGCCCGCCAAGCATGACCTGAGGATCTATGGCGGGGCGTATTATTTCGACCACGAGGATCTTGCGTCGGAAATCGCAGGGCTGAAGGCCCGGGCGGAATGGCGGGTCAACGACGTGTTCCGGGGCCTGCCCGGGTCATTCGCCGCCTTCGAGATCGGCTATCAGTACGACGACGTGCGCGACGGGCAGTTCCAGGCCGGCGTACGGTTCAACGTGCCCCTGGGCCGCAAACGGGCCGCCGTCGAGCCCGACCAGTACGACGCCCTGATGACCGGTTTCATCCAGCGCGACCCCAACATCATAACCCGCAACGTGCGCGAGACCCGGGTCACCGCTGGGACCCGCGAGGCGGTGAACGACGCGCTGACCGGCGTGCAGTTGAACCGCACCCTGTTCGTCAATCCCGGCGACAACTTGGGCAACGTGGCCGCCAATGCCGGCCAGAACAGCCACGTGGTGGTCAATGGCGGCGCGGCCTTCGAGGGCGCGGTCAACCTGCCCGCCAACTTCACCCTGCAGGGCGCGGGCAGCACGCTGAACGTCGTCGGCCGCACCAGCGGGTTCGCCGCGGCCTTTGTCGCGCCCGGCGCGCGCCCGACGGTGCAGAACACCGGCTCGAACGCGCCGACGCTGAGCTTCGGGTCGAACACCCACGTGCTCAACGTCGAGGTCGCGGGCGCCGGCGCGGCAAGCGGCCGGACCGGCAATGGCGGCCTGATCAGCAACGGCACGGTCGACAACATCTTCGTGATCGACACGACCGTGCGCGACACCGGCGGCGACGGGATCGGGATCAACCTGTCGAGCTCGACCGCGACGCTGACCAACGTCAACGTCCAGACCACCGGCATGGATGGCATCGACATCACCGGCACGCCGGGCGACGCCAGCACCGTCACCTTCTCGAACGTCTCGATCATCGATACCGCCACCGCCGGCATCGACATCCTGGACACCGGCGGCACCTTCACCTTCTCGAACACCGACATCACCGGGACCGGCGGACCGGGGCTCGAGCTGGAAAACAGCAGCACCGACGCGAGTTTCGACGCGGCGAGCTCGATCACCCAAGCCAATAACGCCAGCGCGGTGAACATCGCCGGCCATGACGGCACGCTTTCCTTCGACGGCACCATCGACGCAACCAATGGCGACGGGCTGCAGTTCGACGACGCCGACGGCACCTATAATTTCAACGGCCAGGTGACGCTCAGCGGCGGCGACGCCGGGATC
>JASJCA010000045.1 GCA_030066215.1 Rhodobacter sp. | reverse complement strand
GCGGTGCAGACCGTGGGCGATGGCACCGGCGGCGTCATCGACGCGGCCACCATCGCCGAGGAGCAGCGGTTCATGGAGTTCACCCTCCCTGAACTAAGCGCAGATTGAGGACGCCCAGTCTTGGACTTTGAAGCTCAAATCATCGAGGAAGAACTGGTCTACGGCGCGCTGCGCCGGGAGCGGCTCTGGCAGCGCCTGGGGATTTCCGGGTTGGTCTTTGGCAGCCTTGGCTGCCTCAGCGCCGCCGCCGTCGCGATCCTCGATGTCGATCCGCCGCCTGTCGTTGTGCCTTACGATCCGGCAACCGGCTTCGCCCTGCCCGAGGCTTCGGTCGGGGCAACGACGGTCACAGAAAACCAGGCCATCATCGAGGCGGAGGTCTTTCGCTATGTCACCGACCGGGAGGTTTATAACCAGCTCGACAACGACGTGCGCATCCGCGGCGTGCTCCGGCGCTCTGACGGGGCAGCGCAAGCCTCGCTGCGCCAGATCTGGAACTCCGCGAACGCGGACTATCCGCCGACCGTCTACGGGCCAAACGCCCGGCTCGATGTCGAGATCCTCAGTATCAACCGGATCGGCAATAACAGGGCGACAGTGCGGCTGCGCAAGCGTCTGACCTCGTTGAATGGAGTTCAGGCGGGCCTGTTCACCGCGACGCTCCTCTTCGAGTTCCGCCCTGAGACCCGCCGTACCATCGACGAGGTCTGGACCAACCCCTTCGGTTTCACCGTTGTTGGATATTCGATCCGCTCGGACAGATTGGAGAATTAGGTGAAATCTAATCTCGTCGCCATTGTGTGTCTTTTGTTCTCAGCCGAACTGGCAGTTGCAGAGGCGATCCCGCGTGGCGGCCCGAATGACAGCCGCGTGCGGATCGCCACCTATCAGGAGGGCCAGGTCTACCGGCTCAGCGTCTCGCTGACACATGTCACGACCATCGAGTTCGGCGAGGGTGAGAGCATCCGCTCGATAATTGCCGGTGACACGGAAGGCTTCGAGATCGACGGTGTGCCCGGCGGTCGCGCCTTCGCGATCAAGCCTGTGGCCCGCGGCGTCCACACTAATGTGACGGTCTACACCAATCGGCGGAGCTACTATTTCAACGTCACGGAGGTCTCGAGCCCGACCTTCTATGTCGTGCAGTTCCGGTACCCGGAGGACAACCGCCGCCCGTCAAACACGATCGCGCGCGCCGCCCCGAACACCAATTACGGGGCCAGCGCGCGGACGGAGTTCACGCCGACGCGGGTCTGGGACGATGGGACGTTCACCTATTTCGCCTTCCCGCGGAACGCCCCGGTGCCGGCCATCTTCCGCTATGCGAAAGGACGCGAGCGTACGGTCAATACCGGTACCGTCGAAGACGGGGTGATCCGCGTTTCCGGCGTAAACCGGCAATGGGTTCTGAGGCTTGGCGACGAAGTGATCTGCATCGCGGCAACGCCGCCCGCGGAGGCGACCTCATGAGCGACAACGCCGATCTCGAAAAGCGCCTGGCTGCACTCGAACAGGGTAACCCGAGTCATGGTCCCGCCTCGAAACGTCGCTCACCCCTACTTGCGCTCCTGGTCATAGGCCTGATCCTGGCTGGCGGTGCGATGCTCTACGCCTTCTCGCTGCCTGAGGACGAGGCTGCCTTGCCGACCGCAACCCCGGATGAATTCCAGACCGAGGGCGACGGGTTCGGCGAAATCGAACCCTTCGTGCCGCCCCCTGCGCCGGAACCCGAGATCGTCCTGGTCACCCCCGAAGCCGCCGAGCCGAACGCCGAACTTCTTGCCCAGCTGGAAGCGCTGCAGGCGCAGATCGAGGAGCTGCGGAACGCGCCGGAGCCCGTCGTCGAACAGGACACCGCCGCGGCGGAGGCCATCGATGCGCTCACCGCGCAAATCGCGGCGTTGCAGGACGCTTCCGAGAACGCGCAAGCGCAGTTCCAGGAGGAACTCGCGGCCCGGGACCGGGAACTGCAGCAGCTGCGCATGGACCTGGAACTTGCCCAGCTGGAAGCCAACGCGCCGGCCCCTGCCCCGCTCGGACCCACGGAAGACGAATTGCGGGCTCGGGAAGAAGAACGTCTCGCGCGTGAAAAAGAGGCGCGACGGCTCGCTGATCTCCAGCGCCGGGCCGAGGAGGAACGCGCCCTCCAGGAGCGCCGCATCGCCTCACCCGTCATCGCCTTTGGCGGTACGGGCGGCGCCAGCGCAGGCCAGACGGAATTGACGGAACGCAGCTTTGGCGATGTGACGGATTTCGTGCTGAACGGCGCGCTGCCCAGCACCGTCACCCAGGCCGAAGTCATCGCCAACCCCTCGAACACCGTCATCCAGGGCACGATGATCCAGGCTGTGATGGAGACCGCGCTCGACTCCTCCCTCCCCGGCCAGACCCGCGCGATCATCTCCGAGGATGTCTTCAGCTATGACGGCACACGGCTCCTGATCCCGCGTGGATCGCGCCTGATTGGCCGCTATCGCTCCGGGATCGAAGTCGCTCAGCGCCGCGTCACCATCGCCTGGGACCGGATCATCCTGCCCAACAATCAGAGTGTTCAGATCAGTTCCTTCGGCGGTGATGAGCTTGGCCGGTCAGGCGTCACAGGATTCGTCGACACCCGCTTCGCCGAACGCTTCGGCTTCGCCGCCCTCATCTCGATCATCTCGGCCGCCCCGAGCGTTGCGGCCGGCGAGGTGGAAGACGAAACCGCCGCAGAGGTACTGGATGACGTGGGCGACGATCTCGCGGATGCCACCAACAGCGTAGTCGGCGA
Organism: Rhodobacter sp.; assembly: GCA_030066215.1. Classification (GTDB taxonomy): domain Bacteria; phylum Pseudomonadota; class Alphaproteobacteria; order Rhodobacterales; family Rhodobacteraceae; genus JASJCA01. Next base: position 26,455 of record JASJCA010000045.1, on the reverse strand, counting down.
ATACCTCTCCATCGGACCCGTCATCTACGTCGATCAGGGCGCGCGCGTCACGGTCATGGTCGATCGCGATCTGGAGATCTTCTGAGAAATGACTCTCTCCTATCTCCAGGCCTCGCTCGACAGGCTGAAGGACGCCGCCCGCGACGACGTGATCGAAATCTGCATCAATCCCGACGGCTCTTGCTGGGGTGAGTTCCAGGGCGATCATTTCATGCGCGCCCTGGACCAGCGCCTGAACGTCATCGAGGTGCGTGATCTCGGCAACCAGATCGCTTCTTCCGCCAACACGTCAATGAGCAAGGACAAACCGATCGTGTCGGTCTCCATCGTCTATCTAAACCGTCCGATCCGCGCCCAGGTCGTGACCCCGCCCGCCGTCCTATCGGGCATGTCGATCTCCCTGCGATTCTTTTCGAGCCTGCCGCTGGAGGAGATCGAACTCAGTTTCCTCTATGGCAAGGAGCGCAAGTTCGAGGAATTGCGCCAGGACAAGAACCGCGCCTTGCGCGAGGTAGTGGCCGCGGGCGATATCTTCGCGGCAATCCGCTTCTGCGTCGAGAACAAGCTCAACATGATCGTCTCCGGCGGCACCTCGACCGGCAAGACCGTCGTCGCTCGCAAGATCCTCTCCTACGTTCCCAATGAAGAGCGGATCGTGACCATTGAGGAAGCGGCGGAACTCCTCCCCGCGCAGCCGAATGCGGTCACGCTGATCGCCAATCGCGACGCGGAGTTCCAGACCGCGGATGTGCTCCTGACCGCAACGCTGCGCATGCGTCCCGACCGGATCATCCTCGGCGAGGTGCGCGGCAAGGAGGCCATGACCTTTCTCGAAGCGATCAACACCGGCCATGGCGGGTCGATGACCACGCTTCATGCGGAAACTCCGCAGCTGGCCGTCCAGAGGCTCGCGATCGCCGCGCTCAAGACCGAGATCCCCATGACCTACCAGGACATGGTCCAATACATCAAAAGCTCGATTGACGTTATCATCCAAGCCGGCCGTGAGGACGGTGCGCGCGGCATCACAGAATTCTATCTCCCCGGAACCGATCTCAGCGGAGGCATTGTCCATGAAGCGGTTTGAGTACGACATCCTGTTCTTCGAGGTGAAGAGGCGCGGCGACTACGACGAAATGCGCCGTATCCTGAACGGGCACGGGGCAAAGGGATGGGAGGTTATCACTGCCGAGGCTGGCGACTATGGCTACACCACCTTCCTGAAGCGCGAGATCGCGGCTCCTTCAGTTGGGTCCTCGGAATGAAGCGCTTCGCCTCTTGCGCCTGCCTAATTGTTCTCCTCTCGGCGACCGTGGTTGCTGCTGAGCGCAACCTGATTCCGACACTCGAAAACCAGCCCGATGTCTGTCGCGAGCAGCCTCCCGAACCAGATTGGATGCAAAACATCGGCGTGCGCGAGTCCTACAAGCGGATTTTGGTCCAGCAGATTTACCGCGCGCAAAGCATGCAACGCGTGGTAGATGCGCAAGGCTGCGCTTGCGCCACCCGCTACCCCTCCTGGGAGGCAGCCGAGTCAGTCTATTTCGAGAGCTTCGGCGCCGCAGAATACTGGGACATCGTCGAGGCGACCTCGGAGTACCGGCGTCGTGCGAACGAGCTTCGACTTGAGGCGATGCCAATCTGCGAAGCTGCCGGGAACTGGTGAACTAGGAGGCGGATATGAGTGTCGTCACCTTTTTCGTGGAAACGGCTGAGGGCTATCTCGACACGGCGGCGGAGACGCAGTTCGGTGCGGTGGCCACGACGGTCGGCACGATGCTGGTGCTCGGAACAACACTCGTCGTGGCTCTCGTCTTCATTAACATGATCTATCAGTACCGCGCCATGGATGGCCGGACAGCATTTTGGCTTGCAATAAAGATCGGGCTGATCGGGATATTTGCGACCAACTGGATCCAATTCAACGCCATCTCCGCCGCCGTTCTCAGTGGCGTCGACAGCATCGCCGGATCGCTGGTCGCCTCCGTCGGTGGTGGCACGCCAGGTCCATCCGGGACATTTGCCGAAGAGTTCGATCAGTTGATTGCATCACTCGGTGACTATCTGAATGCCGCCGGTTCCGAAATGAACTGGATGGCGGGCGCACTTCTGGACACGCTCGGCGTTCTCTTGTTGTCGATCCTCGGTGGCCTGGCGGCCTTCATCGTCGTCGCGTCGCGCCTCATGATCGCGCTTTTGATCGGCATTGCCCCGATCATGATCTTCCTCACCCTCTTCGAGGTCACGAAGGACTACTTCGCGCGCTGGCTCTCGGCGCTAGTCTCCTTCGCGATGTATCCGATTGTCGTCGCGGGCGTGTTCGCGACAATCACGGGCGTGTCGCGCGCTTTGCTTGCTGCACTAGGGGATCCCGAGGGTGCCTCGAACATCGGGGCCCTGATCCCGTTCTTCATGATGGTGCTTATGGCCAAGGGCTTTATCATCGCAACGCCCTTCATCGTCCGGGCGGTATCCGGAAACATCATGATGCCAGCGCTGTCCGCTGGATTTGGTGGGAGCTATGCCTTCGCCCGAGGCCTCGCCGGCAGCCAACAAGTGTACAACCGATACGCCATCGGCGGGGCAACGGGAGCGGAATATTCGGCGCTTCGTGCTCGGCAATTATTTGGTGTTCAATCGCTTCCGGCGCGCCCGAACTCCGGAGGAGGCTCGACACCGGCCCCTGCCAACACTTCACCTAGTGCAGGAGCTCAGATGCTGGCGCAGCTTGCGCGCTTGAGCAGATTGGGTCGACGCTAGCTTTGGTCAGTTGAGCCGACCTTCGCCGCATCGGCCACGAATTGGGAAAGAGCGGACGTTTCCGCCATTCGCCTGTCAATTCTGAACGTCTGCTTGCGCGTCGGTGTTTGCGGCAAGCCCAAAGGACTCATAGGGGCAAATTGGCTTAGGCAGTTGCCAACGTCTTGGTGTGGAAACACGAGCTGTGCGTTACCCGTCGTCGCGCCGCATGGGGTCGGCACCAACCGGGACGGTATTCAACCAGGCGGTATAGTCGTCCTGTTGGGTCCGTTCCAAAAGCCCTTCGAGGGCTTGCAGTGGCTGAAGGCTATAATCGACACGCAGGGAAAGCGGCGGGATGTCCTCGCCGACGACGAGAATGGCCGCCGACAAAAGCCCACGGCTGTCGCCACCGGTGGCCGCCCCGGATTTGAGCGAGTTAAGGAGCCGGTTGGCAAGTGGTCCTCTGTATGACCTGAAACCGTCTACCGTAGCCTCAATAACCGTCGCGCTTTGAAGCAGATTTCCGGCGGCCACCAACGAAGTGTCGGCGAAGCTGGCCATCTCGGGTGTGTTGCCCTTACCGGTGAACGCGGCACCAAGGCCGGTCGCGCCTAGGGCGGCGAGTTGTCGGGCGTCGCGTCCATGGTCTGCCGAGGTCACGTCTGCGACTGCATCAGAAGCTGTGGAACCCGCGCGCATTCGCGCCAGCACATCTTCGCCCCAAAAGGTACTGGGGGCCGCACCTTGCGATGCAGACATGCCGGATCGCGGATCACCGCGCAAAACCCAGCCGCCCACGCACAAGCTGCCTGTCGCCGCCGCGCCGCCAAAATGCCCTGTGGCGGGATCTCGTACGAGGATCGAGTAGGTCATGGCAGGTCACCTCCCTGATGGTCAATTTATCATGAAAATTTTGATTTTGGAGATTTATCATGATAATTTTAGAGTCGCTGTCCACCGGAGGAAATTCATATGACACTTGGAAACTGGACGCGCCGGGCGCTTTTGGCGGCTTCGGGCGCGGCACTTGCCTTGGGGCTGACCGTGGCACCCGCTATCGCTCAAACACCGCCAGGCGTGCTGGTCGTCGGCCAGATCGCCGAGCCGAAGGCGCTCGATCCCGCCGCGGTGACCGCGGTCAATGATTTCCGCATTCTGATGAATGTCTATGACGGTTTGGTGCGCTACAAGTCCGGGACACTGGAAGTCGAGCCCGCGCTTGCAACCAGCTGGGACATCAGTGAGGACGGCACGGTTTACACCTTCACCCTGCGCGAAGGCGTGACTTTCCATGACGGCAGCGCCTTCGATGCGGAAGCGGTCAAGTTCAACTTCGACCGGATGCTGAACGAAGATCACCCGTATCACTACACTGGCCCGTTCCCGCTGGCGTTCTTTTTCTCGGCCATCGCGTCGACCGACGTCGTCGATGCCAACACGGTGCAGTTCACGTTGAATGCGCCCTACGCGCCGTTCCTGTCGAACCTGGCCTATCCCACGGGGTTGCTGGTCTCGCCAGCCGCTGTGATGCAGCATGGCGCCGATTTCGGGCGCAATCCGTCCGGCACCGGGCCGTACGTGTTCAAGGAATGGCGCTCGAACGAGGCCGTCGTCGTCGAAAAGAACGCCGGCTATTGGGATGGCGTGCCGTCGCTGGAGGCCGTGATCTACCGTCCGATCACCGACGCCAACACCCGCGTAGCAGAGATGCTGGCCGGCGGGATCGACATGATGGTCGAGGTTCCGCCCGTGTCACTGTCGGAGTTTCAGGGCGACGACTTTACCGTGGTAGAACAGGCCGGCCCGCATGTTTGGTTCCTGATTCTGAACGCCAAGGAAGGCCCGTTCGCCAACAAACTGGTGCGCCAGGCGGCGAACTATGCCGTGAACAAGTCGGCCTTGGTCAACGACGTACTCGAAGGCACCGCGGACGTGGCCGCTGGCCCGACCCCGCCGGCCTTTGCCTGGGCCTATAATGAGGCGCTGGAGCCCTATCCCTACGATCCTGACAAGGCCAAGGCGTTGATCGCCGAGTCCGGCGTCGAGGATCTCGCCCTCACTTTCTACGTGACCGAAGGCGGGTCGGGCATGCTCGATCCCGTGGCGATGGGCACCGCGATCCAGGCGGATCTGAACGCCGTCGGCTTCGACGTGGCGATCGAGACCTACGAGTGGAACACCTTCCTTGGCCAGGTGAACCCTGGGCTCGAAGGGAAGGCGGACCTGGCGCAGATGGCCTGGATGACCAACGACCCAGACACGCTGCCTTACCTTGCACTACGCACCGAGGCGTGGCCGGACAAGGGCGGCTTCAACTCGGGCTATTACTCGAACGCCGAGGTGGACGAACTCCTGAATGCGGCGCGTGTCTCGACCGATCAGACCGAACGTGCCGGGCTCTACAAGAAGATGCAGGAGATCGTGCAGGACGACGCCCCCTGGGTCTTCGTCGCCAACTGGAAGCAGAACGCGGTGACAAATGCGCAGGTCGAGAACTTCCAACTGGAACCGTCGTTCTTCCTGCTGTTGCGCGAAGTGGTGAAGAACTGATCCCAGGCGGGGCCGTTCGCGCGTCGGCCCCGCCCGCTCGGTGCATTTCCCACGAGGAGGCGGCGTGGGCGGCTATATCCTGAAACGTCTGATCTCGGCGATCCCAGTGCTTCTGGGGATCACGGTCATCGTCTTCCTGATCATGGCGATGATCCCGGGCGATCCAGCGACGGCAATCCTGGGCAGCTACGCCACGCCGGAAAACGTCGAAAAGCTGAACCGAGATCTTGGGCTCGACAAGCCCCTGGTGCAGCGGTATTTCATCTGGCTCGGCAACATGGCTCAGGGCGATTTCGGGCGGTCGTTCTCACTGAATCGTCCGGTGCTCGACGAGGTGGCCGAGCGGTTCAACGCGACTTTGGTCCTCGCCGGTACGGCCTTTGTCCTCTGCGCATTCCTCGGCATCCTCGCCGGCGTCGTCTCGGCGGCGCGGCAATATGGCTGGGCGGACAAGGGCATCACCTTCGTCGTGCTGATCGGCATCTCGGTGCCGTCCTTCTTCCTCGGCATGATGATGATCCTGACATTCGCCGTGGATCTGCGTTGGCTGCCGGTCTCCGGCATGTACGCGATCTATGGCGGCGGCGATCTGCCGGACCTCTTGCGCCACCTGGTCATGCCCGCCACGGCGCTGGCGGTGGTCGCCACCGGCGTGATCGCGCGGCTCAGCCGCTCGGCGATGCTCGAGGTCTTGCGCCTGGATTTCATCCGTACCGCCCGCGCCAAGGGCGTGCCGGAACGCGGCGTGATCTGGCGCCATGCGCTGAAGGCGGCGATGGTTTCGATCATCCCGGTGCTCGGCATCCAGGCGGGGTTCGTGCTATCCGGTGCGGTCTATATCGAGATAGTTTTCCAATGGCCCGGTGTCGGGCGGATGCTGGTCGATGCGATCCTGAAACGCGACATCCTGCTGGTGCAGGGTGGCGTCGTCTTCGTTGCAGCGTGCTATGTGCTGTTCAACATCGCCGTCGACGTCGCGCAAAGCCTGCTCGACCCGCGGATCAAGACGTGAAGGGTTTCCTAAAACTGCTTGCGCGGAACCGGCTGGCGCTGCTGGGTGGTGTCGTGCTGGCGTTGGTGGTGCTGGTTTCGCTGCTGGTGCCAGTACTGCCACTGAAACCACCCGACGTAACCGACACCGCCAACCGATTTCAGCCACCGTTTTCCGAGGGCGCCCTGCTCGGCACCGACCACCTGGGTCGGGACCTGTTGTCGCGGCTGCTCTGGGGCACCCGCCTCAGCCTGGCGGTCGGAACCGCGGCAGCGGTGATCGCCGCCGCGATCGGTTCGGCGATCGGCATCGTTGCGGGCTATTTCGGCGGGCGCACGGACAACATCATCATGCGCGGTGTCGATATGCTGATGGCGTTTCCCTACATCCTGCTCGCGCTGGCCATCGTCGCGGCGCTTGGCCCCGGGCTCCTGAACGCGCTGATCGCCGTAGCCGCCGTCAACATCCCCTTCTTCGCCCGCAACATTCGCGGCGTCACGGTGGGCATTGCGCACAAGGAATTCGTCGATGCGGCCCGGCTGGCGGGCATGGGGCATACCCGGATCCTGCTGCAGGAAATTCTACCGAACGTCATCCCGGTCATCGTCATCGCCATGTCGACCACCATCGGTTGGATGATCCTGGAGACCGCCGGCCTCAGCTTCCTCGGCCTCGGGTCGCAGCCACCTCAGGCCGATCTGGGTTCGATGCTGGGCGAGGCACGCTCGGCGCTGATCACCAGCCCGCACACTTCTATCGTGCCGGGCCTGATGATCTTCGTCATCGTGATGTCCATTAATCTCTTGGGCGACGGCGTACGTGACGCACTGGATCCGCGGCTGCGGTCCGGCGCATTGACCCGCCCGCAGCCCGCCACCACCGTGCAACGCGATACCGTGCCGGAGGGGCCGGGCAAAGGCGTCCTCGACCTGCGCAACCTCGAAACCCAATTCCATGTCGGCCCGCGCACCTATCGCGCGGTCAACGACGTTAGTTTGCAGATCGCACCGGGCGAATGCCTCGGCGTCATCGGTGAATCGGGCTGCGGCAAGTCGGTCACAGCGCTCAGCATCATGGGGCTGGTCGCTTCGCCCCCCGGCGTCATCACTGGCGGCGCCGCGTTCCACGACGGCCGCGACCTAATCGGCGCGCCTTATGCCGATCTGCGCCGGATGCGCGGGGACAAGGTGGCCTATATCTTCCAGGACCCGCTGGCCACGCTACACCCGCTAACGCGCATCGGTACGCAACTGGCCGAGGCGATTCGCGTGCATCATTCCGTGCCCAAGGCGGAGCTGCGCCAGCGTACCATCACCTTGCTGCGGGACGTGCGCATTCCAAACCCAGAGATGCGCATCGACTGCTATCCGCATGAGCTCTCTGGCGGCATGCGCCAGCGCGTTGGCATCGCAATGGCGCTTGCCAACGAACCTGAGCTGATCATCGCGGATGAACCCACCACCGCGCTTGATGTCACGGTGCAAGCACAGATCCTGTCGCTCTTGGACGACCTGCGGCGCCAGCGCGGTGTCGCAATCCTGTTCATCACCCATGATTTCGGGGTGGTGGCGCAACTCTGCGACCGGGTCGCGGTGATGTATGCCGGCCAGATCGTCGAAGAAGGCCCGACGCGCGATATCCTCGACCGCCCGGCACATCCCTACACCAAGCGGCTTATGGCATGCGTGCCCGAGCTCGGTGGAGGGCGACGAGAGCTGGCCGCGATCCCCGGACTGCCGCCGGCGGTCGACGAGCTGCCGAGCGGCTGCGCCTTCGCGCCGCGGTGCGACAAGGCGGTCGCGGCCTGCCGGGCCGCTCCCATCGTGCTGACCCAAAATGGGGTGCGTACGGTCCGCTGCCTTTTCCCCGAAGACGCCACCGAGAGGCAAACCGCATGACCGCCGCGCTGCGCCTCACCGATCTCTCCAAGACCTTTCCGGTCGGCAAGCCGCTGATCGGCGCGCCCAAGGCCCATGTCCGCGCCGTGCGTCCGATCGACCTGGAGGTCCAGACCGGCGAGACGCTTGGCATCGTCGGTGAATCCGGGTGCGGCAAGTCCACCCTGGCCCGGATGCTGGTGGGGCTCGAGCGGCCGACAACAGGACAGATCGAGATCGAGGGCCGCGCCTTCGACAATGCCGATCCCGCCGCCTTCGGGCGTATGATCCAGTACGTGTTCCAGGACCCGATCAGCAGCCTCAACCCGCGCAAATCAATCCGCCGGATCGTTGAGACACCGTTGATCCGCATGCACGGTATGGATGCCCCGGACCGGGCGCGGCGCATCGCCGAGATTTTCGCTTCGGTTAATCTGCGTGAGGAGTTCCTCGACCGCTTCCCGCATGAGTTCTCGGGCGGTCAGGCGCAACGGATCGGCATCGCCCGCGCGCTCGCCGCCAACGCACGCATCCTGGTCCTGGACGAGCCGGTCTCCGCCCTCGATGTTTCCGTGCAGGCGCAGGTGCTGAACTTGCTGGCCGACCTGAAGCGGCGCTACGGCCTGACCTATCTGTTCATCAGCCACGACCTCGCCGTGGTCGAGGCGGTCAGCGACCGAGTCGCGGTGATGTATTTCGGCTCGCTCGTCGAGGTCGGCGCGGCCGAGCGCATCTTCGCCGCCCCGCGCCACCCCTACACCCAGCTACTCGCCGGCAGCGCCCCGGTTGTCGGCCGCCCGCTGGCCCCGCCAGAGGCCAAAGGCACCGAACTTCCAGACCCGCTGAACCCGCCGCCCGGCTGCGCCTTCGCCCCGCGCTGCCCACGCGCCAGCGACCTCTGTCGGCAAAAAGAACCGGAACTCACCCAGATCGAGGATGACCAAAGTGCCGCCTGCCACCATCCGCTCGACTGAAAAACACTCGGTCCGCCTAAGCCGGCCGGCGCAAGTCGCAGAAGAGATCAAGTCGTGGCTGGTCGCCGAGAACATGGCGCCCGGCGACCGGCTGCCGAATGAACAGGAATTGATCGCGCGCTTTGGCATGTCCAAGGGCACAATCCGCGAGGCGATGCGCATCCTCGAAGCGCAAGGTCTGGTCAAGACGCGCACCGGGCCCGGTGGCGGCAGTTTCGTGCATGAGGTCTCGCTAGAACGGGCCTGGGCGCTCTTGGTAAACTACTTCTACTTCAAGGATTTGACGATCGCCGACATCTACCAATTGCGCTTGGCGCTGGAGCCGGAATTGGCGGCTTCGCTTGCAGGAAATCTGAGCAACAAACAGCTGGCAACTCTGGAAGAGAACATCTCTGCCTATGCCGAACCTCCCACCAGTGCCGAAGAAGAACGCGCGCAGCACGTCGCCTCGCTCCAGTTTCACCAAATCCTGGCATCGTGTGCCAGCAACGAGTTGCTCGGCTTCCTGGTCGGGTTCATGGCGAACATGCTGGCCGACCTTACGGTCTATAGGCGCCTCTACGAGCCACGGAACTACGAGCTCTGGCGTAAGGGACGAGAACATCAGGCCGCCCTCATCACAGCCCTGCGACGCGGAGACGCCGCGAGAGCGCGCGAGACAATGCAGTCGCACATGCAAACCGCACGCGCGCTGATGGTCGAACAAGAAGCCGAAATGGAGCGGCGGTTTCTAAAGACGCGGTGAGAGCACCGCCATCTCACCAGTGTTGCGATTTGCGGTCATTTCGCGCCGACTAGGATTCAAAATAGCACGCAGCAACCGGCTCGCATTGCGGTCATTCGGTCATCCCGCAGCACCAGTCATTTTGCGCTCAGAGGAACCGTGCGGCGTCGCGGCGATGAAGGTCCGTTCGGCGAGGGGCATCGCAGGACCGCTTTCGTTTCGCTCGTGACCGCCTTAGGACTGGCCGTCACAAAGTCACAGGATCATTACGATAGGGCGGCAGACTATGCGGAAGGTTTTGGTAACTGGCTCATCGGGTCGGATCGGGCAGGCATTTCTGGCCGCGTATAACGAGCGCTATGAGTTTGTGCTGACCGATATTAGGGAACCCGCTGACCCCGTCGTCGGCCCACATCATTTTGTGCAATCTGACCTTTCCGATGCAAGTGCCGCAGCCGATCTCTGCCGTGGGGTGGACGCCGTCGTGCATCTCGCTGGCGTATCCAACCCAGCCGCTGAGTTTGCAGACGTGCTGCCCGCCAACATATTGGTCACAACCTATTTGATCGAGGCTGCACATAAAGCGCGGGTCAGCCGTTTTGTATACGCCAGTAGTGCACAGACCATCGAAGGATACCCTCCAGACCGGCAAGTCGTGCAGGCGATGGCTGTCGCCCCGGCCAATCTCTATGGCGTTTCCAAGTGCTATGGGGAAGCCTTGTGCTCGCTCTACGCGACACAGCACGGCATGTCCTGCGTCTCATTGCGGATAGGAGCATTTGAGCCTGCCGACGGCCCGCCCCTTGAAACGCTGCGCGACCTAAGTGCTTGGCTTAGCCCTCGCGATGCAGCACATCTGATCGATCGCGCGATCCAGGCTGATATCGACGGTAGCTTCATCGCGCACGGCATCTCCAACAATCGATTCAAGAGGCTTGATTTGACCGAAACTTGCAGGGTTCTGGGATACGCACCTCAGGACGATGCGTTTTCAACCTTTCCGATACCGTCCGCTTGAAACCGACATTCGTTTACGTCGAAGCATTGGTTGAGTTGGGCTCTGACCCGCCATGCGGCCCTGCAGCATCGATGGCGAGTTCGCCACGATCTCTATGTCGGTCACGGCCCAGAGCGGTCATCCAGCCGTCCGTTGATTTGCTGCAGATGCAGCCTGCATTGCGGACATTCATTGTAGGTGCAGCATTAGATCCTTCACCAAGGTCTTGGTCGCGGACAAAGAAGCAATTCGCTACAGCAGAACCAACGGCCCCAATCAGAGTCACCCTCAGATTTCGGTGTGTCAGGTCAATCTGTTACTGACCTCCACGAGGTTCCCGTCCGGATCACGAAAGTAGACTGACATTAGTCTTCCCACAGCGCCTAGTCTGTGGGCAGGCCCGTCGACTATATCGACGTCGTTGGACCGGAGTTTGGCAACGACATCCTCAATTGGAGTATCTGTGACCAAGCAGAAATTCCCACTGCCCGGCACGGTCTTTTCCGCGAGGCCTGGCGCGGTTCTGGCGTCTTGGATGCTAATTTTGTTGGTTCCAAAATGAAGGGACCATTTGCCCGCTCGATCTTCCCGTGCCGACATGTTGAGAACGCGCTCATAAAACTGAAGAGTAATGTCAACGTCGCCGACACAAAGTACAATATGGTCGAAGCCACGGATTTTCATTTTTGAAACATACCTGCGTTCACTTCATACGGCAAAGCATGACTCTTAGATTGATCGAGGCTTTGAGGGAGCGGCGAAGCCCCACGATCTTCAGCGGGCCGTGTGTCCTGCGGTCTTTTTTTGAAGCGTCGGCTCCGACCCGGTTTCTCGACATCGCACAGTTTCAATTGTTCAATCGATCTTGGATTTGATCGTCCGTTAGGACTTCAATTGTCTTGCTCAGTATCCACGAATGCCCGAATGGGTCGCGAACGCGTCCCTCACGTTTACCGTAGTGGCGATCCTCGATTTCAATGAGCACCTCGCCACCTAGGCTGACCATCGCTTTCGCCATCTCGTCTGGATTTGGCACGGTGAAGTGTAACAATACCGAAGCGCCTGTGGTTGTTTCTGGCGCGGTCAGCCCCCACCCGACGACCTCTTGGGTCATTGTGAAGGTGGAGTCTCCGACCTTCATGGCCGCGTGAACCACTCGGCCAGATTGGTCTGTGAAACGCTCCAGGAGCGTCGCACCCAGTGCATGGCCATAGAAAGCAAGGGCTTCGTCGACATCGCGAACCACAAGGCGAGGCTTCAGCGAGCTTTCTTGATAAGCATCGGTCATGCGCCAAGCGTAGGCGATGGTCCTGACTGTCGTCTTGAAGAAAATTCAGTTGTGCAGGGCAATATGGTTTTGTTGGTCCTCACTCGTCGGCAGGTATTCGGTCGGAGTGACACCCGCGAAACGCCTGAATTCTCGAACCATATGAGACTGATCGGCAAAGCCAGCATCCAAAGCAGCTTCAGCCCAGGGGGTTTCCGGACGTTTGTTCCGAACTAACTGCTGCAACCGCTCTATCCGCGAATAGGTCTTGGGCGTAAGCCCCGTGCGCTCCCGAAATCGCATAATCAATGTCTGTTGTGATGTTTCGAACTGGTTTGACACCGCCCGGACGTCCACGCCCATCCGCAGCTGAATGCTGGCTTGACGTACAATAATATCCCAGTCTTGTAGGAGAGGAATTCGCTCTGAGAAGGCCGTTTCCAACAGGTCTAGGCGCGTTGCCGCGTCGCGCGCCTTCCGCAATCGTTCATGGAGCGACCACTGATCGGTCCAGGACAGGCGGTTCAAGTCCACGAGATCAGACCCGACTTCAGAAACCTTGCCACCAAAGATGGCAAAGGCTGCTCCTACCGAAAACACAACGCCACAGAGGGCACGTTGCTCTGCGCGGTCAATCACAATAGGCGTTTCTACGGGCCCTTGAAGCGCCATGCCGGAGGCTTGCTGTATCACGGAACCGCTGTCGTCGAAATGATGCAGCGCGTCCTGGTGGAGGTTGATGAACAGCTGCGTGCGACCATTCGGAAGAACACGTTCAAGTCCTCGGCCATTGCTGACCTCGCAAGTCCAGAACGCCTCGATGAATGGTGCGAGGTGCTTATCCTTGGGTTGGCGAGATAGCAGCAATTCAAGCTCCAAGCGTCGCACTGGTTACCAATAGTATTCGAAAGCTGACATCTGTGCATCCCGCAGAATCGGTCACAACAGGGCTCTCTGCCGTCGTTCTCTGCGACCTGAACGAATGCCAGCTTAGCGAGCAAACAGTCCTTCACCAGCGTCATTGGTCGACTCCGCCGAGCCCGAAATCTCCCCCTCCAATCGGTCCAGATCGCTCAGCACGTCTTCGACCTTTGCAACATCCGCCTCGGTCGGATTTTCTGCTTCGAGCTCGGAACGCACCCCAAAATCCATCTTGATCTGCCGCTGGTCCTCGGCGATGGCCGCGGCCCGGATCTGTCGACCGTCGACACGCTTCCGATCCGGTGAGAGCGTGCTCGCCGCCTCATCTGTCCGTCCACCTACGCCTTCGCGATCGCCATCCGCGTTGCCGCGCGGCACCGTAGGCATCGCCCGGACACTCAACGGCAATTCGCCCATCGGTCCGACCGGCGCTTGCGGAAACGGCAGCTCCCCCTCCTGCGCCGAATGAATGCCCTTGAAGAACGGATCCTCGTAGTACACGACCCGTTTCGCCCGAACCGGCATCTGCGCGTCCACAACGACGACGATCTCGTCGAGCGGCAGCCGCCGCGCCTCGTCCTCCGGCAGGAGCGAGACCTCTTCGGTCCGTTCGGACTGGCTGCGGCCCTCAAAGGGGTTCTTACCGACTGCGCGGGACCGCGTGACGACGGTCTTCGTGGTCTTGCCGACCGCCTTGCTCAGCTCCTCGACCGTCTTCTCGTCCGAGGGTGTCAGGTAGAGCTTGATGCCGGCATTGCCCTGCAACGCACGCCGGGTGTTTTCGCCATAGATTTCATCGATGGCCGGAATGGTCTGGGTGACGATCGCCAGATGCCCGCGGTAGTGCCGGAGGACCTCGATGCTCTCGGCCACAATCGGCATCTTGCCCAGGCGATTGAACTCATCAAGCATGATCATCACCGGCCAGGGCTCGTCCGGCCCCGGCTCCTTGTCCTGCAGCGCGGACAACAGGTCAGAGAAGAAGAGCCGAATGAGCGGCGCCAAGGGCTTCACCATGAGGGGCTGCACGACCAGATAGACGCTGAACGGCTTCTTTTGGATCGTCCGGAAGTCGAAGTCCGACACCGCCGTGGCGTCGTCGATTGCCGGGTTCTGCCATTGATCCAGGCCGGAGGTCATCAGGAGAGAGACATATGACGTCAGCGTGTCGTTGTTGGTCGAGGCCAGCCGCGTGAAGATCAGCCTGGCCGCGGCGTTGCGTACTTCATGGGAGCGCGCGAGATATTCCTTCTGCTTGTTCCCGCCCGAGGCGGCGATGCGGTAGATTTCGCCGAGGGTCGGTCTGCGACGCTGGAAAGCCAGCAGGCCTGCGGCCACGAAGAGATCGATCCCGCCTTTGAGAAGCCCCTGCACCCGGTCGTTATCGTTCTGCAGGAAGAGCGTCGCCAGGAGCTGCAACTCCATCTGCTGACGGGCCGGGTCCTCAAGCTCGTAGATTCGCAGGAGCGGGTTGTAGCGGTGCGTCCGCTTGTTCTCCCAATCCGTCGGCGCGAAGCGAAAGACCGTGTCGCCTTGCGCGGCCCGATGACGGGCCGAAGCCTCGAAGCACTCGCCCTTCACGTCGAGCACGACGGCGGAGCCCTGCCAGGTCAGCAGGTTCGGGATGACAAAACCTGTTGTCTTGCCGCGCCCGGTCGGCGCGACGATCAGCGCGTGCGGGAAGGTCTTCGAGCAAAGGAACGGCGCCCGGGAGGTGGGTTTCCCGAGCTTGCCGATCACGAAGCCGGTGCCCGGCTTGCCGAAGAACCCGTTGCGCTTCATCTCCCGTCGGGTCTGCCAATGGGTGGTGCCAAAGCGCGTCAGCGCGGAGCCCGACATCGCAAGGCTCATCATGAGGCCAAACACCCCTGCCCCGCCGATGATCAGGTTGATCAGGCGGAAGTCGTCAGGACGGACGGCACCGATCGCCCGGAAATTCTCGACAATGTAGAAGAAGTCGATCTCAGCCTTGAAGCCCAGGTCGCGGAAGGTCAGCACCGCGGAGGAGATCACGTAGCCGATGGCCACAGCAACCAGCGTGACCAGCACCACGCCGACGGCAAGGCGTCCCTTTCCCAACCCTCCCATCAATGGGTCTCCCCGCGTTCGCTCTCGCCATCGACCAGATCGGCGCGGTGAAGCTCATATTCCCGGTCGGCAATCTCCTCGACCACGGCCCGCGTCGCCTCGCTGTTGGCGGTGGCCACGTCCGACTGCAGATAGGTCTTGGCCGCATAGAGTCGGTCAAGGCGATCCTCGATCCGGTCTTTCAGCACGTCCGCATCCCCTCCCCGAAGCCACTCGATCTGCGCCTCGTCGAGACCCCGCTCGACGGCCTCCCGGTAGCTCAGACGCTGACCGTCATCCTGGAACGGTGAGTGCAGGTTGCCGGCGCGCTGGTGATCGATGACCCGCCGGAGATTCGCATCGGCAATCGGCCCCGTTTCCACCGCTTCCGCTTCAGGCTCGTCCGCAAGCCGCTCTTCGGGAAGGCCGAGTTGAGCCTCCCGCGCCTCGTCAATCACACCGTCCTGACGCAGAACCTGCTGGCGCTCGAGCGCGATCCCAAGCTGGACATGGGCCCGGTTGAGGGTCTCGCGCGCCGCCTCCATGTCCGCGCGGCGTTCGAGATTGAGACCGTCCTTCTCCGCCACCCGCGCCAGGTCGTCCGCGATCCATTGCCGCTCGAGCGCGGCGTTCTGCGCCCCGGTCTCCATCCGCGCGACGACCACCGAGCTGCTGATCCCGGTCCCCCGGAGAGCTGTGTCGACCTGTGCCCGTATGTCCGGCGCCCTCAGGCGCTCCAGCTGGTCGCGGTCGATATTGGACTCGGAATACACCCCGCCGTCTGAAGGTTTTTCAGTCAGGGTCACGGACCGAATCCCGAGCGGCTGCATATGCGCAAGCCGCGACTGGATTTCATTCAGGCTACGTTCGAGCCTTGGCCGTTCTGCCTCCGGCTTTTCCGCAATCATGCCCTGGATGCGCTCGACCTGTTCGGCATAACGGGATCTCAGATCCTCGAACGATTGCTCTTCGGCCATGTAGACCCCTCCTTCAGTCATGAGTTTGCCGCCCTTCGCCAGAAGCTCCCCGGCGCGGAACAAGGCGTCGGCGATGTCCTCCCGGTTGTCGGACGAGGCCTCTGCGGCAAGGGAGTGATAGGCCATCCGGGTGTTGGCGATCTCATCGAGCGCGCGGTCCAGGTCCGCACCCACACGAGGACGCGGTTCCGCCACACGCCCCTCTTCCTTCGCCGCATAGATCTCGCGGGTTCGCGGCGGGTAATGCACGACGCCCCGATCCAGCCGCCGGGTCGCCTCGAGCCGCACGCCGAATTTCTCGGCTTCCTCGACCATGGCGAGGCGGAAATCGTCGTAGTTGAACCGGTGATCCCGGCCGAGAAAGAAGAACTCGCCTTCCTGCGACCGGCGGTTCAGGACGATATGGGCGTGCGGGTGATCCCGGTCCTCATGGACCGCGATGATGTAATCGAAATGCCCCTCGTCGGTCTGGAAGAACCGCTCCGCCACAGTCGAAGAAATGTCCCGCACATCCTCGCCGCGCGTGCCGATGGGGAAGGACATCAGCATATGGGTGGTCTGCCCGAGCTTGGGCTTGAACCCGGCGCTCCAGCGCTTGGCGAAGCGCTCGGTGAGGTCTTTCACTTCCTTGGCTTCGAGCCTCGCCTTGCCGTCCAGGAACCCGCTGCTGTCGACGATATGGGTTGACTTGGTGGTGAGGTAGTCGAGTTGGTTGGCAAGCTGAGATTTCGTATGCGTGCCCCCGCCCCGGATCGCCTTGAAGACCACCGCCCGATGTCCGGCGGCGGCGCGCACGAGCTGCTTCTGCTTGGAGACATGCAGCCCCTGCATCGAGCCCCGGATGCGGCTCCAGCCGTCGCGGAAGACTTCGCCGGTGACGTCATGGACGGCATCATTCAGCCGCATGGGCAAACTCCCTCAGAGCGGCGGTGGCTTCGAGCTGCATCGCGTCCCGGCGGCGTCGCAGGAGCAGATCGATCTCGTCGGCAGAATCCAGGATGAACCGCGCCAGCCCGCGCATCTGCGCGAGGCGCAATTCGGAGAACTCGGAACCGGCCCCCTGCCCCATCCGGTTGGCTTTGGTCATCTGCTTGGCAATCCGTGCGACCCCGTTGCCGACCTCATGAAGAGAGGTGCGATAGCGCGCCATCTCGGCAGCCAGATGGGCATCCGGGACAAAGGTCCCGCCCGCCGCCTGGATCAGCCGCCTGAGCCCCTCCGTGCGTGTCTCGATTCCCGCTGATGCCAGGACCTCATCCAAGGCGCCAAGTTCCTCTGGGGTGAGCTTCACTGTTACCGCAGCTGTCGCCACACCCGTGTCCCGCTGGCGTTCTTCATGGGCCTTCAGCGTGTAGCGCACCGCGCGCGACGTGACCCCGAACCGTTCGGCCAGCACAGACGTCGAGACCCCATCCGCTGCCTCGCGAACGATCTCCATGCGCTCTGCCTCTGTCAGTCTCTTGGTCCGGGTCATGCGGAAGAAAGCCCCCCTATTTCCTGCCAACTTCATAAAGGCATCCCCATAGTCCACGAAACTATAGCATGGTGTCAATGCTATAGTTTCGTATTGGACGAATGATGGCTGTATCCCGCTTCCCGCCTGGCCTCCATCAGGGGGTCGGGCCACTGAGCCGTGGGCTCGGACAATACTGGTCTTCAGGTTCACCGTTCCGTCCGACAAGACGCAGCGAACCTTGCCTTTAACCTGCGGTCCCGGAAGTGGCCGATATGACTTTATGAGAAACCGGCAAGCCCCAGGAGATCGCCGTTCTGACGCAGATAAAAAACGGAACCGGGTGCCCGGCTTTCAGTGAAACGCGTTTCGAGACGATGGTTAGAGGAAGACCCGGCCATCGTGCCCGATAGCCGGGTCAACTCGCGGTTCGGGAATGCAATCTCACGCGGCCATCCCGTCGTGATCAGTCAGGTTCATCGCCTCGGTGACCCCGACGAACAGCGGTGTAATCTGGTATTCGCCCTCATCGGTTTCAGGAGGTGTCAACGCAACGATCGCCACCGCGGGCTCGCCATCGACGAAGCAGGAGAACACCGCGAAATTCTCACACTCTCCCGAGGTCAGCGCCTCGAAGGCGCTGATGTGTTCGGGGTGGATATTGGTGCTCATGTGACGATCCCTCCGGCTTCGCGAGCGCGCTCGGCATAGGTGCTGAGCGGGGCGTCGGCTTCGAAGTGGAGGTCGCGCTCGATCGGCAGTCCAAGGCGACCACGATGCGCTTTGAGAGCGCTGAGCTGGACCGAACCCAGCTCGGGATAACCAAGACCGAGATCGCAAAGACCGAAGGCAATGTCGGGGTCTTCAGGGTCGGTTTCGCTCAGAAGCCAGGTCGCGCCGGCATCCGGCGTGAAGAGCTTGACCACGGGTTCGAAGTCGATGGTGTCCTCGCAGGCTTCGATGCGGTCCTGATTGGCACGGCCGTTCGCGGCCAGCTGGTCGAGGATGGACTGGGGCAGGAGCTCCATGATGTGATGTCCTTCATGTGAGATGTTGGCAAGCACTGGCGGGAGGGACGTGAGGCCCCTCCCTGGCCGGGTCACTCGGTGACCTGGCCGTCGTCGCTGTCGGCTTTCGGCTCGAAGAGGACGAGCTCGCCATTCACCGGGGTCGCGAAGAGCTGGATGGTCATGAAGGACTTGGCGCCTTCGTTCTGCGGGAAGGCGACCCCCACCTTGTGGAAGCGGGTCTTGCCGTCCTTGCCGGTGTCGGGGGTGGTGACGGTGTAGTACCTGGTCATGTCGGTCTCCTTTCGTTTTCGATGCAAACGGGAGACCGGGACCGCACGGACCGGCTGTCAGGCGGAACTTTAGCGCGCGAGGAATGGGCGCGAAGCGCACAGGGGAAAGTTCTGCTTGAAGGGAGTGCAAGCGACCGGCCGCCGGACCAGGTCACGGAGATTGCATCAAGAAGAAAACGGGAGGGGATCGACTGAGCGAGGCATTCTACTGGCATCACCGGATTGGCGGGATGACCGACCGCTCGACGGATGCGATGTCGCTCGATACAGCGAGCCAGGCCAAGACCCGAAATGACAATCAGCCGCGCCACTTGCTATGGCGAGGTATGATCACGCTTCGACCCGTTGCCGGCGACAACCCCGTCCCGGACCAGTCACGCCTGCTCCGGGCAATTGAGCTCGCTTTCGACTACGCGGGCCAAAACGGCGGGATCGGCCTGACTCAGACGAAGGCCTTCAACCGGATATTCGCCCACTGGATGGCGGAGCATTCACGCTGGCCGGAATACAGAGCCGAGGAACTGCTGCGACTGAACAAAGTTCTGAACGAGGAGGATGCTCCGCCGGCCATGGTCCTGCACGACCTCATGATCGTCGCCAAGCTCGGGCGGCATGTGAAAGGCAAGTTCCAGGTTTCGAAAGCGGCAAAGGACCTGGCAACACGGCGCGGGGCGTTCTTCAGCCGGATCGCAGAGACTTACCTATTCGAATCCAACCATGCCCGCACCGCCCGCTCCGAGTTTACGGCGCCGGGTAACTGGGACATCTTCCTGAACATCATCAATGTCGAGGCCGAGGGAGGGCTGACCGAAGCGCATCTTGTGAAAACGCTCTATGGTCTGGAGAAACGCGATGGCGTCTTTGACCGGGAATACCATGACCACGCGGGCTTTCTGTTCACCCATGTGCTGCGCCCGTTGAGCTGGATCGGGTTTCTGGCGGAGACCTCGGACACCGGCAGACGCTTCGACAAGACCTATTGGAAGACACCGTTATGGCGCGCCTGCCTCCAGCTCAGCACCGATGACATGGTGGAAAGACCGCCGCGCCATTGATACCGAGCGCAGCATTGGCCTCTGCCCGGCTTCAGGAGTGAGGCCGCCTACGCGGCGGCCTCGTCAGGTTGGGTTTGGAGTCCATGCAGGTAGTCGACAGCCTTCTGCGCGTGCGCAGCGGCCTGGAAAATGAAGCGCTTGTCGTTGCGTAGCCCCTGGAGCCAATGCGCGATATAGGCGGCATGCTCGTCCCGCGGTTCCGGTGCGAGGCTCAGATCGGCGGCAAGAAACGCGGCACCAAGCTCGGCGACCAGCTCTTCCTGGGCATAGCCTTCGTCGCCCCAGCGTTTGCGGCCGAAGCTGCGGTCCAGGCGCTTGGGATGGCGCGTCCAATGCGTGATCTCGTGGCCGAGCGTCGCGTAATAGGCCTCAGGGGTTTCGAACGTCTTGAAGGGCGGTATTTGCACGTAATCCGGATCGACGGCGTAATAGGCCTGGTTGCCGCCGTGTCGAATATCGGCCTCCGTGGTGGCGAAGAAGGCTTCAGCGATTGCGTCGCGTTCGGCGGTCTCCGGCATCGGTTCGACCGCGGCATAGTAGTGTTCCGGCAGCCCGTGGATCATCTCGACATTGAAGACCGTGTAGCCCTTCATGAAGGGGATCTCGACCTCGCGATCCTGACCAGCATCATCGGTCTCGGTTCTGCGAAGCTTGTCGGCGTAGATGACCATCTCGCCCCTGGAACCCTTGCGAACCTGACCGCCAAGTTCGAGAGCCTGGCGGTATGTCATCCAGGTCGGCACAGCGTATCCGTTGGCGACGGAGGCGGCCCAGAGCAGGATGATGTTAAGACCGCGATAGGCGACGCCGTTATGGCGGAGCGGTCGGGTGATGCGACCGGCGAGATGTTCGGCGCTCCAGGGCTTGTGCCAGGGCCGGGTGCCAGCCTCGAGGTCGGCGATGATCTTCTCGGTGACGCGGGTGTAGATGTCGGGTTTCGGTGCCATGTGATCCTCCTTTGTTTCGTCCCCGTGCGGGACGCGGGAGGAAATGGCGGGCGACCAAAGCCGCCCGCGCATGGTCAACACGGGAGCGTTAGCGAATGGAGCGGGCAGGCCATTGCGCGGGCAGCGGCGTCCGCCAGACCCGCGATCCCCCTGCTCGCACGGGGACGAGACGGCGGAGGGTCACGGGGAGCGGAATTCGGGCTACTGAACCCGGCGCGATAAGAACGACGTCGTGTCGGCAGCGGTTGCATCGGCCTGCAGCCACACGATGGTGGCGATAAGGGGTACCACTATCTTTACCGGCCCAGAGCGGTCGCTCAAAATAACCATGATGTGCTGCGTTGCAGCCCGTGGAACCGGACGTTCGCAGCACTCACAAGGACCTCGAACAATCGAAAACGTTCATTCGCATCCTCCCTACAGCTACTTCCAGATTGACCGTTGGTATCGCAGGTGATGAGGCGAAGGCTTGTGCTTGGGTATTAGGCGCAGACGCTTTCCGGTCTCCATCACGAATAGATCGTCGTCTATGGCTAGTGCGCCACGATCCAACAGCACATGATGATTTGGGCAAAGGCAAAGGAGATTCTCCAGTTCGTCGGGACCATCGTGGGGAGTCCCGAGGGGCCGGATATGCGCGGCTTCCGCGTATGGACCTCCCGCGCATTCCAATCGTTCTCCGCAGACCTGGCAGGTAAAATCGTGGAGTTCCTTAACCCTACGTCCTAGCGCTGTGTCCCTGACAATCCTCTGAACCGTCGTCTCGACCCTTCCTACAGGTTCACCCGTTTCCGCACTCGATTCCGGTTTTCCGTCAGATGAAGTGAAGTCTTGCTCCAAGGACAACAGGCGGAACCGGCACACGAAGTGGCCGTCCTTGCCTTCTGCTCTCCAGTAGCTGTCGACTCTGAACAAGCCGTCATAGCGATAGCCAGAGTCAGGTGCGTGCTCACTCTTGTGGCCGGAACCTCTAACTACTCTGACCGGGAGGCCTTGCAGGCAACTCGTGACCAATGATTGGTTCTTCCGAACAAATTCCTGATCAGCGACTTGACGACCGGTGTTCGGATCCCGACCACCGTCGCCCGTGTAGATGATTGTGGATCCGTAGTCAGCGTCGTCAACGTAGCCGCCCGAAAGAACGATGCTCTCCGTTCCGACAGAAGCCCGCCCAACGATGCCTGCCTGCAAAGCACGGTGCACGCCGGCGTCATAAAGCTGACGACGGTCATCGAACTCGGTGCCAACCGCTACTCCCCACAATTCACCGATCGCCATGCAACATCTCCACTTCATCTAACCGTGAATTCCACACTTTGCGTTTCGAGTAGGCTGTGCAACCGATACTGGCGCGCGGTGACGAATTGCGACTGCAATGATCTTGATCAACGGTCATGGTCCATTGCGGCCGTTGATCAGTCGTGTTCCTCTCGGCGATGCGGCAAACAAAGCTGGCCTTCGCGCGACGGCGAGGTAGAGCATATGCGGCCGTTGAAGAACTTGTTAAAGTTGATGAGTAGTCTCATGGTGGCAAGATTCGGCGCTGGATTTGGATAATTGCAGCAATTGCGCTGCTCCTTTGGTTGGGCCAAATAGACGAGCCAACGAACTTGATTGGCACGGAACAGGTCGAAAGGAACCAGCCGCGATCGTTGCCCGACCTGAGCGATGATGCGGTGTACTTGTACGTAACCGGCAGTAGAGTGAATCAAAGAGCTGGACCTGGAACGACACACCGCGTTCTAGGGCAATTGAACAAAGGGGCTCGCGTGCGCTTGGTTGGGCGTTCGGAACAGTGGAGCCAGATTGTTTCTTCCCTTGGAAACGGGTGGATGTCGTCGAGCTACCTTTCGGCAAACCGCCCCGGCGGCACTGAGCCCACTCAGAGCGCACCGGCTCGTCGAATTGCAGCCCCAACATCCCGGGAGGTACAGGCGGCTCGACGGGAGATCATTCGGCAGAGCATTGCTTCCTATCCCGGCTCGTGTCCTTGCCCCTATAACGTAGACCGAGCTGGACGCCGTTGCGGCGGTCGAAGCGCATGGTCAAAGCCCGGCGGGTATAGTCCACTTTGCTACGATAGTGACGTGAGCAAAAGTCGGTTGGATTCCTACTTCGCGCGAAGGCGCGGCGCTTCAAACTGAATGCTGGACATTTCAGCCTGAAAGAAATCAAGCACCTACGGCCCACAGCTGCCTTTGGTTCAACCATCACGATTCCGCGGTGCGGCACGTCTTTGCTGACATTCGTTGCACGAGCTAAAACCTCGCTTTGAGCGAACTCATACAATGCGGGACGACGGACAAGGTGCTGGCAAACCGCTGAGTGAGTCCTTGGCTGCCGAAAAATCACTTTGGACGACGTTGAGCGGTCGGTATGGCATCAATGGAAGCAGGACGCGGTAGTCACTCCATTAGCATGAGGTATTGCGACGTGTTGCTCGAAAGTCTGGATACAGCAGTCTCCGTCAACGGTATCTACGTGCTCGCGCGCGAATTGCAGAGCATGCTGGGCCAGTACAGCTTCAATCTGTTTGTTTGGACTCACGACGAGACCTTCAAGGTCTCCCTGTTGGGCTCGGCGTCGCCAATTCTTTACCGGGGGCACTACCTCGTGCTCTGCACTGGCCACCAGATTACGGAAGTCAGCCCCGAAGACATCAGCATGCTTACGGACGACGGTGAATTTGCGGTGACCTCATCAGGTTATCGCGCGCCTCGCATCGGCCCGGAAGGCATTCAGTATGACATTCAAGACATCGTTGTCTTCAACTTCGATGACGCATGCGACGAACACCCCGCACTCCGGCAGAGGTTTTTCAGTGTTGGGGAGTTTCCGCCAGACAGTACGAGCGATGCCGTAATCGCAGTTCTAAACTACGGATACCCCTCAAAGGACCAGCTCTACGAGCTCGACGACAAGAACCACATTGGATCCCGTCGACGCGCAACGACGCTGAAGGCGCACCGCCAGCAATCAGATCAGACTTTGCTCCACCTCAAACCGCTGCAAAGGCTCACGTTTGATCCCGATGGGCTCAGTGGTGGGCCCAACTTTGTCATTCAACGGACAGGAAAGGACTTCGCCGCATTTTTCGCGGGCGTCACCGTGCGAGCTGGGCAAGAAGACCTCTACATGGTGAAAAGCGGCTACATCAAAGAACTGTTGGACGCTTCGATCGACGGGCGATCTTGATCTACCGTAGGCGCCTTTCATTCGAGCACGGCCGAATCCGGACATTGGCCAACGAGATCCCGTGCTGCAGGGCGGTCCGTCAAACCGGTCGTCTGCGCGATGCGCAGCATCACTAATCTAACGGCCAAACTTTGCGGCTCTTCAAAAAATCATTATCAACGCGATAGCTGTCGAAATATTCCCAACTTCCAAAAAACGCATCCAAACCGGCGTTATAGACCGCCGAGTGCGAGATTTCCCTGTGGACCTCGGCAAGCCAGCGGACGACGGTTAAAGTGTGGTATCGCGCCCATTTCTGCACGAGGCCAGATTGCCCAGTTCGAAGCGACGCTGTTTCAGCATCAGTCATGTGCTCTCGTGTTTCAGTGGTGTGCTGAACAATCGCAAAACCAGAAAGCATAGCGCCCACCATGCGCGCTTTCGCCTCAATGCGCTCCTGCGATGGCTTCCCATAATACCGCTCTTTCAAAATCTGCTCAGCAACTTCATCCCACCATCTCTTGATCGGCTCGTGCTGATCATCGTTGGGGTTTCCAATCGCAGTGAAGTTCGCATACCGCCCGCGCTTGGCATCGGCGAAAGCATCCAAGTTATCGACTATGGCTACCGGGACAGCGTCCTTCGGCCTTGAATGACGAAGCGTGAAGGCACGTGTCTGCTCGACCGCCTCCACGGCGTCTAGCAGTTCCTTGACGTTGTGGCCAAATTTGCGAACGACGTTTTCATCAGGCATCCGTCCCTGGTTGCTCAGCGCGTAATCGATTACAAGGATAAGCTTGGCAAATCGCTCGAGGCCAACCGAAAGTTCAAAGAAGGCGCGATAGTATTCCCCTTTCTTATCCGCATAGTTCGCATAGCCGAGTGCGGTTGCACCCGCGCCAATGACCTGCCGAACTAGCATCGCTTCGCCACGGACGAACCACCATTCAGGAGTATCCCAAGGATTTCCGCGCCCTCTACCACTTGCCATTGGATGCTCCTCTTTGTGGTGATCCGCTACGCAGGCCGTCATGGGATCACGGACGGCATTAGGTCGTCGATTGACGGCGCGAACGCGATCTAATGTTAGTTGTCTTGGGGTGTGTCCCCTCTGGATAAGGTGAGCAAGGGCGCCTACATACGCGAAGAGAACTCGTAATATGAGGTCTGCATGCGAGCAATCGTAATTTGGTTTCTTATTTTTTTGGGGCTGGAGGCCGTTCTATTCGCGGTTTCCAACATGATCGACCCTCAATGGGCCGCAGACAACGCAATTTTGATATTCATAGTCGGCGTTGTTTTATTTTTGTCGGGGATTGCCCTACAGAATCGCCGATGGCTGATACAATGGGTTAACGGCACTCAATCAAACAAGGTGGTCGAGCCGTGGCATTCGGCAGAGGACGCCGCTCGACACTTCCGCGATCAGGTGGGCAAGATTGATTCTCTCTATGATGTGATGCGCATTTTCGATGAGGAGTTCCGAAAAGCATCTGACCGTGGAGTTAGTCCGAGCGACGCTGTAATTTGGGCGTTTCGGTTTTGGTGGCCCGAGGGATTTGAACATCAGTTGTTGGAAGCGCGCGGCGTCCCAATCACGGGGCAGTCATTTATTCCAGTAGAAGGACAAATCGCAGGCGATGATCATCAATGGGAGTGGGAACGCCAAGCCGGCGAGGGGCGTCCCGACTTAATCGAGACCTCTGATGGGCAGGACGTTGCGCAGTTGGAGTTCACGAAGGCCAGTGTAGATGCCTTAGTGAAGTGGTTGTGTCAGCAAGCCGGGAACTGGCTGAAGCTCTCCGATGCCGCCCCAGTCTTCCGCGATTCTCTAGACCAATATCCGCAACTGGCGAGTTTTGCCGCATCCTACGATTCATGGGGAAAAGAGAACGGCGTGGACCCGTCGCTTTCTTACGCACGCCACTTTATCTATCATGTCCAACAAGGCATAGATGAGGAATTTCTGCGGGTTCGCGGTCGCCCCGAAAATGGACGCGTTATTGTTGAGTTTCCCGGTCCTGTAAGCAGCGATGCCGCTGAAAGCTACAAGAATTCTCGTGACTTAAGGCTCATAGGATCGAATGGGAGACCTTACACGGACCTCAGGATCGAGCGATCCTCGCTGGACAAATACGTGGAATGGCTGGCAACCAATGACAACGCGAAAACAGGTCCGGAAAACGGGCAGAACTGAATATTTCATCAAGGAACACTAGGTTTACTTAGCGCTCTGGATGCACCAAGTTTGACATTCGATCCTGTCGCCATACCAATCTAGGTTAGATTGCCTCAATGTCAGACAGCCCTGATTATTCCAAGCAACCTGCGCTCAAAATTGGCGACAGAATTTGGGTCACATCCGAAGAACCCAGCAATGATTTGGAACAGAGGCTGGCCGACATCCTAGGACGCGGACTCATAAGATTTCAACCAGAT
>JASJCA010000113.1 GCA_030066215.1 Rhodobacter sp. | reverse complement strand
ACCTTGCGCGTCGCTTTGCTGACGATGAGCTTCATCAAAACCCGGTCGCTGCGCCCCGCAAACGCCTGCTGCATTGGCTTGAACGAGGTGCAGTAGACCTCGATCTCTTCCTGATCGGCCGCCTGTTCCTCGGTCAGCCCCACCGTGCCAAGCTCGGGCTGCGTGAAAACGGCCGAGGCCACAAGCTCGTGATCGGGCTTGGTGGGGTTGCCCTTGAACACGGTTTCGGTGAACGCCATGCCCTCGCGGATCGCCACCGGGGTCAGCTCGATCCGGCTGGTGATATCGCCGATCGCGTAGATCGAGGGAACCGCCGTCTGCGAATAGTCGTCAACGATCACCTCGCCCTTACGCCCAAGCTTCACGCCGCACTCCTCCAGGCCCAGACCCGCCGAGTTCGGCTTGCGCCCTGTGGCGAAAAGCAGCGTGTCGAACACCCGCTCGGTGCCGTTCGTCGCCTTGACCCAGACCGGCCCGCCGGCGGTGCCGCCCGTATCCGCCAGCATATCAAGCGCTTTCACCGGCGGACCCATCGCCGCGTCGGACTCGGTCGGGCGCGGTCCATGCTCGGCCGTCGCCGCCGTCATCTCGACGATATTGGTGCCCAGGTGCAGATCGATTCCCTTTTCGCGCATCGCCTCAGCCACCAGCCCGCGCGCCTCGTCGTCGAAGCCGCGCAGGATCTGCGCGCCGCGGTAATATTGCGTGACCTTAACGCCGAGCCCGTTGAGGATGCCGGCGAATTCGCAGGCAATATAGCCGCCGCCGATGATCAGGATTGATTTCGGCAATTCGTCCATCCCGAAGATGTCGTCCGACACGATGCCAAGCCCGGCATTGGGCATCTCAGGCCGGACCGGATGACCCCCGGTGGCGATCAGGATGTGTTTGGCGGTGACCGTGCCGCCGCTGGACAACTCAACCGTATGCGGATCGGCGAGCCGCGCGCGTGTGTCGTAGACGGTGACGTCGTTGCGGTGCAGGATCGCCCGATAGACCTCTTCCAGCCGGTCGAGTTCGCGCTGTAGATGCCCGCGGAAGGTCGGCCAGTCGAAGCCGCCGGGCTGGTGGCTCCAGCCATAGGCGCGGGCGTCGTCGATCACCTCGCGGTAACCCGAGGCGAAAACCATCAGCTTTTTCGGCACGCAGCCCCGGATCACGCAAGTGCCGCCCATGCGGCTTTCCTCGGCCAGCGCCACCTTGGCGCCGGTCGCCGCGCTGGTCCGAGCCGCGCGCACCCCGCCGGAGCCGCCGCCGATGACGAAGAGGTCGTAGTCGAAAGCCATAAAACTCACTCCGAGAGATCGGAGAACATATTCGCGCTTTCGACGAAGTCGATGCGGTCCTGTTCGGTGGTGCCGGAATTGATGTCGTTGACCTCGACCCGGCCGTCGCCGTGGCCGATCACCACGACATCGCAGATATCGATGAAAAGCCCGTTCTCCACCACACCCGGGATTTGGTTGAGAACCAGCGAGGCCTGGCGCGGATTGGCGATGCGGTGCAGGTGCAAATCGACGATATAGTTGCCCTCGTCAGTGACGAAGGGCGCCTCGCCATTGAGCCTCAGCGTGCAGGACTGGCCCAGCACGTCGAGCCCCGCGAGCGTCTCTTCGATCAGCGCCTTGGTGGTTTGCCAGCCGAAGGGAACGACTTCGAGCGGCAGAGGGAAGGCGCCCAGGCTGTCGACCCGCTTGCTCGCGTCGGTGATCACGATCATCCGGTCGGACGCGGTTGCGACGATCTTTTCCTGCAACAATGCGCCGCCGCCGCCCTTGATCAGGTTGAGGTCGGGGTCGAATTCGTCAGCGCCGTCGATGGTCAGGTCGAGCCACTTTGCCTGATCGAGGCTCACCACGTCGACGCCGACCTTGCGCGCCAGTTCGGCCGTGCGGGTCGAGGTTGGCACGCCGACGACGCTGAGACCGTCTTCGCGGACCAGTTCGCCAAGGCAGCGCACCATCCAGGCCGCGGTCGATCCGGTGCCCAAGCCCACCTTCATGCCGTCCTCGACAAAGTCCACGGCCCGCTTTGCGGCCACGAATTTCGCTGTGTCGATGGGGGAGAGTTCTCCGGTCATGGGGCAGCTCCGTCGGTCTTTGGCCGCTTATAGGCAACTTGGACCGGGGGTGCGAGGGCGCAAATCCACCTATGGCCAAACTTTATCAGCTGCATCCGCACTCCCTCAGGACGACCAAACAGTCGGGGCGAAACACGATGGATGTGCCTCAGAACGGCGCAATCTGGTGTAGCGCACGACTTAGGCATTCACAGTTCAGCTGAGCGAATGGTTCGCGCCCCGCCCAGGGGGGATCAAGGACGCACTCAAACCGTTCCAGCGGACGGATCGCGCAGGATTTGGCGCCTCCGCCTTGGACCGCCTTCATGCCGCCTGAGCGATGTATTCACATCGCGAATGTTGCATCATTTTCAGGTAGTTCACGGATCGCCGGTGCCCATTGCGGGAGGGGCGATGCCTGTGGTCGCTTGGATCGATGTGCAACGCAATTTCGGCCTGGACACAATCCAAATCCGACACCGTGTCGGAACAACGGCTCGGCGGGATTAGAAGGGTCTGGGTCCAACAAGAACAACGTCCCAATCAGGCGCCGGATCCGACAATAGGGCACCGCGGCCCAAACCCAACCGCCGCCTAAACCTCTCGCTGAAACGCTTGGGTCGCCAGCACCACCTCGTCCAGGACCACCCGACCATCGCCATCGATGTCGAACGCCATCAGAGCACGCAGCGCGTCGGCGTCGGAGCTTGTGAGTTCCGCCAACGCCTTGTCTTCGGCATACGCGCGCAACTCCCCCAGATCGACACGGCCATCTCCGTCGGCATCCGCGGTTCGAAACGCCAGCAGCAGCCGTCCCCGCGCGGTTGCCGCCGCAGCGCCGATCAGCACGCCAATCTCGGCCTCGTCCACCGCACCGTTATTGTTGAGATCGGCCAACAGCAGCCGTCGCATCTCGCGCGCTCGGATATAGGCGCGGCGGACCGCGACATAGCGTTCGACCCCCGCCGCGTCGATGCTGCCGCCCGCACCATAGCCCATGATGATCCCCGCCACCTCCTCGACAAAGCGGTCGGGGGACTTGCGCAGCTCACGGACGGTGCTGCGCGGCAAGTCGTCGAGCAGCCCCTCGACATCGATTTCGGGCAACCCGTCGGCCGCCACGGCGATCGGAACGAGAAGGGCGACCACCACCAAAAGAGTGAAGACCCGCATCGGAACCTCCGGATTTCTGCCGCCGGTTTTGACCCACCTGTGGTTAAGGCTGGGTAAATGGGGGCGGTGCGGCAACGGTTTTGCACCGCGAATGGTCGCTTCGATGCGCGTCGCGGCCCCGGTGCGGCCTATATCGACAGGATCGTCTGGAGGACCGCGCATGTTCGTTTCTGTGTTCGACATGTTCAAGGTGGGGGTCGGCCCGTCCTCGTCGCATACGATGGGGCCGATGGTCGCCGCCGGGCGGTTTCTCGACGCGTTGCGCGCCTCGCCGTTCAGCGCGAGCGGACTGAGGGCGACGCTCTACGGCTCTTTGGCCTTTACCGGGGTGGGTCACGCCAGCGACCGGGCGGTGACACTGGGCTTTGCCGGTTTTGCGCCCGACCGCTACGACCAAGACAAGGCTGAGGCGGCGCTGGCCGAGATCGCCGAAACCGGCAGAGTCACGCCCGCCGGCCTGCCGCCGCTGGCCTTCGATCCCCAGACCGACCTGGTGTTTCACTATGGCGACCCGCTGCCGGGCCACGCCAACGGCCTGGTGCTGGCCGCAACAGACGCCCAAGGCGACGTGATCCTGCAAGAGACCTATTATTCCGTCGGCGGCGGTTTCGTGATGACCGCCGAGGAGCTGGCCGGTGACCAGAAGGGCGACGACGGCCCGCCCGTCCCATTCCCGTTCAAATCCGCCGCCGAGATGTTGGACATGTGCGTCCGGGCGGACACCTCCATCGCCGGGCTGAAACGCGCCAACGAACTCAGCCGGATCGGTCCCGGCACGTTGCGCATCGGGCTCGACCGGATTTGGCAGGTCATGGACGACTGCATCGCCCGTGGGCTGGTGGCCGAGGGCACGTTGCCCGGCGGGCTGGGCGTCAAGCGACGCGCCAAGGGCATCCATGATGCGCTTCTGGCCGAACACGGGCTGAACATCACTCCTCCGCACACCATCAACGACTGGATGAGCGTCTACGCGATGGCGGTGAACGAGGAAAACGCCGCCGGCGGCAAGGTCGTCACCGCGCCGACAAACGGCGCGGCCGGGGTGGTGCCGGCGGTGATCCGCTATTGGCTCGACCATGTTCCGGCCGCGGCGCCGTCCAAGGTCGGCGATTTCCTCCTCACTGCAGCGTCCATCGGGGGGCTGATCAAACACAACGCTTCGATCAGTGGCGCGGAATGTGGGTGTCAGGCCGAGGTTGGCAGCGCCTCTGCGATGGCCGCCGCGGGGCTCTGTGCGGTGATGGGCGGCACCCCGGAACAGGTGGAAAACGCCGCAGAGATCGCATTGGAACACCACCTCGGCATGACATGCGATCCGGTGAAGGGCCTGGTCCAGGTGCCGTGTATCGAGCGAAACGGCCTCGGCGCGATCAAGGCGGTCAGCGCTGCCTCGCTGTCGCTGCGCGGGGACGGCACCCATCTGGTGCCGCTCGACGCTTGCATCGAGACCTTGCGCCAGACCGGCGCGGACATGAGCGCGAAGTACAAAGAGACCTCTCTGGGCGGCCTCGCCGTCAACGTTCCGAACTGTTGAGATCTAGGCCGACGACACCCGTCGGAGGCACCGGCGCCGTCGCAATGCAACAACCCTGATCCATTAGCCAAGACGGCGGGGCCTTGGCCCTAAGCCGCAATTCGTTGGTGCAAGCCGAAGCGAAGCGGCTCAGGCCAAACGGCTTCGAAATGGATTGAAACGCAATTCGACACGCGTTCCCAGACGAACCTGCAATGGCCCGCCCAACCCGCGCGGCAAGGACTGGCACTTGGCCAAATGCCGCCGCATCGTTTCGCTCAGACCCCGTGTCGCGCCTGCAACCGTCGCACGCAATTGTCCAGCGCGCCAATGGACCGGACCCCTCCGCCGCTGCACTGGCGCTGCACTCCCCCACGCCCTACCCTGCCGCCCATGACCGCTGACAGGCCCCTGTTCGGCATCCTGCTGATGCTCGGCTTTTGCATTCTGGCCCCGATGGGCGACGCCATCGCCAAGGCGCTCGGCGGCACCGTCCCGCTTATGCAGCTCGTCGCCATCCGGTTCGCTGTGCAAGCTGCCGTTTTGATCCCACTCCTCTGGTTGACCGGCCAGAGCCTCGCCCTTCCGCCGCGGCTTCTGGCCCTCACCGCGCTCCGCACCGGGCTGCACATCCTCGGCATCGGTGCGATGTTTCTGTCGCTGCAATTCCTGCCGCTCGCCGATGCCGTCGCCATCGCCTTTGTGATGCCCTTCATCATGTTGCTGCTCGGCCGCTTCGTTCTGGGCGAAGAGGTCGGCCCGCGGCGCCTGGGCGCTTGCGCCGTCGGCTTCGCGGGTACGCTGATGGTGGTGCAGCCAAGCTTTGCCGCCATCGGCGCACCGGCGCTGCTGCCGCTTCTGGTCGCGGTGGTCTTCGCGCTCTTCATGCTGGTCACCCGGAAGATCGCCAAGGCGGCGGATCCGGTGGCGCTGCAGGCTGTCAGCGGCACCATGGCCAGCCTTATGCTGCTGCCGCTGCTGATGATCGGCGCCGCCACCGAGGGGCCACTTCTGGCCCCGGCCGCCCCGTCACCGCTCGACTGGGCCCTTCTCGCCGCGCTTGGTCTGCTCGGCACCGCGGCACATCTCTTGATGACCTGGTCGCTGCGCTTTGCTCCGGCCTCGACGCTGGCCCCGATGCAATACCTTGAAATCCCGGTCGCCACATTGATCGGCTGGCTGGTGTTCCACGATTTCCCCGATCGCCTGGCGCTGGCGGGCATCGTCCTGACCATGGCCGCCGGGCTTTATATCATCGCGCGCGAGCGCGCTGTTACGCGGGACGCAGCGCCTGCACCGCAACCGTGAGTGCAGTGCGCGGCAAGACCACCAGCATGCCCGGCCCCGCCATGGTCAGCGTCACAGGTCCCAGCGCTTCGTTCGAGGTTCCGACCCGCCCCCAAGGCGCGAATTCGATCCCGTCGATCGGCCAGCGCAACCCGTCGCTGCGCCCGGCAACGGCCCGCATCGGAAACAGCGACAGACGGGTGCCCGCCGCCAGGTCAAGCCGCAACTGGGCTGGGCACTGGAAACAGATATCGTGCTCGCCAACCACAATCGCCATCTGCGTGGCCCGTCGCGCCAGCGTGTTCCAAACCGCCAGTTCGTGGTCGAGCCGGGCGCCGGTGAACCCCACCGCCAACACCAGCGGGGCCGCGATCGACCGCAGCGCCTTGTCGAAATCGGTGCTGTCCTGTTCGGCGATCCGGTGCAGGCGATCGGCCGGAATCTGCGTCCTGGGCTCGGACCCCAGCGAGTCCAGATCGCCAATCACCGCGTCGGGCAAACCGCCCAAGCGCAACGCCGCATCCGCGCCGCCATCGGCGGCCACCAACATCTCGGACAAAGCGAACGATTCGCGAAAAACGGCCTCTGACACCGGCGCAGCGCCGATCAGCGTCACTATTTCCGAACATTGGACAATCGCCGCCACCATAGCGATATTAATGGGATATTCGGAAACATGTCACAATCTGACCTCGAAAAAATACTGGGATTTTCCTGGTTCTGTTCCGAATTCGGAACCACTGCATGGTAAACACGGCCCTGCTGGATCGGGGGAGAAAGCGAATGCACGATGGTTAATGCCAGCAAGATTCTGACCGTATCCTACGGCACCTTCTCCTGCACGCTCGAAGGATTCGACGATCCGTTCTCGACGATGCGGTCGATTGCCGAGTATTTCCGCGACCTGGCTGCGGACGACCGTTATTTCGGCGCCGAACCGCCGACGCCGGATGCCGAGATGCTGCACCGGATTGCCGAGCGCGAGATTCAACGCCGGGTCGAGGCCAAGGTGCAGGACAACGGCATCGTGCTGCGCCAGGTCGACGAGGATGAAGAGGCGCCCGCCATCGCCGCGGCCGAAGAGCCGCCCGCGCCCGCTGAAAAACCGCAACCGACCCAAGCGCCGGCCGTCGCGCCGGTTGCTCCGGCCGCACCCGTCGCCGCTGCTGCGCCTGCCGCTCCCGTCGTGGCCGAGCCGGTGGCGTCCGCCGACGTGCCGCAGGCCTTCGGACCCGAAAGCGTCGCCGCTAAGCTGGCGCGCATCCGTGCCGCCGTCAGCCGGTCGCAGAACGAGCCCCAGCTCGGCTCGGTCTTCCCCGAGGACGAGCATGCCGAACGCATCGAACCCGCCGTGCCCGTGGACACCGCGTTCCTGGACACCGAGGCCGCGCCCGCGACAGAGTCCGCTATAGAAGAGACCGCGGATAAGACTGTGGTTTCGGAGGCGGACGGCGACGCCGCTCAGGACGACGCCGAAACGACCGAAGCCGCGGCCCAGGACGAGGAATATCAGGAAGACCTCGAAATCGACGAGGCTCCGGATGTGCTCGACATCGCCGGGTTGGCGCCGTCCAAGGCGGATGCCGCCGAAGAAGAAGCGCCCGCCGACGAAGACGAGACGGAGACCGCGGACGAAGCCGAGCAAGCCATTGCATCTGCTGACGAGGACGATCTCGGCACCGAGGAAGCCGAAGCCGAGGCCGATTTGGTCGACGAAGCCGCTGAGGTCGCGGAAGAGGTGGTTGTCGAGGCAGCAGAGGATGAGGCCGACCAGCCAACCGACGCCGCAGGCGAGACCGCCGAGGATGAGCTCGATCTGACGGAGCTTCTGGGAGACGACCGCGCGGCGGAAGCGGATGAGGCGCCGGAGAGCCCCGCCGCAGAAAAGCTGGTTTTGGAAGAAACCGACCGCGTTGACGCCGACGCCGTGGATGTCGACATCGACCTGTCGGAGCTTCTGGACAAGGGCTCGACAGAGACCGCCAAGGCCGACGAGGGCGAGGAGGACGCCGGCGACGAAGACGTCGCGACGGCCGACGACACCGAAGGTACGCCGCGCCAGGCCCCGCGCGTCCGCGTCATGAAGATGAGCCGCAAGGAATTCGAAGCCCGGTTCATCGACGCCGACGCCGATGAGGCCGAGGTCATCGGCGACGCCCAGCCGGACGCGCAGGACCCCAGCACGGACGCGATCCGCGAGGCACTGGGCGAGACCGGACTGTCGAAGGAAGATGAGGCGGAACTCGTCGACGAACTGCTCGCCGTCGAACGAGATGCGCAGCGCGACCGCGCCGATGCCGCGCCCGAAGCGGCGGCGGCAGAGGACGCGGTCGCGGAAGACGAGGACGGCACCGCAGCCGGCGAGACCTCTGAGCAGCCCGAGGAGGCTGGCGACGACAAGGCGAAGGCGGCCGCGGATCTGGCCGCAATCGTATCGGAGGTCAGCGGTGACGCCCCGGTGGGCGACGACGTGTCGGTCGACCGCCTGCTGGCGCAGGCCGATACCGAGCTGGAGAACAAGGAAGGCAGCCGCCGCCGTTCAGCGATCGCTCACCTGAAGGCGGCCGTCGCCGCGGTTCGCGCCGATGGCGGCAAAGTCGAGACCGCCGAAGACGCCGAAGCGGCCCGAACGCTCGACCAATTCCGCGACGATTTGGCCAGCGTCGTGCGCCCGGAGGCGGCCGACGACGCCGACGCCGATACCGACGCCGAGTCCGAGGCCGATGCTGGACCGGTGAAGCCGCGTCCGGCCCCCCGGGCCAAGCAAGGCGACGCGGCGGAAACCGCCCGTCCGCGCCGCAAGATGCCGCCCTTGATGCTGGTCTCGGAACAGCGCATCGACAAGCCCGACCCGGCCGAGGGCCGCACCGAACCCGTGCGTCCGCGCCGCGTCCATGCCGACGACGGCGACGGCGACGACGAGAACGAGCTGTTCGACGACGACGCTGGCGACACCGGCGAAGCCGCCGGCAACATGTTCAGCGACGGCGGCGACTTCGCCCGCTTCGTGACCGAACACGGCGCCGAGGGACTGCAGGACCTGCTTGAAGCCTCGGCCGCGTTCGGCGCCTATGTCGAGGGCGACGCGATGAATTCGCGGCCGCAGATCATGCAGCGGGTGGTGCGCTACCTGCCCAAGGACGACTTCACCCGCGAAGAGGGCCTGCGCGCCTTCGGGGTGCTGCTGCGCGAAGGCCGCATCAAGCGGGTCGAGCGTGGCCAGTTCACCATCGCGCCGTCGAGCCGGTTCAAGGACGCCCAGAAAAGCGCCACTGGCTGAGCCACACTGGCATTCGTGTGCTCGTCCGCCAACGAGCCACCTGCGGAGTGACCCCGGTCACTCCGCCTTTTTTTGGTCCGGGTCGGCCTGGCCGATGCCGCGGAACACCGCCCGGAACGGCAGCGCCCAGAGGATGCCGAGGCCGACATAGATCGCCAGTTCCAGAACAAATCCAGGACGCTCGAACCAGTTCACCACGGTTACGGCCACGACGATATAGGCCGGCAATCCGACGAGCAGGATCACCAGCGACCAGCGGCGGCGGGCTTTGTAGCTGAGCGCCAAGGGGACGAACCTCCATTACATTGCGCGTGCCGTCACGTCGCGCCGGTCAGCGCTTTCCAGCCGCGACGATGGCCCGAGGACCCGATGAGCGCCCCATCAATCCGCGAACGGGTCGGTGACCAGAATGGTGTCGTCGCGCTCAGGCGACGTGGACAATAGCGCGACCGGGCACTGGATCAACTCTTCGATCCGGCGGACATACTTGACCGCCTCGCCCGGTAGATCCGCCCAGCTGCGCGCGCCTTCGGTCGAGGCCGTCCAGCCCGGCATCTCTTCGTAGATCGGCTCGCAGCGCGCTTGGCTGTCGGCGGCGGTGGGAAGATAGTCGAGCTCTTCGCCGTCAAGCCGGTAGCCCACGCAGATCTTCAGGCGCTCAAACCCGTCGAGCACATCGAGCTTGGTCAGCGCGATGCCATTGACGCCACTGGTCGTACAGGTCTGCCGCACAAGGGCTGCGTCGAACCAGCCACAGCGGCGCTTGCGCCCCGTGGTGGTGCCAAACTCGTGGCCGCGCTTTCCCAGCCGCTGCCCGTCGGCATCGTCGAGCTCGGTCGGAAACGGCCCCTCGCCGACCCGCGTGGTATAAGCCTTGACGATGCCGAGCACGAAGTCGATCGCCCCGGGGCCCAGCCCGACGCCGGTCGCCGCCTGTCCGGCGATGACGTTCGACGAAGTCACGAAGGGATAGGTGCCGAAGTCGATGTCCAGAAGCGACCCCTGCGCGCCCTCGAACAGGATCCGCTGGCCGGTCTTGCGCTTTTCGCTCAAGACCTTCCAGACCGGCCCGGCGTACTGCAGCACGTCGGGCGCAATCTCCATCAGCTGCGCCTTAAGCGCGTCGCGGTCGATGCCCGCGACCCCCAGCCCTTTGCGCAGCGGATTGTGATGCGCCAACAGCCGATCGAGCCGGGCGTCGAGCGTCGCCGCGTCGGCCAGATCGGCCACGCGTACTGAACGGCGGCCCACCTTGTCCTCATAGGCCGGGCCGATGCCGCGCCCGGTGGTGCCGATCTTCGCCCGTCCCGCGGCCTCTTCACGCAGCCGGTCGAGATCCTGATGCACCGGCAGGATCAGCGGGGCGTTCTCGGCGATCATCAGCGTCTCGGGGCTGATCGCCACGCCCTGGGCGCGGATCCGGGTGATCTCGTCGATCAGATGCCAGGGGTCCAGCACCACGCCGTTGCCGATCACGCTGAGCTTGCCGCCGCGCACCACGCCCGAAGGCAGCGCGTGCAGCTTGTAGACTGTGCCGTCGACGACCAGCGTGTGGCCGGCATTGTGCCCGCCCTGGAAGCGCGCGATCACGTCGGCCCGCTCGCTGAGCCAGTCGACGATCTTGCCCTTCCCTTCGTCACCCCACTGGGCGCCCACGACGACGACATTGGCCATGGCGGCCCCCGTTTTTCGAAACCCCGCGACGGTATATCGACGGCGGCTGGGGGGCGAAACCGGAAAGTCGGATCAGGGGCTGGCCGGCCCCGGGCGGCGCCCGCGTCCAGCCGGACATGGGTTTCGACGCACTGCGTGCGCCGACCGTGTTGGGGGGCCAGCCCCCCAAACCCCCCGGAGTATTTCGAACGCGAAGAAGCGGCACGCGGTCAGCCACCGACGCCCTGCGCCAAGGTGCAGGACCGCGCGGGGTTGCAGCGGGGGGACAGAGCCTCTAGATACCGCGCGTCGTAACCGCCAAGGCCCGCCCGATGGAAAACGTCGTCCTCGTCATCCTGCTGATCCTCGCTCTGGCGCTGATCGGCGTTGTGCTGCTGCAGCGCTCAGAAGGCGGCGGTCTGGGCATCGGCGGTGGCGGCGGCGTCGTCAGCGGGCGGTCGGCCGCGACGGCCTTGGGCAAGCTCACCTGGATCCTGGGCGCAGCATTCATGGCGATGAGCGTCTTCATGACGATCCTGGCGGCGCGCAATTCGGCCGACACCTCGGTCATCGACCGGCTGGGGGCCGACGTCCCGGCGGTCGAAGAAACCGGGCCGGACCTGCCCGCCGGCAGCGATCTGTTGCCACCCACGACCGGCGGCGCGCCGCTGACCCCGCCCCGGGCCGACTGACGTAACGTCACAACAAGTTGCGGCGATAAGCCACTGGAACCACTGCATATTGCGGTCTTCTTGCCTGACGCATGGGAATCGTATATACGTTAAATCCCGTGGGTAGACCGTGATTCTGGGCGGTTTGCAGCACCGAGATTGGGCAGTATCACGGGGGGTTGCGGTCCTTATGGCGCGCTATGTTTTCATTACCGGCGGTGTGGTGTCTTCCCTGGGCAAGGGTCTGGCTTCGGCCGCGCTCGGCGCGCTGTTGCAGGCGCGCGGCTTCACCGTCCGGCTGCGCAAGCTCGACCCCTATCTCAACGTCGATCCCGGTACCATGTCGCCGTTCGAACACGGCGAGGTCTTCGTCACCGACGACGGTGCCGAGACCGACCTCGACTTAGGCCATTACGAACGCTTCACGGGCGTTGCGGCACGGATGACCGACAGCGTGTCGTCGGGCCGGATCTATTCCAACGTGCTGGAGCGCGAGCGTCGCGGCGACTACCTGGGCAAGACCATCCAGGTGATCCCGCATGTCACCAACGAGATCAAGGACTGGATCGGCATCGGCGAGGACGAGGTCGATTTCATGCTCTGCGAGATCGGCGGCACCGTCGGCGACATCGAGGGCCTGCCGTTCTTCGAGGCGATCCGCCAATTCGCCCAGGATCGGCCGCGCGGGCAATGCATCTTCATGCACTTGACGCTGTTGCCCTACCTGGCGGCCAGCGGCGAGCTGAAAACCAAGCCGACCCAGCATTCGGTCAAGGAACTGCGCTCGATCGGCCTGCAGCCCGACATCCTGGTCTGCCGGTCGGAGGCCGCGATCCCGGAAAAGGAACGCGGCAAGATCGCGCTGTTTTGTAACGTACGCCCCGAGGCGGTGATCCCGGCCTACGACCTGAAGTCGATCTACGAGGCGCCGATGGCCTATCACAAGGTCGGCCTCGACCAGGCGGTGCTGGACGCGTTCCAGATCAGCCCGGCGCCGCAGCCGAACCTGACCCGCTGGATCGATGTCGAGGATCGGATTCACAATGCCGAGGGCGAGGTGCGGGTCGCCATCGTCGGCAAATACACCCAGCTCGAGGACGCCTACAAATCCATCGCCGAGGCGCTGACCCATGGCGGCATGGCGAACCGGGTGAAGGTGAAATCGGACTGGATCGATGCCGAGATCTTCGAGCGCGAGGATCCGACGCCGCATCTGGAACCCTACCACGCGATCCTTGTCCCCGGCGGCTTTGGCGAACGCGGCACCGAGGGCAAGATCAAGGCCGCCGAATTCGCGCGCGTGCACAAGGTCCCGTATCTTGGCATCTGCCTCGGCATGCAGATGGCGGTGATCGAAGCGGCGCGCAACCTCGCCGGCCTGCCCGACGCCGGGTCCGAGGAGTTCGACCACGAGGCCGGCAAGCGCCGGTTC
>JASJCA010000112.1 GCA_030066215.1 Rhodobacter sp. | reverse complement strand
CTACCACAAGGACCAGGACTACGAACAAAGCCGGGTCGCGGCGCAGCGCTATATCGACTTCTACCCTGCCGACGAGGTCGCGGCCGACCTCGTCAATCTGGTCGTAGTAGCTCAGCGCCAAGAGATACTGCGCATAGGCCGCGTCCTCGTCGGCAGGGTAGAAGTCGATATAGCGCTGCGCCGCGACCCGGCTTTGTTCGTAGTCCTGGTCCTTGTGGTAGGCGAAAGCCTGCATGATCAGCGCGCGCTTGGCGAGCTCGGAATAGGGATAGAGCCGCTCGACCTCGCCGAAGAGTTCGGCGGCGTCGTCGGCGCGGTTGACCTCTAACTGGTATTCCGCGCGCTGAAAAATCTGCTGCGCCGACTGGTCCTCGATCGGCCCCTCGCGATTACGACTACAGCCCGTGGCGAGCACCGCGGCCACGCCGACCGCCAGCACGCCCAATCGTGATTTTGCCCGTATCGTCAAGCGGCTACCCTTACCGGCCCTTGGCCCATTCCATAGCGGAGCGGGGCGGTGTTGCCAACACCTAGCACAGAGCGCGCGGCGGCAAAACGTCTATCGCGAAAGCCCTACGCTGCCCGTGGCAAGCCGGCAATATCAGCGCGGCCGACGCCCATGCCGGGCAACTTCGCCGCGGTCACCGCATCGCAAAGAACCACCCTATAGGCCTGCGGCCGCGCAAAAAGGGTCCGCAACAGCGTATTCGTCAACGTATGCCCCGCG
Organism: Rhodobacter sp.; assembly: GCA_030066215.1. GTDB lineage: Bacteria > Pseudomonadota > Alphaproteobacteria > Rhodobacterales > Rhodobacteraceae > JASJCA01. The sequence goes on along the minus strand of JASJCA010000112.1, from coordinate 12,343 downwards.
CGCACACCCGTATAGCGGCCGAGGATCGGGCAAGACGCCAACGCCAGGTCGCCCAACGCGTCGAGCATCTTGTGCCGCACCGGCTCGTCGTCATGGCGCAGACCGCCGGGGCACAGCACCTCGTCGCCATCGAACACCACCGCATTTTCGCCGGGCGTGCCGCCCAGAGCGAGCCCGTTTTTCTGCATCGCCTGCACGTCTGCGAGCCGGCAGAACGTGCGGCTGTCGCAAAGCTCGTGCACGAAAGCACCATTGGCCATGTGCAATGCCTTGTGTTGCCGGCCAATGGCAGCGTCGGAGAAATCAATGGCAAAGTCGATCTCGAGCCCATCCGCCGGGTCGAGCCGGGCCGCAGCATCGCCATTTCGCACCTCGACCGGCTCCAGAACGCGGATCGCCCGGATCGGCGCCCGTAGCCGACGCAGCCCGCGCGAGACGACGGCTGCCACGAAGGGCGCGGCGCTGCCGTCGAGGATAGGAACCTCGGGGCCGTCGATGTCGATCAGGGCATTGTGGATGCCGCAGCCGGCCAGCGCCGCCATCACATGTTCGACGGTCGACACCGTCACGCCGGCATGGTTGACCAGACGCGTGCACAACGGCGCCGCCTCGACCGCGTCCCACCGCGCCGGCACCATCGCATCGCGGTCCTCGACATCTGTGCGGCGGAACCAGATGCCGTATTCTGCCGAGGCCGGGTGGATCGTCATCCGGGCCGGACGCCCGCTGTGCAGGCCGACGCCTGCAAAGCTCGCTGCGGATCGAATGGTGGTCTGCACCTATGCCCTCATCCCATGCGCCAGGCACGCCTGGCGGTTTGGGGATGCGTTAACGGTTGCGCAGATTTACCACAATTCAATCTTTGCAACGCTCTGAAACATGCCGAATCAGCATGCGCGGGAAACCGCCTATGCAGCGTACTGGCAGGGTCAATTCTTTGATTCAAATGAAAAAGGGCCGGCGCGGGCCGGCCCGTTTTCTGGCCTTGGCGGCGTCGCTCAGTTGGCCTGACGCCGCAGGAAGGCCGGGATCTCGATACGCTCCTGTTCGGGATCGAACTCGGCCTCGTCCTCCGACGTGACCGGCGGCTGGCGCCGGGCGGGCGGTGTCTGGCGCGCGGACTCCTGGCTGTGCCCGGTCATCCGGCCGATCAGCGAGTTGATGCCGAACCGCGGTTTGTCGTCCGCCGCCTCGGCGCGCTCTTCCACCGCTTTCGGTCTCGGCCGCGGGCTGGCCTGCACCGCCGCCTGCAGCCGCGCCAGCGCCTCGGGCGAGGGCGTTCCCGCCTTCGGTGCGACGAATTCCTCGGGCGCGGCCAGCTCCTCCTGGGTCGCCTCGGCGACCTCGGGCTGGTAGGCCGGGGGCGGCAGGTCGTCGGTGTCGAAGATGTCCTCGGCCTGCTCCTGCGCCGCCGCCGTTTGCGCGTCTAACTCTTCGAACAGCATCGGCTCGGCCTGCGCCTCGGCCGCGACGGGCGGCGGCACATGCATGTCCTCGGCCGCTTTCTGGGCATCGGCCGGGAACGCAGCCTCGAACTTTTCCTCAACCTTTTCAGCCGGTTGAAGCGGCTCGGCCATGCGACGGCGCGGCACCGGCACCTCTGCCGAGGCCTCCACCGCGTCGATCCCCGTGGCCACCACGCTGACCCGCATCGCGCCTTCCATTGAGGCGTCGAGCGTCGAGCCGACGATGATGTTGGCGTCCTGGTCCACCTCTTCACGGATCCGGTTCGCCGCCTCGTCGAGCTCGAACAGCGTCAGGTCGTGGCCGCCGGTGATGTTGATCAGAACGCCCTTGGCGCCACGCAGGCTGATCTCGTCCAGAAGCGGATTGGCGATCGCCTTCTCCGAGGCCTGGGTGGCGCGGTCTTCGCCGCTGGCCTCGCCGGTGCCCATCATCGCCTTGCCCATTTCGTCCATAACCGCACGCACATCGGCGAAATCGAGGTTGATCAGGCCCGGTCGCACCATAAGGTCGGTGACCCCTTTGACGCCCTGATAGAGCACGTCGTCGGCCATCGAGAACGCCTCGGTGAACGTCGTTTTCTCGTTCGCCAGCCGGAACAGGTTCTGGTTCGGGATGATGATCAGCGTGTCGACCATCTTCTGCAGCGCGTCGACCCCGTCCTCGGCCTGCTTCATCCGCTTGGCGCCTTCGAACTGGAAAGGTTTCGTGACCACGCCGACGGTTAGCACGCCAAGTTCACGCGCCGCTTGAGCAATGATCGGCGCCGCGCCGGTACCGGTGCCGCCGCCCATACCGGCGGTGATAAAGCACATATGTGCGCCAGCCAAGTGATCGACGATCTCTTCGATGGTCTCTTCAGCGGCGGCCGCGCCTACGGACGGTCGTGCGCCGGCGCCGAGCCCTTCGGTCACCTTCACGCCCATCTGCACCCGCGACGGCGCATTCGACTGCTGCAGCGCCTGGGCGTCGGTGTTGGCCACGACGAAATCGACGCCCTCCAGCTCCTTGTCGATCATGTTGTCGACCGCGTTGCCGCCCGCGCCGCCAACCCCGAAGACCGTGATGCGGGGCTTCAGATCTTCCCGCTGGGGCATCGATAGGTTCAATGTCATCGTCCTGTCCGCCTGCTCTGTTTTTGTCCCCGCACTGCCCGCGAGGCCTGCTGCATTAGAGGTAACTTACCGCCTGTTACGGGGCCCGTCACCAAAAAAACCACCTTTTCGCCACAAAATATTGAAGGATTTTGCGGCGGTTCGGCGCGATTTTGCTCAGTTGTGGACATGTAGTGTCACCAGTTGTCCTTGAACCATTTGATGGCGCGTCTGAGCGACCGCGCCGGGTAGCGTTCGATGGGCATCTCGAAGTCCCACCATTCGTCCTGGGGATGCGCCGCAAAGAGGCTGAGCCCGACGCACGAGGCGAACGCCGCCCCCGTGGCCGCCTGCGGCAGCCCTTGCACGCGCAGGGGCCGGCCAAGCCGCACCTGGTTGCCCAAAATCTTCGGCGCCAGCCCGTCGAGCCCGGGGATTTGGCTCGCGCCGCCGGTCAGCACGATCTGCTGGCTTGGCAGATGTTCGAAGCCGGCGCCATCCAGCCGCTCGCGCACCTCTTCGAGGATCTCCTCGACCCTGGGCCGCATGATCCCGATCAACTCGGCCCGGCTGACGGTCCGGCGGTCGTGCTCCCAGTCGCCGGTATCGCCGCCGATCTCGATCATCTCGCGGTCGTCCATGCCGGTCGCCACCACCCCGCCATAGAAGGTCTTGATCCGTTCGGCGGTGGCCAAGGGCACCTGCAGCCCCTTCGAGATATCCTGGGTGACGTGGTCGCCCCCCAGCCGCACGCTGTCGGCGTAGATCATATGCTTTTTGATGAAGATCGAGATGCCGGTGGCGCCGCCGCCCATGTCGATGCAGGCCGCGCCCAGTTCCTGCTCGTCCTCCACCAGCGACGAGATTCCCGAGACATAGGCTGACGAGGCGATGCCGGCGAGCTCCATATCGCAGCGCTTGACCGCATAAAGAAGGTTCTGCACCACGTCGCGGTCGATGGTCAGAAGGTGCATGTCGCAGGCGAGCTGATTGCCGATCTGCCCGCGCGGATCGTTGAGCCCCGACCGGTGGTCCAGCGCGAAGTTCACCGGTTGGGCGTGCAGCACCTCGCGCCCCTCACCAAATTCCGGCACGTCGCAGGCGGCCAGCACGCGGGCCACGTCCTGCTCGGTCACGGTGGCGTCGTGCAACTCGATCGTCCCGTCGAGCCCGTAGCTGCGCGGCTTGGCGCCCGAGAAGCAGGCGATGACGTGATCGACCCGCACATTGGCCATTTTCTGGGCGGCCTGCACCGCGGTACGGATCGCGCGCTCGGTCTCGTTCATCGCGTCGATCTCGCCCAGACGCACGCCGCGCGACCGGGTCGTCGCCGCGCCGATCACCCGGAACGAGGCCTGCCCGGCCAGCGAGCCCACGCCGTCGGTCTCGCGGTAGCTTTCCGGCCCGTCGAAGCGCAGGACCAGGCAAGCGATCTTCGACGTGCCGATGTCGAGGATCGCGATCACCCCGCGCTGCAGCGCCGCCTTGCGCATGTTCCGCATCGCCCGCTGGGTGTCATAGAGATCGGTCATCGTACATCGTCCCCTCGTTCCAAAGCCTTGATCCGCCGTAATTCTTCTACCGCCCGCGGCGCCATCCGCAGGGTCGGGCGGCGCGGATTGCGCAGGTCCACAACCGACAGATCGCGCGCCAGAAGGTCCCGTGCCTGATCCAGGGCGATCACGCGCTCTAGTGCCGCCACGGACTCGTCCTCGGGCAGCAGGATGCGCTGGTCGCGGTCCAGAACCACGTCCCAGCGTCGCTCGCCCATCCGCACCAGCCCCCGAAGTCGATCGTTCAGCGGACCGGCGGCGGCGATCAGCGCCAGAGCCTCGGGCACCGCGCCGTCGCCGCCCGCGCCCGCGATCAGCGGCAAATCGGTCCGGTCTCCGCGCCGCATCAGCGGCGCGACACGGCGACCCTCGGCGTCGAGCAACTCCAAATGTCCTTCGATTCGCCAGACCACCGCTGGTATACGCTCGGAGACTTCCACCTGAAGGATACCGCCCGGCCGGATCCGCAGATCGGCCGCCGCTACCGCATCAAGCTCTTCGACGGCGCCCTGCATCGCTTCGAGATCCAGATCGAAAGAACTCAGCGGAAAGTCGATGGGCAGCAATTGGCGCACCTCGGCAGCCAGCTTCGTCGAGGCTCCGTCGATCGCCATCAGCTTGACCATGAATTCCGGCCGCTCGGCGATTGACCGGCGCAATTCTGCGATCTGCTCGGTGACCAGCGCCCGGTTCTGCGGCGCACTAAACACCCAGCCTAGTCCGAAGACCAAGGCAAACACAGGCAGACCCACGCGCATCAATCCGCGGAAGAGCGGAGTCAGCCACAACCGGTGCATCCGGTAGGCCCACCGCGATGGCGCCGGATCGCGGCGCGGATTTGCCGTCTCTACCGGTTGCATGAGGCGTCCTCGACCATCCAACGGCACAAGGGGCCAAATCCGATGCCGACATGGGCCGCCTGCTCGGGCGTCAGCGAGGTGGGCGTCATCCCCGGCTGGGTGTTGGTCTCCAAGAGCACCAGCCCGTCGAGGCCCCGGGTCTCGTCCCAGCGGTAGTCTGTCCGGCTCACTCCTTTGCATCCCAAGGCGTCATGCGCCCGGACCGCAAAGTCCAGGCAGGCGTCGAACACCTCCTGCGGCAGGTCCGCGGGCAGCACATGCCGCGACCCGCCGGGGGCGTATTTGGCGTGATAGTCGTACCAGCCGTCGGTCAGGATATCGGTCACGGTCAGCGCCCGGTCGCCAACCACCGTGGTGGTCAGCTCGCGCCCCGGCGCGTAGGCCTCGACCATCACCGTCTTGGGCATGGTGTCATCCAGCTGCGGCGGGCCGTTGGCGTCTTCGTGCACGATATAAATGCCGACCGACGAGCCCTCGTTGTTGGGCTTAACCACATAAGGTGGCGCCATCACGTGGGCCTTGCGCACCGCCTCCGCCGGAAAAAGCCCGCTTGGCACCACCGGCAGTCGGGCGCCGCGATAGGCGGCCTTGGTGCGCTCCTTGTCCATCGCCAGCGCCGAGGCCAGCACGCCGGAATGCGTATAGGGGATCCGCAGCCATTCCAGCATGCCCTGGACACAGCCGTCCTCGCCCCATCGCCCGTGCAGCGCGTTGAACGCCACATCCGGGCCAAGGTCCTGCAATTGCGCGCAAAGATCGGGACCGGCGTCGATCTCGACGACGTTCAAGCCTTCGCCCCGCATCGCGGCGGCGCATTCGCGCCCCGTCGACAGCGACACCTCGCGCTCGGCCGAGGGGCCGCCCATCAAAACCGCAATTCTCGGGGATGCCCTGCCCGACACACCCACGTCTACTGCCTCGTTCTCCCCCGGCGTTTTGGCCGTCCGGGGCTGTTATTGCTCGCGCCCGGGCTCTCCGACCCGGATTACTTCCCATTCTAACTGAATCCCGCTGGTTTGAAAGACTTTTTTCCGGACGAGCTCGCCGAGGTTTTCTAGGTCCTCGGCGGTGGCGTTTCCGGTGTTGGTCAGGAAATTCGGATGTTTCTCAGACATTTGCGCGCCGCCGAGGGTGTGGCCGCGCAGACCCGCGTCGTCGATCAGTTTCCAGGCCTTCAGATCGTGGCGGTCGTCCGCCTGTCCGGTCGATGAAAACCCGGCGGGATTTCGGAAGGTGGAGCCCGCGGTGCGGTCCTTGGTGGGCTGCGTCGCGTCGCGTTTGGCGAGCTGATCTTTCATTTTGGTTTCAAGGGCTTCCGGGTCGCCGCGGGGGGCCTCGAAGGTCGTGCTGGTGATGACCCAGCCGTCAGGGAGGTCGGTCTGGCGGTAGCGGAAGTTGAGGTCGTCCGCGGTGAGGGTCACCTCCTCGCCTTGTCGCGTAACCGCTTGAGTGGAAACGAAAACATCCGCGATGTAAGTGCCGTAGCAGCCGGCGTTCATGGCGATAGCGCCGCCGATGGCGCCGGGGATGGTGCGCAGGAAGGTGAGGTCGAGGCCCTCAGCGGCGGCCTTGCGGGCGACGTGGGCGTCAAGGGCGGCGGCACCGGCGGTTACTCTATCCCCTTGAATTTCAATGGAATTAAAGCCCCGGCCGAGACGAATGACGACGGCGCGCAGGCCGCCGTCGCGGACGATGAGGTTGGAGCCGACGCCCATCGGGAAGACTGGCACGTCAGGGGCGAGTCCGGACAGAAAGCCTTTTAAATCAGATAGATCGGTGGGTTGGAACAGCACATCCGCCGGGCCGCCAACGCGCAGCCAGGTGAGATCGGCCAGTGGCCGGTTGGGGGTCAGGACGCCCCGGACGGGGGGAAAATCGGCTGTCTGTATCACGTCGGTATTGCGTCGGTATTGCGTCGGTGCGCCGTGCTAGCGTTGGGTTGGACGGGGCGCAAGGGAAGGCTCCTGCGGAGCCTGGCTTCGCCTTGCGTATTTTTGAAGAGATGAAGTTGGAGCCGTCAGCCCGCTTGCCGCAGGACGGTGCGACGGAGCCAGCGGACGAGGTAGATGACGGGCCAACGCAGGATCGACATTGCGGCGACGAGGACCAGAAGCCCGATCCAGGGGCCGTGCTGGTAGGTGACGAAGCCGAGGATCGGGATGCCAATAGCGATCAGGATATAGGCCGCGGGCCAATGGTTCCGCTTGGAGGGAAACATCGCGATGACATTTGCGGCGATGGCCCAGAGACAGGCGAGGATGAGGGAGAGGGTCATGCGCTAACTTCCCAGTCCGAACCAGTTGCCAGAAGAGACTTGTGTGATGACCTCGGTCACCCAGTCCTTGCCCTCAGTACCAATCTCCTGAATCGCATCAACGCCCTTGTCGACTTTAGCGAGTTTGTCGCCGGTCTCGGCGATCTTCTCGAGGGTGGTCTTGGCGTCCTTGGGCGACGAGGGTTTCACGCCTGCGTCGCGCATGGCCCTCGCCCCGCGTGGCCCGACTGCCGTCAGGAAGTACCAGGCATTGCGCCGTTCGATGTCGTTGCGGTCGGGGTCTAGGATGATCTGCACCGCCAGCGCGGCGGTGGCGCGAAGTTCGCCTTGGCTGTCGTTGTGCATCCCGGCACAGAGGCGCAGCGCCATGAACTTTTGTTGCTGGGTGTAGAGCTCGACACGGACCCGCACGCGTTCACGTTCGGTTTCGAGGACAGATGGGGCGGCGGCGCAAATCTCTTCGGCACGGCGTTGAAGGCCGTCGATCAGGCGTAGGTGTGCGGGATCATCGGCGAAGCCCTCCGTGCGGGCGATGGCTTCGAATTCGAGACGGGCCTGGTTGATCTTCTCAAAGAGCGTGAAGGGCGCGGCCTTGTGGCGGCGTAGGTCACTCCGGAGGAGTTGGATCGTCTCGGCATAGGCCGTCGCCATGGCCGCCCGGATATTGCTGTTCATCTTGGGCTTGCGGCACCGGGCCGTGAAATCCTTCAGGTCCTGTCGGGTGCTTGTGATAATCTGGTCGAGGTCGGGCGTGTCGATTTCGACGGCGACGAGATGCTGGGTTTTGCCGTCGAGAGTAATGTCGTGGGCGAAGGGCGTTTTCTGAATAACGTCGTCGAGCTTGGCGCGGTCTTCGGGGGTGAGCGGTTTGGGGCCAAATGGGAAACGCGCTTGCCACTCCAGATAAATCTCGCGGATGATCGGGTTGACGTGGTCGGCGCCCTTTTCCCAGTCTTCTTCCTTGAGCCGGCTGGTCTCGCTGACCTCGAAGATCTCGGCGAGCATTTCCCAATGGGCGTCGCTCGAGGGCAGCATCGGGCGGCCGTCGAGGGCGGCCTGATACCAGTCAATCCAGAAGTCCCAGTTCTTCGGCTTCTCTGTGCTTAGGAGAGATGAAGCTATTTCGTCCCAGACATCGACAAACGGATTCTCAAATCCGCTGGGCCATAGTTTTCGTTGCTGCCGAGCGCGAGTATTCCGAGTGATATCAATCAGATCGGCCCGAACCGCCCCCCAAAAGAATAGCTGCATATCTTCAGATGCAGCTCTAGCGGCAGACACGTCCGCGAAGTTGACGTTCGCCATATGAATGGAAACGTCATTTGCGGCATGGTTCGCAGATTTGACTGCCCGCGAGACGTAGTCACCGCTTTCGATTGTGGCAAGCGTAGCGCAAATAACCGAACCGCCCGCTTTGGCATTCTCGCCCGCCGTCGCAGCAGTCTGTGCGCCAAAGTTGGCTTTTGGCGACGCAGGCGCAACCCACGGGATAACGCCAATCCGCCAAAGCCGAATGTCAGTGTGATCGAACCGTTTCGATATCTTCTGTCCCAACCAGAGTAGAGGCAGAACCTTGGAAGAAACCCTTGCCGCCAATTGAACGGCTATAGACCGTCGCAATGAGATTGGCACCGAATGCAACCACGTATTTAGACTTTCTCCGTCCCGAATTTCCGCAATCTCAACCATTCGCACCTCGCCACAGACCACAAAGGGCAGCCCCCGACCGCGGGTGGGGGTGAAGCCCCCGCCCTGTGGGGCGGTCGGGGGCTGCCCGGCCTGAGGCCGGGCGGGACGGTGGGGTTGTGTGGGGTATTGGGGGTGTCGCAGCGCGAAAGATGCGAGGGGGGAGGTCCCGGCTCAACGCCGGGACGGGAATCGCGAGTCGGTCAGGCATTCGCCTTGAGTTTTTCCGGCAATGCATTCGCCCAGGCCGAAATCGTCCCAGCCCCCAAACAAACAACCATGTCCCCCGGCTCGGCGTGGTCTCGGACCAGCGCCGCGAGACATTCCTCGCCCTCCAGGGCATGGGCGTGGCGGTGGCCGTGGCTGACCAAACCTGCGACCAGGTCGTCTCGGGTGGCGCCCTCGATGGGGTCCTCGCCGGCCGAGAAGACCTCGGCGATGGCGACGATGTCGGCGTCGTTGAAGCAGGCGCAGAAGGCCTCGAAATGGTGCGAAAGCCGCGTGTAGCGGTGGGGCTGGTGCACGGCGATGACCTTGCCCGAGGTGGACTGGCGCGCGGCCTTGAGGACGGCGGCGATCTCGGTCGGGTGGTGGCCGTAGTCGTCGATGATGGTCACGCCGTTCACCTCGCCCACCTTGGTGAAGCGGCGGTTGACGCCCTTGAAGGCGGCGAGCGCGGCGCGGATGTCGGCGCGCTTCATGCCCAGATGGCGGGCGACGGCGACGGCGGCCAAAGCGTTGGAGACGTTGTGGTCCCCCGGCATCGGCAGGGTGCAGTTTTCGATGCGTTTGCCCTCGGCCTGCAGGGTGATGTCGAAGCGGGCGGCGCCGCCTTGGTAGCGGAGGTTGTCGGCGCGGATGTCGGCCTGGGCGTTGAAGCCGTAGGTGAGGATGCGGCGGTCGGTGATCTTGCCGACCAGCGTCTGCACATCGGCGTCATCGGTGCAGCAGACGGCGAGGCCGTAGAACGGGATGTTGGAGACGAAATCCTCGAAGCCCTTGTGGAGGGCCTCTTCGGTGCCCCAATGTTCCATATGTTCAGGATCGATATTGGTGACGATGGCGATCGTGGCGGGCAGGCGGTTGAAGGTGCCGTCGGATTCGTCGGCCTCGACGACCATCCACTCGCCCTGGCCCATGCGCGCGTTCGAGCCATAGGCGTGGATGATGCCGCCGTTGATGACGGTGGGGTCGTGGTGGCCGGCGTCCAGAAGCGTGGCGACCAGGGTGGTGGTGGTGGTCTTGCCGTGGGTGCCGGCGACGGCGATGTTGGATTTGAGCCGCATGAGCTCGGCGAGCATTTCGGCGCGACGGACGACGGGGAGGCCCCGCGACCTGGCGACGTCAAGCTCGGGGTTGCCGGGTTTGATCGCCGACGAGATGACGACGACCTCGGCCTCGGCCAGGTTCTCGGGCCGCTGGCCGATGAAGATCTTGGCGCCCATGGCGGCGAGGCGTTCGGTGATCTTGGTGGGTTTGAGGTCGGAGCCTTGCACCGTATAGCCGTGGTTCAGCAGCACCTCGGCGATGCCGGACATGCCGATGCCGCCGATGCCCACGAAGTGGACCGGCCCCATCTCCATCGGAAGTTTCGTCGCGGCGTTCATGCCACAGGTCCTGAAGCGTCCCCAGCGTTCATGTTTCATCTCGACTGCTCTGTCCCTCTGTTCGTCTATACATCAATTGTGCCGGACGGTCTGTCGCGTCCGATCGTTCGACGGTTGGCGCCGTCTTGCCCCGCAAGGAGGGGCGGCGCCGATATGCTGCGAAAGCACCTCCGCGTCCAGCCTCGATTGCGGGCCTGGCCTCGCCGGGTAGCAGATCGGGACCAGAGCTTGGACTGCGGGCGAAGGGTGACCGCCACGCCGCTCGGATCTCGATGCTATCCGCCCCGGTGCGGATGGCGGCGACGGTATTCTGCGGCGGCGTCACGAGCGCGCCCAGACCTTCACCGAAGGCCTGGCGCCAATGTTCCGCCGAAGCTTTGGCATCAGTCAGCGCCCGCGCCGCATCAGAATGTCGCCGATCTCACCCTGCGGCCGCGTCCGGGTGAAGGCCAGCAGCATCCCCACAGCGACACCGCCCGCGATCAGCGACGACCCGCCGTAGCTGACGAATGGCAGTGTCATGCCCTTGGCCGGCAACAGCCGCACCGCCACGCCCATATTGATGATAGCCTGCACCCCGAACATGCAGGCCAGGCCGGTGCCGGCGAGCCGAATAAACGGGTCGCGCTCGCGGATCAGGCGCAGAAGCGAGCGCACCGTCACCGTCATGTAAAGCAGGATGATGACGAGGACGAGGATCAGGCCATATTCCTCGGCCGCCACCGCAATGATGAAATCGGTATGCGCATCCGGCAGCGACCACTTCACATGGCCCTCGCCGACTCCGACGCCGAAAAATCCGCCCTCGCGGATCGCACCCGTGGCATAGCCAAGCTGCGTCGTGGGATCGACCTCGGGGTTCAGAAACCCGTCGATCCGGCGGGCGAAATGTTCGGAATTGTTGTAGGCCACGCTGCCCGCGACGATCACCAGCCCGGCAAGCCCCACCAGCAGAGTGAACGGCGCGCCGGCGACAAAGTACATCACGCCCCAACCGAACAGAACCAGGCAGGCCTGGCCGAAATCGGGCTGCAGGGCGAGGAAGCCCACGATGATCAGCGCAATCGCCAGTGAGATCGACTTGCCGGGCGGCCCGTTGATTTCCTGGCTCGACGCCATCAGCCAGGCGGTGATCACGATGAAGCCGGGCTTGAGGAACTCCGACGGCTGCAGGCTGGCAAATCCCAGCGAATACCATCGAACCGCGCCTTTGCCGAAATCGGTGCCCAGGACCGGCAGCAGGGCCAGCGCCGCGAACGCGCAAAAAAAACCCAAAACGCCCAGGCGCCGCACCAGATGGGGCGACATCATTGTGGTTAGAACCATCACCCCAAGCGCTGCGATGCCAAACACCGCCTGGCGCTGGACGTAGTGGAATGCGCCAAGCCCGTTTCGGCTGGCCAGAGGCGGTGAGGCCGCCAGGGCCAGCAGGATACCGATGCCGAAGAGCAGCAGGATGCAGCTCAGCGACCACTTGTCCACGGTGCGCCACCACCGCGGCAAAATCGGCTCGCCATCCCGCACCGGATGCGTGCCAAAGACCATTTCCGTCATGAAAATCCGCCGAACACTGCCTCACCCACGCCCATTACCCGGGTCTGTGGATAACTTTAGCGACAAAACCACCGCCGCGCTAGACCAAGTTGCAGGATTCAAGGTCGCGGGTTTGGGGATGGCGGTTGCCGAAGGCGTAGGCGCCTTGGGTCGTTCTTAGTACGGAACGGTGACTGCCCGCACGGCCCGGCGGCGGCCCGCGGGATGCCGCGTCGACGGCTGAACGATGTGCTTTATGGCAGCAAGGTAC
>JASJCA010000114.1 GCA_030066215.1 Rhodobacter sp. | reverse complement strand
CAGCCTCGCCCTCGGCACCCCCGCGCTCAGCATGATCGGCACCTTCGGCGCCGCACTGACCGTGGGGCTGAAACGCGGCGGGCTGCTCTTGTCGCTGCTGGTGCTGCCGCTCTACGTGCCGACGCTGATCTTCGGCGCCGAAACCGTGCGCCGCGGGGCAGAGGGGCTCGCCACCAGCACACCGATGCTGCTCCTGGCGGGCATCACCATGGGCACGCTCGCGCTTTTGCCCTTCGCCGCCGCCGCCGCGATCCGGATCAACCTGCGATGACACGGGGTTCCCAGCCAGATTTTCCCCGAAAATCTGGGCCCAAAACCTCCCAGAGGTTTTGTCTGCAGGATTTCCCCGAAATCCTGCTCCGCTTCACGCGTCTTCATCACCGTTGCGTCAGCAGGTCGGGACGCGGCCAATGGTCCCTTGTTGCCGCCCGCGGCGCGCCGTAAATGTCCCCCATGTCGCTCTGGGAATATGCCAATCCGAAGAAGTTCATCGCCACCGCCGACGCGGTGCTGCCCTTCGTGACCGTGCTCGCCGCCGCGGCGCTGGTCACCGGGCTGGTCTGGGGGTTCTTCTTCACGCCCGACGACTTCCGCCAGGGCTCGACGGTCAAGATCATCTACCTGCACGTGCCTGCCGCGATGATGGCAATCAACGCCTGGGCGATGATGCTGGTGACCTCGCTGATCTGGCTGATCCGCCGCCACCACGTCTCGGCGCTTGCCGCCAAGGCCGCCGCGCCCATCGGCATCACCTTCACCCTGATCGCGCTTTTCACCGGGGCGGTCTGGGGCCAGCCGATGTGGGGCACCTGGTGGGCTTGGGACCCGCGCCTCACCAGCTTCCTGATCCTTTTCCTGTTCTACCTCGGCTACGTCGCCCTCTGGGAGGCAATCGAGAACCCCGACACCGCCGCCGACCTCACCGCGGTTCTGTGCCTCGTGGGCTCGGTCTTCGCGATCCTCAGCCGCTACGCCGTCAATTTCTGGAACCAGGGCCTGCACCAGGGCGCGACCTTCAGCGTCGACCGCGAAGAGAACATCGCCGACGTGTTCTGGTGGCCGGCGGTGATCTCGATGGCCGGCTTCGTTTTGTTGTTCGTCGCCCTCGTGCTGATCCGCACCAAGACCGAGATCCGCGCCCGTCGCCTGCACGCGCTGGAACTGCGCGAGCGCATGGCATGATCCCCGATCTGGGCAAATACGCCGGTACCGTGCTGTCGGCCTATGGCGTCAGCCTGCTGCTGCTGGCCGCCATCATCGCGCTGTCGCTGTGGAAATCCCGCGCCGTCAAGCGCAAGCTCGACGCCGCCGAGGCGCGCCGGTCCGATGGCTAGGCTGTCGCCCCTGATGCTGGCCCCGCCCGCGCTTTTCGCCGGGCTCGCCGTCCTGTTCTACGTGGGCATGAACCGTGACGACCCCGACGCGCTGCCCTCGGCCATCGCCGGCCAGCCCGCCCCGGCCATGCAACTCACCCAGCTTGGGGCCGAGCCGCCCTTCACCGATGCCACCCTGCGCGAGGGCGGAGTGAAGCTGGTGAATTACTGGGCCTCGTGGTGCGCCCCCTGCCGGGTCGAGCACCCGACCTTGGAACAACTCGCCGCCGAGGGCGTGGCGATCTACGGCATAAACTACAAGGATGATCCGACCAAGGCGCTCGCATTCCTGGCGGAGCTCGGTGATCCCTACAAGGCCATGGGCGCGGACCCGAATGGGCGCACGGCGCTCGACTGGGGCGTTTACGGCGTCCCGGAAACCTATGTACTGGACGGCGACGGCACCGTGATCCTGCGCTTCGCAGGCCCGGTCACCTCGCGGGTTCTAGAGGAAAAGATTCGCCCGGCGATGGCAGAGGCGGCGCAGTAGGCTCAGCCCACCAGCGCCAGCGCTCCGATCAGCACCAAAAAGAAGCCGAGTTCGGCGACGGGCATGGATACGGCATATCGACGTGCAAGCATTCTGATCTGTTCACTCATCTCAACGGCCCCCACTGCGCAGCCTTAATCTAGCCATTTTTCTGCCTCCAAGCGAGCCAATTGCACCTCCAATCGGCAGCGTATCGCCGACGGACCGACCGCCGCATAGCAAGCGTACCGTGGTTAACTAGCGGTAAATAATAGAGAAAAATTATCCGAACTTGGCGGATCTGCACGGATAAGGCGACCCCGATTGGCCGATACCGCGTTTTTGGATCGGAACAATCCGACCAGCCGCGCCCGATTGTCCGACAAATCCCGGGGCGTTGCCAGAATCCGCGCGTAGAATCAGCTTGGTCCGTCCGGCACCAGCTTCGACAGTTCGACCACCACTTGGCCATGATCGCTCTGCGTCTTGTTGCCGACCCCGTCATTGTCGACATGCTCGTTCAGGACCTCGAATTCTGTCACCTGGCCGATGCTGTTGGGCGACCGCGGGCTGAAGACGTCCGACACCAGCACGTAATCGAGCGTCGACCACTTCTTGTCCCACATATGCGTGCCCGGGCGTTCTTCGCCGGTTTCGTCAGGTGCCATGTGGAACGCATCGGCCAGTCGGAAGCGATAGAATTGGCCGGCTACGCCAGGCGGCCAATCCGCCTTTTTCACCCCGCCGACCTCATGGATACGCTGGCTCATCGTGATCGATTGCAGAACAACCGAATCGGATTTGTCATTGAGATCGCCCAGGACGACGACCGGGGCCTTTTCGTTCGCCTCCAACGTCTCGGAGATCCGCAAATATACCACCGCCGCCTCGGCCCCCCGTTGCAGTAGCGAGCCGACGTGACCACGCGACAGCTTGCGCATGGTGTCCAACACCCGGTCGCGCCACGGCATTTCGTCGGGATAGGTGATGTCGTCCATCTGCGGCCGTTTCGATTTCAAATGCGCGACATAGACAGTGACTTCGCCAAATTCCGGAGTCTCGACGGTGGCACATAGCGGCCGGCGCGAGAAATCGAACCCGTCCTCGACCGGCAAAAACGCACGCAACTCGTCGTCGACCGTCAATTCCGCCACGTCCGCGAATTCGTAGCGCGAGGCGATCGCGACCACAGGGTTGAAAAACACTTCGTCGTCATTGTCGTCGCGGCCCGGCACGTCCACAGTGGCAAAATGCGGATAGCCCGCGGCTGCGGTCAACTGCTGCAGCGCGCCGATTGAAAACACCTCCTGAAAGCCGACCACGTCGGCGTTCATTGCCGCCAGTTGCGTGGTGATCCAGGCCGTCTTGGCGGTCCATTGGCTTTCCGAGTACGTGTTCTTGCCGCTGTCCTTGCGTTCGTACCAATGGAAGGGCGGCTCGAGGAATTGGTAGAGATTGAAGGTGGCAACGCGCATGTCGAAATCCTCGCCAATGTGTGCAATGCGATGATGCTAACAAGAACCGGGCCCGCGGGGAATGCCCCGTATCCGGCGTTCCGGTTGCTCGTGCCCGCGGCCCAGTCGCGGCATGCGTTTCGGGGATCGGGCAACGGTGCAAAGCCGATCTCCGTCTGGCGCGTCTGCGCATGACGCATTGGGCCGCCCGGGCGGTGTCGCCACCAAAGTGCAAGACCGCCGACCCTTTCCAACCCCCACACCGTCCGCTACCTTTCCCCACCAGGACACGCGCATCACCGGGGCAACCAGCATGCAGATCTTCAAGGTTCTTCTCCTGATCCTGGCGATTGGACTGCCAACCGCGTCGGCCGAGGCACAAGCCCAGGACAGCGTCGCAGAGCCCGACCGCGCCGCCACCGGCGGCGCCCAGACGCTGGAGGACATCCTGCGCCGCCAACAGGGGCTTAACGTCGACGACCAATTTCGCCGTGACGCCACCGGCGCGCCCACCGGTGCCCCCTCGACCGATCAGCTCGGCACCCTCGGCGGCGCCTCCGACCCCGAGCTTTGGCGCGCGCTTCGCTTCGGCACGGCTGACGTCACCGCCTCCAACTCGAGCCCCGGCGCGACACTTCTGATGCAAGACAGCGGCACCGCCTGGCTCGAATTCCGCGAGGGTCCGCTGCGTACGTGGGGCGGCTACGCGCTCCTCGGCATGATCGGCTTGTTGGTCCTGTTCCGCCTGCTTCGCGGCAAGATCATGATCGAGGCCGGCCCCGCCGGCACCAAGATCGAACGCTTCAACGCGCTCGAACGTTTCGCCCACTGGCTGCTCGCCGGTTCGTTCATCCTGCTCGGCATCACCGGCCTGATCGTGCTGTTTGGCCGCAACGGGTTGATGGACTGGATCGGCAAAGAGGCCTACAGCACGCTCGCGGAGATCTCGAAGTGGGTCCACAACAACGTGAGCTGGGCCTTCATGCTGGCGCTGGTGCTGGTCTTCTTCCTTTGGGTTCTGCGCAACATCCCTCATACCCGCGACCTCGTGTGGCTGATGAAAGGCGGCGGGCTTTTCAGCAAGCACTCGCATCCCCCCGCGGGCAAGTTCAACGCCGGCCAGAAGCTGATCTTCTGGTCCGTGATCGTGCTCGGTGCCAGCGTCTCGGCCTCCGGCCTCGCACTTCTCTTCCCGTTCGAATTACCGATGTTCGGCAAGACTTTCGTCGCGCTCAATCAGATCGGCGCACCTGGCTGGATCGGCATGGATCCGCTTCCGGAACAGCTGACCCCGCATGCCGAGATGCAGCTCGCCAGCGCTTGGCACGGCATCGTCGCCTTCGCGATGATCGTGATCATCATCGCCCATATCTACATCGGTTCGGTTGGGATGGAGGGCGCGTTCGACGCCATGGGCGACGGCCAGGTCGACCTGAACTGGGCCAAGGAACACCACTCGCTTTGGGTCGAAGAGGTGCAGGCCGAGGCGAAAACCGCGCCCAAGGGCGCCACGCCCGCAGAATAGATGCGCCTGGCCGCGATAGCGCTGGCCCTTTGGGCGGCGGAGGCCCCGGCTGAGGGCTTTCGGGTGCTCGAAGGCCACGGCGGCCCGGTCCACGATGTCGCCGTCTCGGCGGACGGCACCCGCGCCCTGACCGGCAGCTTCGACAATTCCGTCGGCCTGTGGGACCTCGAAACCGGCGGCGTCACCTGGTTCGATGGCCACGAAGCCGCGGTGAAGACGGTGATCTTCGCCGGGCCGGGCAGGGCGGCCTCGGCCGGCGACGACTTCGCGATCGAGGTCTGGGACCTGGCGGCGGGCGCGCGCCTCCACCGGCTGACCGGTCACAAGGCCCAGATCAAGGACCTCGCGGTGTCTCCCGACGGTACCGAGCTTGCCTCGGCCAGTTGGGATGGGACGGTGGGATTGTGGGACCTCGCCACCGGGTCGCAAACCGCTTGGCTGACCGGCCACGAGAGCGGCGTGAACGACGTGGCCTATGCCGGGGGCCGGATTTTCACCGCCTCCGTGGATGGAACGATCCGGTCCTGGGACCGGAGCACAGGGACGCCCGAGCGAATCCTCGCCCGCCACGGATTTGGCGTCACCTGCCTGTTGATCAACGCGGCAGAGGGTTGGCTTGTCTACGGTGCCACCGACGGCGGCACCCGGGTGATCGACCTGGTCACAGGCGAGATCCTCGCCGACCTCACGCTCGACCGCCGCCCGGTTCTCGACATCGCCGCCAACCCGGACATGACCCAAATCGCCGTCGGCGACGGCGAGGGCCACATCATGGTGGTCGACACCGCCACCTGGGACATCGTGCACGACTTTCGCGCCGCCAAGCGTGGGCCGATCTGGGCCTTGGCCTATGATGCCACCGGCGAAACCGTGCTGGCGGGCGGCATCGACGATACCGCCCATTTCTGGCCCATCGGCGCCAAGCAGGGCGGCCCGATCATCGGCACGACCGAGCGCGGCTTCCTGAAGGACCCCGCCACCATGTCGAACGGCGAACGCCAGTTCCGTCGAAAATGCTCGATCTGCCACAGCTTGGCCGACGACGGCATCCGCCGCGCCGGCCCGTCGCTTGCCGGGCTTTTCGGCCGCAAGGCGGGCAGCTATCCCGGCTACCTCTACTCCGACACCGTCGCCCAAGCCGACATCGTCTGGGACGAGACCACGATCGACCGGCTTTTCGACCTGGGTCCCGATCACTATATTCCCGGCACCAAGATGCCGATGCAGCGCATCACCAGCCCAGAGGACCGCGCCGACCTGATCGCGTTCCTGAAGGACAACACGGAAGGGTAGCCCCATGCGCGCCATGTACCTCGCTTTCGCCGCCATGGCGGTGATCACGGTGGCCGCCTGGTACGGGTTGAACCAGGCCGGGTTCTCGTCCGCCGAGCAGGGCAGTGGCCCCGCGGTGCGGCTCGACTGACAACGCGAGGCCGTGGAACTTCGCAGTGACGTCATCCCGGCCCGCCCGCGGCGACCTGCTTGCACCGCGCGCCGATCTTTGAAACCGTCCTGAAAAACCAACGGGAACCGCGCGCGTATGGGGGAGATTTGGCAAGGCCTGACGGCCGCCTTCTGGCTGATCGTCACGCTTGATTCCGACCTTGTCGAGATCACCCTGCGCAGCCTCTACGTCACGCTCACCGCCGTCGCCATCGCCTGCGCCCTCGCTCTGCCGTTGGGCGCTTGGCTCGCGATCCAGCGCTTCCGCTACCGCCGCATAGTCATCGCGCTACTCAACGCGTTGATGGGCCTGCCGCCGGTCGTCGTCGGCCTCATCGTCTACCTGTTCCTCTCGCGTCAGGGCCCGTTCGGCGCGCTGAACCTGATCTTCACCCCCACAGCGATGATCATCGCCCAGGTGATCATCGTCACGCCGTTGATCGCCTCGATCGCCCACCAGGCGATCCGAGAGCTTTGGGCCGACTACCATGACCTACTGATCAGCCTGAACGCTACCAAGCGCCAGCGCATGGCCACCTTAATCTGGGACGCAAGACGTGCGCTTCTAACCGCCGCGCTTGCCGGCTTCGGCCGCGCCATCGGCGAGGTCGGTGCGGTGATGATCGTCGGCGGAAATATCGACCATGTCAGCCGGATCCTGACCACCGCCATCGCGCTGGAAACCTCGAAGGGCAATTTCGCCCTCGCCCTCGGCCTCGGCTTCGTCCTCATCGGGCTGGCCATCGCGGTAAACCTGATGATCCACGGGCTCGGCAGAACGGAACGAGAGGGCACCTGGTGACCGCGATCCTGCCTCTCAGCGTTCACGCCGCCCAGGTCCGCCGCCGCGGTAAGACCATCGTCGGTCCCATCGACCTCGATCTCGACACCCAGGGCACCACGATCGTCATCGGTCCCAACGGCGCCGGCAAGACCACGCTGCTCCACATGCTGCACGGGCTCGCGCGCCTCTCCCAAGGCACCGTCGCCTGGAACACGCCTACCCAGGACGCGCAGACCAAACAGGCCTTCGTCTTCCAGGCCCCGGTCGTCCTGCGCCGCTCGGTTCGCGACAACATCGCCTATCCGCTGATCCTGCACGGCGTCCTGAAATCCGAGGCCCGCCGCAGGGCCGAAGACTGGGCCGCCCGCGTCGGCCTCGCCGAGGCGCTGAAACGCCCCGCCACCGTGCTGTCGGGCGGCGAAAAGCAGAAGCTCGCGCTCGCCCGCGCGCTGATCCGCGAACCGCAGGTCCTGTTCCTTGACGAGCCCACCGCCAATCTCGACGGCCGCTCCACGCGCGAGATCGAGACGATCCTGCACCGCACCGCTGCCGAAGGCACCCGCATCGTAATGACCACCCACAATATCGGCCAGGCGCAGCGCTTGGCATCCGAGGTGATCTTTCTCTATCGTGGCCGGGTGCACGAGATGACTCGCGCCGAGGCCTTCTTCAAAGGACCGCGGACGCCCGAAGCCGCGGCCTTCATCAAGGGAGACATCGTGGAATGAAACGCCTCGCAATGGCCGTTATCGCCGCCTTCTGGGCCGGTGCCGCCTTGGCGGATGACATGCGCCTTGCCGTCACAACCTCGTTCCACAATTCCGGCCTCGCCGATGTCCTGCTGCCCGAGATCAAGGCCGACCTCGGCCTCGAGGTCCAGCTTCTCGTCGTCGGCACTGGCCAGGCGTTGCGGCTCGGCCGGGCAGGGGACGTCGATGCGATCCTGGTGCATTCGAAGGCCGCCGAAGAGGCCTTTGTCGCAGAGGGCTACGGCACCCACCGCCGCGAGATCATGTATAACGACTTCGTCCTCGTCGGGCCCGCCGACGACCCAGCGGCAGCGGATGAGACCGCTGGCATCCACGAGGCGCTGACCTCGGTCAACACCACCCGGTCGATCTTCGTCAGCCGGGGCGACGACAGCGGCACGCACCGGCGCGAGCTGTCGATTTGGGCCGAGATCGGCCTCGATCCCGAGACCTTCGATGCCGCCTGGTACCGCGCGGCGGGTGCCGGGATGGGTGCCACCCTGAACGTCGCCTCCGGCATGGGCGCATATGTCTTCACCGACCGCGCCAGCTGGCTCAACTTCGCCAACAAGGACGGCCTGACGATCGTGTTCCAGGGCGACCCGGCGCTCTTCAACCAATACGGCTATCTGCCCGTCGACCCCGCCCGACACCCCCACGTCAATCACGACCTGGCGGCGAGACTCGAATCCTGGTTGGTCTCGCCCAAGGCCCAGGCAATGATCGGCGCCTACGAGATCGGCGGCCAGACCCTCTTCACCCCCAATGCCACCACCGACGGCGCTCCGAAGGAGGGCTGATCGATGCCGCGCCGCAGTATCAGATGCCGCAGCGCAGTACCGACGTTTTACCGACATAATACCGACGTGATACAGACAGCCCAAATCGCCGATGCCTGACCGCTTTCTGATCGCTCCCAACCCCACCGACCCGCGCCTGACCCGCGCGGTCGAGGGCGTGGATCACGAGGGGCGGACCACTACGATCAACGTGGTGATGGAACGTCCGCTGACGATCTTCCTGAATACCCAAGAGATCGTCACGGCGATGACAATCGGCGACTACCCGGACTACCTCGCGCTCGGGTTTCTGTTGAATCAAGGCATGTTACGGCGCGAAGATGAAGTGACGGCCGTAGACTACGACGAGGACCTGGACGTCGTCGTGGTGCGCACAGCGCGCCAGACCGACTACGAAGACAAGCTGAAGAAGAAAACCCGCACGTCGGGCTGCGCCGTCGGTACTGTGTTCGGCGACATCATGGAGGGATTACAAGGGGTTAGCTTGCCCGCCACACCGCTTCGCACGTCATGGCTCTATGAGCTAGCGCACCAAATCAACACCGCCCCCAGTCTTTACCTCGAGGCCGGCGCGATCCACGGCACCGTTCTCTGCCAAGCCAATAAGCCGTTGGTTTATATGGAAGATGTTGGCCGCCACAACGCCGTCGATAAAATCGCGGGCTGGATGTTCCAGACCGGCACGAGCCCCGACGACAAAATCCTCTACACCACGGGTCGCCTGACCTCCGAGATGGTGATCAAGACCGCCCAGATGGGTATCCCGGCGCTCGCGTCACGCTCCGGCTTCACCGCATGGGGCGTTGAAATCGCTCAGGAAATCGGCCTGACCCTGATCGGCCGCATGCGCGGCAAACGCTTCACCTGCCTCGCCGGCGCCGACCGCCTGATCTGGGACGCTGATGCCGAGGCGATCCCCGAGGAACCCGCCAAACACCGCCGGAAGAGCGCCGGTGCCGACTGACATCCCCGGCATCATCCTCGCCGGCGGGCTGTCGCGGCGTATGGGTGGCGGCGACAAGTGCCTGAAAACGCTGGGCAACCAGACGGTTCTGGCGCATGTAATCGCCCGGCTCCGACCGCAGGTCTCGCAGCTCGCGCTCAACGCCAATGGCGACCCGGCGCGCTTTGCCGCCTTCGACCTGCCGGTCTTGGCCGACCCGCTGCCCGACCATCCCGGTCCGCTCGCCGGCGTCCTCGCCGGCCTTGACTGGGCCGCGGAGCAGGGTGCCGATGCCATTGTCACCGCCGCCGCCGACACCCCGTTCTTCCCCGCTGATCTCGTCGATCGCCTTTCTACGGCGACCCAAAAATCCAATGTAACCATAGCCTTGGCGGCCACACCTGATTCGACCAAGGGCGTACTCCGCCACCCCACTTTCGGGCTCTGGCCCACCGCGTTGCGCGCCGATCTGCGTCACGCCCTGCAAGACGGCCTGCGCAAGATCGTCCTTTGGACCGACCGGCACAACGCCGCCGCCGCGCTCTTCGACGCCGCCCCCTTCGACCCGTTCTTCAATCTCAACACGCCAGAGGATATGGTGCAGGCCGAACGCATGTTAGGGGCCGCCTAGATGGAACTCTTCGGCATCGTCGGTTGGAAGAACTCGGGCAAGACCGGGCTGATGGAGCGGCTCGTCGCTGAGATCACGGGCCGTGGTATCACCGTTTCGACGGTCAAACACGCCCACCACGCCTTCGACGTCGACCAGCCAGGCAAGGACAGCTACCGCCACCGGACCGCCGGCGCCCAAGAGGTGCTGTTGTCCTCGGGCCGTCGATGGGCCCTGATGCACGAACTTCGCGGCGCCACCGAACCGCCGTTGTCCGAGCTTCTTCAGCTGCTTAGCCCCGTCGACCTAGTCCTGATCGAAGGCTACAAGCGGGACGGCCACCCGAAGATCGAGGCCCACCGCGCCGCCACCGGCCAGCCCCTGATCGCGCCGGGCGATCCCACTATCCTGGCCGTCGCCAGCGATAGCGCGCACCCCGGTCTTGGCTGTCCGGTCCTGGACCTCGACGCCACCGCGCGGATCGCCGATCTAATCCTGCAGGCAACAGGTCTCATGCGCCTTCCGAAGACCGGATGATGCAGCCCCCGCCGCTCAAGAACGATTGCTTCGCACTGCCGCCGGGCGTCGACTGGACGCCAGTCGATGCGGCCCATGCCCGGTTGCGCGCGGTGTTGCACCCGGTGACCGCCATCGAAGAGACTTCGCTTTTGGACGCTGCCGGCCGGTTTCTGGCCGAGAGCATCGTGGCGCCCCGGGCCAACCCGCCGCTGCCGAACTCGGCGGTGGACGGTTACGGTTTTTCGGCTGCCGGCACCGGTGCCGGCGTGCAAATCCTGCCGCTTTTATCCGGCCGGGCCGCCGCCGGGGCGCCGTATGCGGGCCCGGTCCCGCCAGGGCACGCGGTGCGGGTCTTGACCGGCGCCGCCCTGCCTGATGGCGTCGACACGGTGGTGTTGGAAGAGGACGTCACCGCCGAAGGCGCCCGCATCGCCTTTCACGGTCCGGTCAAACCGGGTGCAAATACACGCAAGGCGGGCGAAGACGTATTGGCCGGCGCGACGGTCCTGCCGGCCGGCGTTAAATTGCGCGCACAAGACCTAGCGATTCTGGCTGCGGTGGGCGCGCACTGGATCGCCGTGCACAGCCGACTGCGGGTCGGGGTTCTGTCGACAGGGGACGAAATCCGCCCGGTCGGATCCACCGCCGCGCCACACCAGATCTTCGACGCCAACCGCCCGATGTTGCTGACCCAGGTCGCAGCCTGGGGTTACGAGGCCGTCGATCTGGGCCACGTGCCTGACGACCGAACAGCGCTCAGAGAGCGGCTTGACCAGGCGGCGCGGCAGGTGGACGTCGTGCTCACCTCCGGCGGCGCGTCGGCAGGGGACGAAGACCACGTCTCGGCGCTGCTGTCCGAATCCGGATCGGTGGAGGTCTGGCGCATCGCGATCAAACCGGGGCGGCCGTTGGCATTGGGAATCTGGTCCGGCATGCCGGTGTTCGGGCTGCCCGGCAATCCTGTGGCGGCCTTCGTCTGCACCTTGGTCTTCGCCGCGCCTGCGTTCCGCGTGCTTGCCGGCGGCGCCTGGCAGGTCCCCGTGGGTTTTGAGGTGCCGGCGGCGTTTTCGAAAGACAAGAAGGCCGGACGGCGGGAGTACCTGCGGGCGCGGCTGACCGGCGAGGGGGCGGCGGAGGTGTTCCGCTCCGAAGGATCGGGGCGTATTTCAGGGCTGGCCTGGGCCGACGGTTTGGTCGAGATCGAAGACGGTGCCCGCAGGATCGTGCCAGGCGATCCAGTGCGCTATATCCCGTTTTCTAGCTTCGCGTAGAGTTACGACGTGAGGATACTCGACTAACTCACTGAAATATAATGACAACAATGCCTTGAACAAGGATTCAGATTGGACTCCGGCCACTTGTTTCGAATTCACAGATCGGGGTCTTAGGACGCTGTGCTCGATAATGGGATCACCAGTTGTCTTCTGGTCGCGAGGCCAGGAGAATTGCCCTCGTTGTCGGATCGAAATAGCAGCCGTCTCCCGCAAGATTTCAAAGGCCGAATGGCGAACAGCCTGCCGTTGGTGTGGTAGTCACAAGTGCGCGCCGGCGCCCGTCAGGTTTCTTTGAAGGCGACCGCCAGGCGCTCACGGTCTGCGTCATTGGAAGGCATTGCAGAGGTACCCCCGGCGCTTGGTCGTTGTCGTCCTACCGACCATATGCCTGCCCACGTCGGTGGCGGCGACGGGGATCAATTCGGCTCCTGCGGCGCTAAGCGACGGTTGGCCAGTCGCCAAGCACCCTGAGGCCGGGCTTTTGTGCAATAAGATGATCGCGTGTCCTACGCGAGCAGCCGCAACGACCTCGATCGTCTCGCTGCCGCCCTCGACCGATTTCAACGCGCACCTTCAAAACGAAAACCGCCGCCTTGGATGAGGCGGCGGTGAGGAGGGACTGATTACGCGGAGGTTCGGGCGCGTTAGCGCCCCCAACTGCGGACCACGCCGCAATCCATGTGCACGAAGTTCGAGCGCGAGTACCGGCCAACGCCGCCGGCAGCGCAGGCCGCCGCGGCCTGGGCCATTTGGCCCACCGAACGGGATTTCAGCCTTAGGTCCGCGGCCTGACCTTTCATGTGCAGTGAGTTCTTGGCGACCCCTCGCGAGCGCGAGCGCAGCATCGCGTTGGTCTGGGGCGAGCGATAGCCAGAGAGCAGCATATAGGGCTCGCTGACATCCATCAGGTTGTGCGCGGCCGCCATGATGTCGACCGTTCGCATGTCCATCGAATGGCTTTGGTCGGTCCGCCAGTCGCGCATGAAGTAGTTGATTTCCTTGATGACTTCCTTGATGTACTTGCCTTCGATCCAATAGATCGTATCGATCGTTTCGCCAGTTCGCCCGGAATGCATCTTGATGCGACGGATGTCGCCGCCGCCGCGCAGAAAGCCCGCGGCCTTCGAGAAGGTCGGTGCCACGGCGACCGTACTTGCCGCGAAGGCGCCCAACAGTGCACGCCGTGACAGGCTCGTAGAGCTTGTGGAAGTCATGTCCCTAATTTGCGTCCCGTCTCTTGCCGTAAGCCGCTGTTTCCGCGGCCTGCCTTGCTGCCTCATCCCCAGGCGCATGGTGTCTATGACATATTTGAAACTTTTGTCCAAGCGCTGACTCCTCGCCATTGCGGCCCTGATCGAGAATCGGCGGAAACTTGCCAAAGTTTTGTTTCTGTGACGTTAATTCGGTGGGATTTGGTCAATGCCGAAGGAATTCCGGGCAGCGTTGCTCGGCCGCGACAGATGTGCGGGCTTTCGGAAATGTGATCATTCAATATTTAGGTCGGTGGGGTATGGTGCCCGCTAAATGCGCGCGAGTCGCTGGTGAGCGAGAGGATTTTTGACGATGATGGCCTTGGCGAGGTTCCGGTTCGGCTCTGCCCTGAGGGTGGCGGGGATGGTAGTTTTGCTGGCGCTTTTTGCCGCACTGCCGGCAAAGGCACAGATCACGCCGTTCATGCAGGCGGTGGCCGAAGCGGCGGCCAAGGACCCCGAGATCGCGGCGTTCTACCGCGCCACCGGCTACAAGCCGATCTGGACCGGCAAGGCGTCGAAGCACAAGACAAGGCGCACCGCGCTGTTGAAGGCGCTAAAGAATGCTGGCGACCACGCGCTGCCGGTCAGCCGCTACGACCTCGACCTGATGGCGGTCAACCCGCGCAAGATCAAGTCGCAGCGCGAGCTGGGCCAGGTCGAGGTGGCGCTGTCGAAACTGTTTCTTTTGTATGCCCGCGACGTCCAGACCGGTCTGCTGACGCCCAAACGGGTGGACTCAGGCATCGTCCGCGACGTGCCGCTGCGCAATCGAACGAAGCTTTTGGAAGCGTTTTCAAAGTCTTCGCCGCAGAAGTTCTTGCGTGCGCTGCCGCCCAGATCGCCCGAATACGCGCGCCTCTTGAAGGCCAAGGTGCAACTGGAAAAGCAGCTCGGCAAGGGCGGCTGGGGTCCGCGGGTGCCGGCCAAGGCGCTGAAGCCCGGGCAGAGCGGCGACGCCGTGGTCGCCCTGCGCAACCGCATGATCGCCATGGGCTATATGAAGCGGTCGGCCTCGTCGACCTATGACGCGGCGCTGCAAAAGGCGGTGCAGCTTTTCCAGTACGACAACGGGCTGGCGACCGACGGCGTGGCAGGGCCCGGCACGATGACCGAGATCAACAAGCAGATCGAGGATCGGTTACCCGCCATCATGGTGGCGATCGAGCGCGAGCGCTGGATGAACTTGCCGCGCGGCAAGCGCCATGTCTGGGTCAACCTGACCGATTTCACCGCTGCGATCATGGACAACGACCAGGTGACGTTCAAAACCCGCGCGGTGGTGGGCAAGAACGTCAGCGACCGCCGCTCGCCCGAATTCTCGGACGTGATGGAATACATGGAGATCAACCCGTTCTGGAACGTGCCGCGGTCGATCTCGGTCAAAGAGTACCTGCCGCGGATGATCGCCTCGGGCGGCGCCTCGGCGGGGCATCTACAGCTCGTTGACGGGCGCGGTCGGGTGGTCAGCCGCGGCGCGGTGAACTGGGGCGCGGTGACGCCGAACAACTTCCCCTTCGATCTGCGCCAGGCCCCCAGTAAGGGCAACGCCTTGGGGCTGGTGAAGTTCATGTTCCCCAACCCCTACAACATTTACCTGCACGATACGCCGGCCAAGAACCTCTTTGGTCGCGAGGTTCGCGCCTATAGCCATGGCTGCGTGCGTCTGGCGGACCCCTTCGACTTTGCCTACACCCTTCTGTCCAAGCAGGAAGGGCAACCCGAAGCCTATTTCCAATCGGTGTTGAAAACGGGACGCGAGACCAAGGTGGAACTGAAACAGCCGGTGCCGGTGCATATTGTCTATCGCACGGCCTTCACCACGCCAAAGGGTCACACCCAGTACCGCCGCGACATCTACGGCCGCGATGCCAAGGTGTGGCGCGCGCTCAGCAACGCCGGGGTGGCACTGCGCGCGGTTCAGGGGTAAGTCCG
>JASJCA010000108.1 GCA_030066215.1 Rhodobacter sp. | reverse complement strand
CGGTTCGAGCCGGTGGTCTATCACCTCAAGGAATGGGTCCAGGGCAACGCCAAAGTGTCTCGAAAGGTCTCGGACGACAAGGGCGGCACGATGCGGCTCGGCGCCTACAACGCCACGCTGTCAGAGGGCACCCGCGTCGCCGAAATCTACGGCAACCTCGCCATCGACGAACGCCACCGCCACCGCTACGAGGTCGATATCAAGTACCGCAAGGCGCTCGAGGAACAGGGCCTGAAATTCTCCGGCATGTCGCCGGACGGCCGCCTACCCGAAATCGTCGAGTGGACCGATCACCCTTGGTTCATCGGCGTGCAGTTTCATCCTGAACTGAAATCCAAACCCTTCGCTCCGCATCCCCTGTTTGCCGACTTCATACGTGCCGCGAAGGACATGTCGCGCCTGGTCTGATCCGGGGCCCACCTCCCCGCCTGACCTGCACCGACCATCCCGGTGTTGTTCGCAGCCCCTTTCCGCCAGCCGTCTCGTCTTATTCCGCCGCGATCAGATGCGCGGACTGGTGCACCGGAATACGCAGGACACCGTAGGTCCGGCCATCCTTGGCGTCGCGGTACCGTTTGATGCCGTTTTCCGCCACAAAGCCCAACCGCCGCAGCGCCCGCACCAGGGTCGGAGAAGTCAGCCCCACGAATTCCTGGCAGTCGGTCGTATCGGCGATCTTTTGCAGTCCCTCGCCGATCGTCGATAGACACTCGTTACGTTCGATCGGGTTGCGCAGCTCGTCCGAGATCACCAGCCGCGTCATCTCCCACACCTGGGTCGAAGTAATCTCTGCTTCCAGCATGTCCGGCGGGATGCCGTCAATCCGATGGTTGAAGGCGTCGCGCAGCATGTAGGTGTGTTTGCCCCATGTCGTGCTGGTCGGCATCAGCCGGACCCCGCCCACAACCTCGCCGTGATAGAGCGCCAGCGAGTAGTACGCTTCGGGATTGTCGTACTGGTCCATCTCGTAGTTTTTGTTGTGCGGGATGTCCCAGCCCAGGCTGTCGACGAAGTGGCGTTTTCGCAGCGCGAGGAAGTCGAAAAACGCGCTGCCATGCTCATGCAGAGACGACAAGTCAAAAGTGATGTTTCTCATGGCTGACTCTCCTTTCTGGAGAGCGATTAAAGCCACATCCACTCGCGTTGTTAATGAGGAATCGTCAATACGCCCAAAAAAGACGTATTTTTTTGAGTTTGTTAACGCTAGATCAGGCCAAAACTGGTCGCCATGGTCGCCGCATGGGTGCTGGTTTTGGCTTTCAGCTTAACTTTGGCGTTTTTCAGCCGCTGTTTGACGGCGCCTTCCGACACGCCCAACAGATTCGCAATCTCTTTCATCAGAAGGCCGTTCTTGACCATGCGCAGCGCTTCGAGCTCGGCCTTGGTGAGGTTCTTTGGCGGCACCAGCGCGTCGTGCATGCCCTGCAGCTGGTCCTGCAGCGCGTCGATTTCGCCATCGGTAAACTCGCGGTCCGACCGCGCGAAAGAGCCGAAGCTGCGTTGTCCCATGGGGTCCTGATCGATGCAGCAGATCGCGACACCGTAGTGCAACCCATACATTTCGGCCTGTTTCAGCACGCTGCGCGGGTCGTCGAGGCCCAGATCGCTCCACCGCCGCGCGCCGACGTTTTCGAACATCCAGCGCATCACCGGATCGCTCATCAGAAGCCCGCGCGACAGGTAGCGTTCGACCCATTTCGGCGGCAGCGTGTATTGCTCGAACATCGGGAAGGCGAAACCGATGCGCAGCGCCAGATAATGACCCGCCGGCGACAGTGTCTTCAGTGCCCCGGTCTCCAGATCGATATCCATCCTGCCGACATCCTTTTCCAAACGCGTGGAATTCATGCTACCACGTCTGAAGAATCGCCCTTCCGGGCACCATAGGACAAACGCGCCGGACTTCGCAACTTTATAGAGAGTCAAAGTTAAATTTGTGGACAAACGAGCGAACATAGCCCGACTGCTTACTGAGCTCGATGAATTGAGCCCGCGCGGATTTGCAATTGCTCTGCATATTCGCTCGCACGCGCCGACATTTCTATTCCAAACCTTCCCGGTCGAATGGGTTGAGCACTATCATGCACGCGGGTTGGTGATGAAGGATCCGGCGATGCATTGGGCGTTTGAATCGACCGGTGCGATCCGCTGGCGCGACCTGACCGACGACGACCCAAACGGCGTGATGATGCAGGCCAAACGCTTCGGCATGGGCTATGGCTTTACCCTGTCGATCCGCGAGCCCGGCACCCGGTCCTTGGGCGGTTTCGCCCGCAACGACCGTGATTATTTGGATTTCGAGATTGACGAAATCGACGGGCGGATGAAGCAGCTGCACCAGGCGACGGACGGGCTGACCGAGCTGTCTGCGGCCGACCGCAACGCGCTCAAACGCATGTCGATCCGGATGACGCACAACTGAGACGCGAGGCCGGCGCGGCCTGGGCGCGGAGCGTTACGGTCACGTGGCCCCGGACCGGTAGAGCGGCGCGCCGGCGTGGGGCGCGGTTCGAATGCCCGATTCCGGCTGGATTTGCCCTGGGACGGACGTTCGAAACCGGCCACGGGCACGGGCACGGAGTCAAGGGGCGCAGCCCCGCCGTGCCCATCGCCAACCCGCCCCGGAGGGGTGGCGATTTGTCGACACCAGCGCACCGCGTGAGGTCCTACGGACTCGACGACCATAAAGTGCACCCGAACAAGCTTCGGCTCGCCACCCCGCGGGTCGGCGATGGGCACGGCTCCACACCTGGCACCCATGAAGCACCCGAAACCCGTATAAACCTCGCCACCCCCGCCCCTTTCGCATCGCCCTTACCGCGCCTATATCTGTCGCCCATGTTCGCCGACTTCCTCAAACGACTGACCCAGCCCGACCCCGAGCCGCTGCCCGACACCGACGCACGCCTCGCCCTCGCCGCGCTCTTGGTGCGCGTGGCCCGGTCCGACGGCTCTTATGACCCCGAAGAGGTGGCCCGGATCGACCGGATCCTCGCCAAACGCTACGGCCTGTCGCCGTTCGAGGCGGTCGAGGTGCGCCGCGAGGCCGAGCTGTTCGAGGCCGAGGCGCCCGACACGGTGCGCTTCACCCGCGCGATCAAGGACGCAGTCCCGTACGAGGACCGAGAGGGCGTGATCGAGGCGCTGTGGGATGTGGTGCTGGCCGACGGCGTGCGCGACCACGAAGAGGACGCGCTTCTTAGGCTGGTGGCCAACCTTCTGGGCATCAACGACCGGGATTCGGCTCTGGCGCGCAGACGGGTCGAAACCGGCGGGGCATGATCGCCAGCCTGCCGATGTATTGGCGGGCGGAAAGCGCCGACGCCTGGTTTCGGTTCTGGGACGCGGTGCGCCGCGCGGCCGCTCAGGACGGCCACGCCCTGCCAAAGCTGACCCCGCCCGATGCGCTGCACGCCGACCTTGCCGCGCATTGGCTCGCCCCTGATCTGGCCCTGTCGCAGACCTGCGGCCTGCCGTTCCGCACGGTGCTGAAGGACCGCGTGGAATACGTCGCCACATTCGATTTCGGCCTGAAATGCCGGCCGGGATACTACTATTCCCAGGTCATCGCCCACCCCGACGTGCCGCCGGGCGCCACCTCGCTGCGTCTCGCCTACAGCACCGCCAACAGCCAATCCGGCTGGGCGGCCGCTACCGAAAGCCCGGACGACGGACACCCGCCCTGGGTCGCCTCCGCCGCCACGCTGGTCCGCACCGGAAGCCACGCCGGCTCTTGGACCACCGTCGCAGAACACCGCGCCGACATCGCCTGCATCGACGCCGTGTCCTGGCGGTTGCTGAAACGCTTTGACGCAGCGGACCGCACGGTGCGGCTGCGCGGCCGGACCAATCCGACGCCTGGCCTGCCGCTGATCACCGCGAAGGGCACCGATCCAGAACCACTGCGACGCGCCCTGCGCCATGCCATGCAAAGCCTCACCGCAACAGACGCCGCCGATATGGGCGGCCTGCGCGGCCTCGCCGTTCTGACAGCGCACGAATACAATGCAGTCCCACTGCCGCCGGCGCCGGATCAGGTCGCCGCACGGCAATGACGACGCATAACCGTTGCAATCGTTTGGGAAATCCGCCCTAATCGCAGCCTAGGGGATCAACGACACGAAAGCTGCCCGTGACAGAGACGCCACCCGTCATCGAGATTCGCGATCTGCACAAGAGCTTCGGCGCGCTGGAAGTGCTGAAGGGCGTCGACATGGTGGCCGCGAAAGGCACAGTGATCTCGCTGATCGGCTCGTCGGGCTCGGGCAAATCCACCCTCCTCCGTTGCGCCAACCTGCTGGAAGACAGCCAGCAAGGCGAGATCCTGTTCGAGGGCGAACCGATCAAGTGGAAGGGTGACGGCCACGGCCGCCACCCCGCCGACCGAGGGCAAGTGACGCGGATCCGCACCAATTTGTCCATGGTGTTCCAGCAATTCAATCTCTGGGCGCACATGACGATCCTTCAGAACGTCATGGAGGCGCCGGTCACCGTGATGAAGCGCGACAAGGCAGAGGTCGAGGACAAGGCCCGCGGCTATCTCGACAAGGTCGGCATCGGAGACAAATGCGACAACTACCCCGCGCAGCTTTCGGGCGGCCAGCAGCAGCGCGCCGCGATTGCGCGCGCGCTTTGCATGGAGCCGCGCGCGCTTCTGTTCGACGAGCCGACGAGCGCGCTCGACCCCGAGCTGGAACAGGAAGTCGTCAAGGTGATCAAGGCCTTGGCCGAAGAGGGCCGCACCATGCTGCTGGTCACCCACGACATGAACATGGCCCGCGACGTCAGTGACCACGTCCTCTTTCTGCACAAGGGCCGGATCGAGGAAGAGGGACCGCCAGACGACGTCTTCGGCGCGCCGAAGACCGAACGCCTGCAGCAATTCCTGCGCCACGTGCAGGCCGCCTGACCTACCAAGTCCAATGGGAGTGATGACATGAAAAAAACGATCCTGACCGCCGCCTCGCTGGCGTTGTCGGCCGGCATGGCCTTTGCCGGCAGCCATTCGGTCGTCCGCATGGGCACCGAGGGCGCCTACCCTCCGTGGAACTTCATCAACGACGCCGGTGAGGTCGACGGGTTCGAACGCGAACTGGGTGATGAGCTCTGCGCCCGCGCCGAACTGAATTGCGAATGGGTGACCAACGAGTGGGATTCGATCATCCCCAACCTCGTCAGCGGCAATTACGACACCATCATCGCCGGCATGTCGATCACCGACGAGCGCGACGAGGTGATCGACTTCACCCAGAACTACACCCTGCCCGACCCGTCGTCCTATCTGGCGATGTCGATGGATGTCGACGTGATGGGCGGCGTGATCGCGGCGCAGGCCAACACGATCCAGGCGGCGTTCATCGCCGAACGGGGCTGGACGCTGGTGGAGTTCCCGACGCCCGAGGAAACCATCGCCGCAGTGAAGAACGGCGAGGCCGACGCGGTTCTGGCCGACAAATCCTACCTCGCGCCCTTCGCCGACGAGGACCCCGACCTGATGTTCCTTGAAAAAGAAGAACTGATCGGCGGCGGCGTCGGCATGGGCATCCGCGAGTCGGACGGCGAGCTCAAGGCCAAGTTCGACGCGGCGATCCAGTCGATGAAGGACGACGGCTCGTTGAACGCGCTGATCGAGAAATGGGAGATCGGCGAGACGTTCTAGCCCGAGTCGCACCAAACGTAGCCGCATCCCGCATGGCCGGGGTGCGACGCCCAAAGGACCGGATAGATATTCAGCTTCTGCTCTGACCCCCAGGCCATATCCGGCCTGAAATGGCTGGCCTGCTATCTGACGACGGGCAAGCATCTGGGGCTGTACTACTCGTTCGTCACCGTCCTGATCCTCTTGGCGATCACAGCGCCCACCGCCTTGGTCTTCGGCTTCGGCGGTTCGACGGCGGCGCGGGCGCAGTTCCTGCCGCTGCGGTGGCTCGGCAAGGCCTATATCGCGGTGGTGCGCGGCGTGCCCGACATCGCGTTCTTCCTGTTCTTCGTCATCGCGCTCGACCAGATGTTCGAACTGGCCCGCCACCAGATCCTCTGCCCCGGCTGGGCCGAGGAGATCTGGCAGGGCAACGATTTCCGGGTCTGCCCCGAGGCCAAGCTGCCGCTCGGCAACGCCCCGCAATGGGTGCACGAGGTCTACGGCTTCTTTCTCGCTGTCCTGACCTTTTCCATCGTCTTCGGCGCCTTCGCCGCCAACGTGCTTTACGGCGCGATGATGGCGGTGCCACGCGGCCAGATGGAAACCGCCGAGGCCTATGGCATGACCCGCGCCCAGGCGTTCCGGCGCGTGCTGGTGCCGCAAATGTGGGTCTACGCGCTGCCGGGGCTCAGTAACCTCTGGATGATCTTGATCAAGGCGACGCCCTTGCTGTTCCTTTTGGGTGTCGAGGACATCGTCTATTGGGCACGCGAGCTTGGCGGCACGAAACAGGCGCGGTTTTCCGACTATCCGCACGGCGACTGGCGGCTCTGGTATTTCCTCGGGCTGTTGGTTTTCTATCTGCTGTTCACCAAGCTTTCCGAATACGTGCTGGAAAGACTGATGCGCCGCCTCAGCCACGGCCAGGCGACGATCGGGGCTTCGGCATGACCTGCTGGGAGATCATCCAGTCCTACGGCCTGCGCGCCATCGGCATCGGCGAACGGCTGCTGCCGCGCGATGATTTCGGGCTTTGCACGCAATTCACCCTGATCGGATCAGGGCTGATCTGGAACATCTATTTCGGCGCATTGGCGCTGGCGATCGGGTTCTTCATCGCCAATGCGGTCGGGCTCGCGAAAGCCTCTGAAAACCCGTGGCTGCGTAAGCCCGCCGAATGGTTCATCCTCGTGTTCCGCGGCTCGCCGCTCTTCATCCAGTTCTTCCTGGCCTATTTCATCTTTCTGCGCGTCAAGCAGGCGGGCTATCTGCCCTGGTTGACCTCGGCCCAGGCCGGCGCGCTGATCGTGCTGGTCCTGAACACCGCCGCCTATTCCGGCGAGATCTTCTTCGGCGCGCTGCGCTCGGTGCCCAGGGGAGAGGTCGAGGCCGCCGACGCCTACGGCTTCACCGGCTGGAAGCGGTTCGTCAAGGTGATCTGGCCGACGACGATGCGGCTCGCCTGGCCGGCCTATACCAACGAGGCGATCTTTCTGTTCCACGCCACAACGCTCGTGTTCTTCAGCGGATTCCCGACCTGGAAACAGCAGGGCGACGCGCTCTATTACGCGAACTATTTCGCGGACAAGACCTTCAACCCGTTCA
Organism: Rhodobacter sp.; assembly: GCA_030066215.1. Taxonomy (GTDB): domain Bacteria; phylum Pseudomonadota; class Alphaproteobacteria; order Rhodobacterales; family Rhodobacteraceae; genus JASJCA01. Next base: position 7,423 of record JASJCA010000108.1, on the reverse strand, counting down.
TCCCCTACCCGATCGTGGCGCTCTATTTCATCCTTCTGACGCTGGCGCTGATCACCGGGTTCGGCGTGGTCAACCGGCGGCTCAACCGGCACCTGCCGCAGGAGCGACGGCAAAAAATGCGGATCCGGCCGAATATCATCCGGTAAAGGTCTCGAATCGCCTTCGGCGATCCGACCGGTGCGAGGGGGTTTCACCCCCTCGCGCTCCCCCAGCGTATTTGTAACGAGAAGAAGGGCCGAGCCCAATCTCCGGCCCTTGCTGGCGCCCGCGACGATGTTTACCTTCGCGGCTGTACGCAACTTCGGTGTTTTATGCACATCGGCATCCTGCAGACCGGCCACGCGCCGGACGGGCTGAAAGAGCAGCACGGCAATTATGACGGCATGTTCCAGCGCCTGCTCGACGGGCACGGCTTCGATTTCTCGACCTGGGCGGTGGTGGACATGGAGTTCCCCGACGCGGCCACGGATGTCGACGGCTGGCTGATCACCGGGTCACGCCACGGCGCCTATGAACAGCATCCCTGGATCCCACCCTTGGAAAAGCTGATCCGCGAGGCCTTCGACGCCCATGTGCCGATGGTCGGGATTTGTTTCGGCCATCAGATCATCGCCCAGGCGCTCGGCGGGCGGGTGGAAAAGCATGAAGGCGGATGGGCCGTGGGCCGCCACGTCTATGAGTTCGAGGACGGCGAGGCGGTGCCGGTGCATGCCTGGCACCAGGACCAGGTGGTCGAAATCCCCGACGCGGCGCGGGTCATCGCCAGCCACCCGGTCTGCCAGCACGCCGCGCTGGTTTACGACAACCGTGCGCTGTCGATGCAACCGCATCCGGAATTCGGCGCCGAGTTCCTCAAGGCCCTGATCGACGCCCGCGGCCGCGGCCTGGTGCCCGACCACCAGCTCGACGCCGCCGAGGCCGAGCTGCACGCGCCGGTGGCAACGCAAGCGATGTCGCGCCGTATCGCCGACTTCTTCAAGACATCACGGGGCTGAGAATGGCCGACTGGACCGACACCCTGCCGGACGCCGCGCGCGCCTATCTCGACGGCCGGCGGATCGACGAGGTTGAATGCCTGGTCGCCGACCTTGCCGGCGTGGCCCGCGGCAAGGCGATGCCGGCCACGAAATTCTCGCGCCAGAGCCATTTCTACCTGCCGAACTCGATCTTTCTGCAGACGATCACCGGCGACTGGGTCGAGGATGACGGGACCAGCTATACCGAGCCCGACATGATCCTGAAGCCGGATCTCGAGACCGCTACCGCGGCGCCCTGGACCGCCGACTGGACGATCCAGGTGATCCACGACATCGAGGATCAAGAGGGCCGGTTGGTGCCGGTCGCCCCGCGCAACGTGCTGAAACGTGTGGTGCAGCTTTATAACGACCGCGGCTGGTCGCCGATCGTGGCGCCGGAGATGGAGTTCTTCCTCGTCGCCCGCAACACCGACCCGAACCAGCCGGTCGAGCCGCCGATCGGCCGCACCGGCCGCCCGGCCGCCGCGCGCCAGGCCTATTCGATGTCCGCCGTCGACGAATACGGCCCGGTGATCGACGACATCTACGACTTCGCCGAGGCGCAAGGCTTTGAGATCGACGGCATCCTGCAGGAAGGCGGCGCCGGTCAGGTCGAGATCAACCTGCGCCACGGCGACCCCGTGCGGCTGGCCGACGAGATCTTCTATTTCAAGCGGCTGATCCGCGAGGCCGCTCTGCGCCACGACTGCTTCGCCACCTTCATGGCGAAACCGATCCAGGACGAGCCCGGATCGGCCATGCACATCCACCATTCGGTGGTCGACACCGGCAGCGGGGCCAACATCTTCGCCGGCGCGGACGGCGGCGAAACCCCGGCCTTTCGCCACTTCATCGCCGGGCTGCAGACCCACCTGCCCTCGACCGTCGCGCTGCTGGCGCCTTACGTGAACAGCTACCGCCGCTACGTCCGCGACTACGCCGCGCCGATCAACCTCGAATGGGGCATCGACAACCGCACCACCGGCATCCGCGTGCCCGTCTCGCGCCCCGAAAGCCGCCGGGTCGAAAACCGCCTCGCCGGCATGGACTGCAACCCCTATCTCGGCATCGCGGCCTCGCTGGCCTGCGGCTATCTCGGCCTCGTCGAGGGGCAGGAGCCCGACGAACAATACACCGGCAGCGCCTACGAGGCAGAGCCGCGCCTGCCCCAGCATCTGGGCGATTCGCTCGACGCGTTCGCCGCCGCCAACGCCATGCACCAGGTCCTCGGCCCGGAATTCTGCCGCATCTACGAGCTGGTGAAACGCATGGAATATCAAGAGTTTCTGCAGGTGATTTCACCTTGGGAGCGCGAGCACCTGCTGCTCAACGTATGAACCTCCTGCACGCCAACGACCGGCGCGGGCAATACCCGCCCAGCTGGTACGCCGCCACCGCAGAGCCGCTCCCGCCCTTCCCCGAGTTCAAGGGCGAAACCCGTGCCGATGTCTGCATCGTCGGCGGCGGCTTCACCGGGCTCTCCGCCGCGCTGCACCTCGCACAGAAAGGCTACGAGGTCGCGCTGATCGAGGCGCACCGGGTCGGCTTCGGCGCCTCGGGCCGCAACGGCGGACAGGTCAGCGGCGGTCAGCGGCAGGACCAGGACACGCTGGAACGCCGCTACGGCCGCGATGACGCCCGCAAATTGTGGGACATCGCACTTGAGTCCGTCGCCCTTGTCAAATCCCTGATCGCCGATCACGGCATCGACGCCGCCTGGCGCGACGGCGTCGCCCATGTCGACTGGTCCGCGAAGGGCGCCGCCGCATCCCAGGCCTACGCCGGGAAACTCGCCCGCGACTACGGCTACGACAAGATCGAGCCCCTCGACCGCGCCGCCGCCCGCGCGTTGATCGGGTCCGAGGCTTTCCATGGCGGCGCCGTCGATTGGGGCGCGGGCCATATCCACCCGCTGCGTTTCGCCCTCGGTCTGGCCCGCTCCGCCCAAGCCGCCGGCGCCCGCATCTTCGAGATGAACGAGGCGCACCACGTCGCACCGGGTCTCGTCCGCACCGCCAAGGGCCGCGTGAAAGCCGACCACATCGTCCTGGCCTGCAACGGCTATCTCGGCGGCCTCGAGCGCGCCACCGCAGCGCGGGTTATGCCGATCAACAATTTCATCGTCGCCTCCGAACCGCTCGGTGACCTGGCGGATGAGGTGCTCGCCAAGGACATTGCCGTCGCCGACAGCAAGTTCGTCGTGAACTACTGGCGCCTCAGCGAGGACCGCAGGTTGCTGTTCGGTGGCGGCGAAAGCTATGGCTACCGGTTTCCCCGCGACATCGCCGCACTGGTCCGCAAGCCGATGCTGCGGATCTACCCCCAGCTTAAGGACACCAAGATCGACTATGCTTGGGGCGGCACCCTGGCGATCACCACCACCCGGATGCCCGATTTCTCCCGTCCCCGCCCCGGGCTCTGGTCGGCCTCGGGCTATTCCGGCCACGGGGTGGCGCTCGCCACGCTTGCGGGCCAGATCGTCGCCGAGGCGATCCACGGGCAGACCGCCCGCTTCGACGTCATGGCCAAGGCACGCCCCGGGCCCTTCCCGGGCGGGGGCGGCCTGCGCAGCCCGCTTCTGGCGCTCGCGATGACCTGGTACGCCCTGCGCGACCGGCTGGGGATTTGAGCCCGACAGAGGCCAATCACCCGGTGCTGGCATTGGCCTACCTTACGAAGAGCCGTGCCCGGGCCCGCATGCCGACCTTCGCGCCGGGCCACAAGGGACCCCACGCAAGATACTCGATACCGTTTCACTCAGCTGCCTGACATTTCCGCTCGCAATCGTTGACGCGATCGTTTACAGAAATCCCGAAATCACTCTTCGGGAATCGTGAAACATGACGCTCGCCCCCAACGTCTACGACGCCGAACCCATCCCCGCCGCCGCCCGGGAAGAAATTGAACGGCTGTTAAATTCCGGCGACCTGTTCCGCTACACCAACGATGACAGCCCGGTGGCGCTGCTCGAACGGGAATTCGCCGACGCGATGGGGGCGAAATACGCCCTCGCCGTCGCCTCCTGCTCGGCCGCGCTGTTCCTGTCGCTGAAGGCGCTCGGCCTGCCCCGCGGCGCGCGCGTCCTGATCCCCGCCTTCACCTTTGCTGCCGTGCCGTCCTCGGTCGTGCATGCCGAATGCGTGCCCGTTCTGGTCGAGGTGAAGGACAACTACCGCATCGACATGGCCGATTTCGAGGCCAAGCTCGACAGCGCCGACGCGATCATGATCAGCCACATGCGCGGCCACACCAGCGACATGGACGCGATCATGGCGCTCGCCTTCACACACGACATTCCGGTCATCGAGGACGCCGCGCATTCGCTCGGCACCAAGTGGAATGGCCGGAACATCGGCACCATCGGCAAGATCGGATGCTTCAGCTTCCAGTCCTACAAGCTTCTGAACGCCGGCGAGGGCGGTATCCTGATCACCGACGACGCCGACGTCATCGCGCGTGCGGTGATCATGTCCGGCGCCTACGAGCACAATTGGAAAAAGCACCCCGTCCTGCACGACCGCTTCGTCCACTGGCAAAACCAACTGCCGCTCTACAACACGCGGATGTCGAACATCCTGGCCGCCATCGTCCGGCCCCAGCTTGCAGAGATCCCGCGCCGCGTGCGCGACGGGCGGCGCAACCATGACTATGTGGCGGCGAAGCTCAACGCATCGTCCTACCTGCACGTGCCCGCGCCCTTGGGACCGGAAGAACGCGCGCCGGATTCGATCCAGTTCAACCTCGTGGGCTTCTCGGATGACGAAACGCTGGCCTTCCAGAACGCCGCCGCCGCGCGCGGGGTCAAAGTGCAAGTCTTCGGCATGTCCACCGATAACGCGCGTGCTTTCTGGAACTGGCAGTTCCTCGGCGAGACGCCGGATCTGCCCCAGACCCGGGCGATGCTGTCCCGCGCCTGCGACGCCCGCCTGCCCGCTCGGCTGACGATCCCGGAACTTGACGTGGTCGCCGCGGCCCTGACCGGCGCGGCCGAGGACGTGAAAGGCGCAGAGCTCGCCTACGGCACCTGAACGGGCGTTCATTTCCAGGCGCGCGGCCTTCCGCGCACCTGGATTGGCGCGTTTTCACGCCAAGGTTCAATCACTATTGTTAATGAAAACAGCGTGTTAAGCTGAAGACCAGATCTGGACACGTGGCCACCCCGACCCGTTTTCCACCCGCAATTCGCCCTCCAGCCACGGCATCCGCTCCAGGCTCGGACCTACCACCAGCTCTTCCAAAAGCCGCCTAAGCCGCCCCGCCGTCGCCGCCGGAATCTCTCCCAAAACCCCCCGCCGCGCCGTCAGCATGATCGTCCGGCTCAGCGGCTCGAACGGCAAGGGCAGCACGTCCGCCTGATCCCGGAACCGCGCCGCATGCATCACCCCCAGCGGCGTCAGAATCGTCCACCCCGCCCCCGCCGCGACCATCGCCATGATCGCGTGGTAGCTGTCGAGCTCGAACCGGTGCGACAACCGCAGGTTCTGACGCGCCAGATGCGCCGAAATCAGCCGCCCGATATAGTGCCGCTCGGTGTAGAGGATCAGCGGCATCTTCCGCAGCCGCGCCAACACATCGGCCCCGTCCGACAGCGCCCCCTTCGGCACCGCCGCGACGAAGGGCTCGGTGAGGACGGGGTGTACCTCCATCCACTCTGCCTCCTCGCCGATCTCGGCGGCCACGATCATGTCGAGCGCCCGCGATTCCAACTTGTCGATCAGACGGTGCGAGGCACCCGTCTCCAACAGGAACTGACAGCCGGTCATCTCTTCGGCCATATCGCGCAATAGCCGCGGCGTGACGGTGGCGTCTAGATCCTCGATCACGCCCAGGCGCAGCCGGGTCAGCACCGAGGGGTCCTGCAGCGCCAATTCCGCCCGCGCCCGCGCCGCCTCGTTCAGGATCGTCTGCGCCCGGCGCTGGAATAGCGTGCCCGCCGGGGTCAGCGTCATCGGCCGCTCGCTGCGGTTCAAGAGCGCCGTGCCGAGCGTTGTCTCCAGATTGGTCAACTGCTGGCTCACCGCCGACGGGCTCGCCCCGAGCCGTCGCGCGGCGGCGCTGATCGAGGCCTCCTCGGCCGTCGCCACGAAAACCTCGATGCCCCAAAGCGTGATGCGTCCTGACGGTTCGGCCATGCCCGCGCCCCCTGCCAACGCGCGGACGCTAGGCCGAAACCCTCACCGGCGCAACGCGCCCGTCCCGCATACCCCTTCGCCGATCGCCCAAGGCTTCCCGCTTCATCTGGCCAGAAATATCCTGGGGAGGTCTGGAGGGGTGAAACCCCTCCAGCGGATCGGATCGCGCAGCGATCCGAAACCACTCCCCAACTCGACCCTCAATAGGTCGCGCGCCCGCCCGAGAGGTCGAACACCCCGCCGGTGGTGAAGGAGTTTTCGCGCGAACACAGCCAGGCGATCATCGCCGCCGCCTCGCCCAGTTCCAGAAACCGCCCGCGCGGGATCTTCGACAGCATGTAGTCGATGTGGTCCTGGCTCATCTGGTCGAAGATCCGGGTCCGCGCCGCCGCCGGGGTCACGCAGTTCACCGCGATGTCCTCGCCCGCCAGTTCCTTGCCGAGCGACTTGGTGAAGCCGATCACGCCGGCCTTCGACGCGGAATAGGCCGAGGCGTTCGGATTGCCGTCCTTGCCCGCGACCGAGGCGATGTTGACGATGCGTCCGTAGCTCTGACGTCGCATCGCCGGCACCACCGCCTTATTGACGTGGAAGGTGCCCGTCAGGTTGACCGTGACGATCTGGGCAAACTCTTCGACCGGGTAATCCTCGACCGTCGCATTCGCGCCTGCGATGCCGGCGGAGTTCACGGCGATGTCGATCCGCTCGGCCATATCGAGGGTCGCATCGCGGGCGTCGGCCACGCTCGCCCAGTCGGCGACATCGACCCGCAGCGCCAGCGCGCCGCCGCCGATCTCTTCCGCCGCCGCCGCCGCCAGATCGCCATCGATGTCCCACACCACCAGCCGCGCCCCGCCCGCGGCCAGCCGGTCGGCGACGGCCCGGCCGATCCCCTGCGCGCCGCCGGTGACGACGGCGACCTGGCCCGTAAAGCTCATGCCGCGTCCCAGCCGTCGCGGATCATGCGGTAGCCCTCGCGGTAATAGGCCTCGGGCGCCTCGGCGAAGTCGCGCCAAACCCGCGTCGCGGCGGCCAGATCCGGCAGCGCGCGCCCGAAGGCCTCGATCGTCAGCCAGCCGTCGTAGCCCGAGGCCTTGATCGCCCCAAGCGTCTCGGCCCAGGGCACGTGGCCGCGCCCCGGCACGCCGCGGTCGTTTTCGCTGATATGCACATGCACGATGTCGGCGGCGTTGCGGGTGAAGGCGCCAATCGGATCGGCTTCCTCGAGATTGGCGTGGAACGTGTCGTACATCGTCTTGATCGCCGGGTGGTTCA
>JASJCA010000109.1 GCA_030066215.1 Rhodobacter sp. | reverse complement strand
GGATTGCGGCGGAGAGATCGCCGCTGCTGATCGTGATGCGGTGCACGTTTTGGCCGTTGGCGGTTGTGCCGAAATGCGCGGTGCCGGGGGTCATAGCGGGGTCCAGTGCACGCCGGCGGGGGGGATCTCGGTGCCCTCGTAGATCTGCGGCTCGGGCGCGTAGTTGAAGACGAAGCGGTGGGTGGCGGTGTCGCGGATGCGCAGGCCCTCGGGCAGGTGGGTGATCTCGAGCCCGGCAAGCATGGCGAGGTCGGTCATCAGGGCGACGAAGCCTTCCTGGTCGAGCCAGGCGCCGAGGTAGAACTGGTTTTGGTTGCGGACGATGACCGGGTGGCCGTCGATGGTTTCGGCGAAGGTCTCGGCGCTGCCCTCGAGATGTTCGAACCAGCGGATGACGTGGCCGACGGCGATCGGGATTGCCTCGGTCGGTGGCAGGCTTTCGACGCGTGCGACGGTGATGTCGAGGCCCGGCAGGTTCGGGGGCAGCGGCACGGGGATCGCCATCTCGGCGGTCTTGGCGTTGGTGCGCGGGCCGCAGAGGGTGACGATGCCGGGGTCGGTCAGGGCCTGTTTCAGGGGCTCGGGCAGGGTGGCGAGGCCGGGGGCGAGGGCGAGTTTATAGCCTTTGAGGCTGGTTGTGGTGCTGGGCAGGATGTCGATGCTCAGGCCGAGTTTGCGCAAGGCGCGGTAGGTGTCGAGCATCAGGTCGAAATAGGTGAAATCGGCGCCTTGCGGCTGGGTGTCCCAGGCCCAGGCGGAGGGGTAGTCGAAGATCAGCGCGACGGCGGCCTGGTGGGTGGCGGTGTCGGGCATGTCCTTGAGTTCATTGGCGACCTGGGCGGCTTCGGCGAGGGCCGGGGCGGGTTGGCTGTCGGGGCGGAGGAGGCCGGCGTGTTGTTGTTCCTGGGCGAAGGGAGCCTGGCGCCAGCGGAAGTAGCAGACGGTTTCGGCGCCGTGGGCGAAGGCCTCCCAGGCCCAGAGGCGGGCCATGCCGGGCAAGGGCGCGGGGTTCCACGGGGCCCAGTTCACCGGGCCGGGTTGCTGTTCCATGATCCACCAGCGTCCGTCGTGGGGGGCGCCTTCGCGGGCGGCGCCGACGGCGCGGTAGAGGTCGTGGTGGAAGGCCTGGTTGTCGGGGTCGCCTTGCCGCAGGTAGCGCTGTTTGTGGGCGTCGCCGGCGCCGAGGCGGTCGGAGAGGAAGCCCAACGGGTAGCTGTCCCAGCTGGCGATATCGAGGTCCGTGCCCACGTCGAAATGGTCGAACTCGAGCACGCGGCCCATGTAGTTGTGGAGGATCGGGGCGTCGGAGTGGCGGCGGATGATCTCGGTCTGGGTGCGGTTGAAGCGCACGACCTGGTCGGAGCTGAAGCGGCGGAAGGCGAGGACGTGTGCGGGGTTCGGCTCGGTGACGGTGAGGTTCGGGAGGTCGATCTCGTCGAACTCGGCGTAGTCCATCGACCAGAAGGTGTTGCCCCAGGCTGTGTTGAGGGCGTCGGGGGACTGGTAGCGTTGGGCGAGCCAGTTGCGGAATTCTTCTTGGGCGGCGGGGGAGTAGCTGAGGGTGGTGTCGTGGCAGCCGTATTCGTTGTCGGTTTGCCAGGCCTGCACGGATTGGCCGTAGCGCTCGGCGAGCAGGGTGACGATGCGTTTGCATTCGTCGAGGTAACCTGGGTGCGAGAAGCAATAGTGGCGGCGGGAGCCGAATTTGCGGGGGTGTCTTTGCGCGTCCACGGCGAGCATGTCGGGGTGCCTGGTGAGCATCCAGCGCGGGGGCGTGGCGGTGGGGGTGCCGAGGATGACTTTGAGGCCATGGGCGTGGAGCGTGTCGATGGCGCGGTCGAGCCAGTCGAACTGGAGCTTGCCCGGGGAGGGTTCGAGTTTCGACCAGGCGAATTCACCGATCCGGACCCAGGTGAGGCCGGTTTCGGCCATGCGGCGCGCGTCCCCGGCCCAGGTCTCTTCGGGCCAGTGTTCGGGGTAGTAGCAGACGCCGAGGGTGCGGTTCATGGGGCGGGCGTTGGGTTTGAGTATTTGGGACGAGAAGAAGCGGGGGACGGGGTCAGAGGAGGACCCGGTGTTCTGGTTGGCCTGTCGTGTCGGTCTCGATGGCGAAGGTTTGGCCGTGAAGCGGGTTTTGCGCGATGTCCTCCGGCGTGGTGTCCTGGCGGGCGGTGGTGATGAAGAGCGTCGTCAGGTCGCGGCCGCCGAAGGCGGGGCAGGTGGTTTGGCTCGCCGGGATCGGGTGATCGGCGAGGATCCTGCCGTCGGGCGCGTAGACCCGGACCGTGCCGCCCTTGTAATGGGCGTTCCAGAGCGTGCCGTCGGCGGCGCAGACCATGCCGTCGATCAGGCGGCCGGGGTCGTGGACGACGAGCTCGGGCTCGCCTTTTGGCCAGCCGTCGTCGTCGAGCGCGGTGCGCCAGATCTTTCCGTCGTGGGTTTGCGAGAAATAGGCGAAGAGCCCGTCGGGGCTGAAGCACATCGCGTTGGCGACCTTGATCGGGGCGAAGAGCATGCGCAGTTCGCCGCGGTAGTAGCGGTAGATCGCGCCGGGGCGCGCCTTGCCGCGCTTGGCCATCATGCCGATCCAAAAGCCGCCCTGGGGGTCGGCGCGGCCGTCGTTCGAGCGGCTGCCGGGGTCGTGCGGCTCGACATGGGCGACGAAGGTCTCGGTGCCGGTCTCGAGGTCGAAATCAAAAAGCCGGGTTTCCGAGGCGATCAGCAGGCTGTCGCGGCCGGTCCAGCCGGCGGCGGAGACGTTTTCGGCGAATTGCCAATCGAGCGCCCGGTCGCCGTCGCGGGCCAGAAGCTTGTTTTCGAGAATGTCGAACCAAAAGAGATGGTGCCGTTCGGGGTGCCAGAGCAGGCCTTCGCCGAGGTGGCAGGACCGGGCGTCGTAGACCTGGGCGGTCACAGGATCACCCGGGGTTCGGGCCAGCCCTTGTGGCCTGTCTCGACGGCGAAGGTCTGGCCGTTCAAGGGCTCGGCGGCAAGGATCTCGGGGCTGAGGAGTTCCTGCGCGGTGGTGCAGTAGAGTGTCGTCAGGTCAAGGCCGCCGAAGGCTGGGCATGAGGTGTGGCGCGCGGGGAAATCGAAGGCGTTGAGGAATTCGCCGTCGGGCGAGTAGCCGGCAACGCGGGACGCGCCCCATTGCGCGTTCCAGAGGTTTCCCTCGGCGTCGGTGACCGAACCGTCGGGGTTCAGCCCGTCGGCGCGGAGGTCGAGGAAGACCTGCGGCGTGCCGTCGGGCCACCCCTCGGCATCCAGCGGCTGGGTCATGATTCGGCGCGAGAAGGTGTCGGCGAAATAGGCCCGTGTGCCGTCGGGCGCGAAACAGATCGAGTTGGGGATCGTGACGTCCGGGTAGAGCCGGCGCAGCTCGCCCCTGTAATAGCGGTAGATTGCGCCGGCGTGCTTCTCGGCGCCTTTGCCCATGGTGCCGATCCAGAAGCCGCCCTGCGGGTCGGCGCGGCCGTCGTTGGAGCGGGTCATCGGGCGGTCGGCCTCGAGCGGCGCAATGGTGTCCTGGACGCCGGTTTCGAGATCGAACTGGAAGAGCCGGGTTTCGCTGGCGATCAGCAGGGTGTCGCGGCCGGTCCAGCCCGCGGCGGAGACGATCTCTTCGAAGCGCCAGTCGCGCGCGGCGTCGCCTTCGCGGGTCAGCAGGCGTCGGCCGAGAATGTCGAACCAGAAGAGCTGTTGCCGCACGGGGTGCCAGAGCGGGCCCTCGCCCAGCTCGCAGCGGCGGTCGTCGAACGGGGTCATGCCGCGGCCTCGTCATAGGCGGCGACGATGTCGCGGGCGCGCGCGGCCAGGTCGTCGAGGCCGGTGCCGGGGGTGTAGAGCGAGGTGCCGAGGCCGAAGCCGTTGGCACCCGCCTTGAGCCAATCGATGAAATTGCCGGGCCTGACCCCGCCGACCATGTAAAGCTGGGTTTCGGCGGGCAGGACCGCGCGGATCGCCTTCAGCCCGTCGGGCCCCATCTGGAAGGCCGGAAAAACCTTCAGCCCGGTGGCGCCCCAGTGGAGCGCGTCGAAGCATTCGGTCGGCGTCAGCACGCCGGGCCAGCTTTGCATCCCCAAGGTGACGGTGGCGTCGATGACGCGCTTGCGGCAATTGGGCGACACGACGATCCGGCCGCCGACGCGATAGACATGGGCGACCTCCTCGGCGGTCAGCACGGTGCCGGCGCCGATGGCGGCGTCCGACCCATGCGCGCCGGCCATCGACGCGATCGAGTCGAGCGGCGCGGGCGAGTTCAGCGGAACCTCGATGGTGGTGATGCCGGCGTCGATCAGCGCTGCCGCGGCGGGGGCGGCCTCTTCGGGGGTGATGCCGCGCAGGATGGCGATCAGCGGGCGAGTCATGTTGGCTCTTTCAGCGCGGCGTGGGCGGCGGCCAGCCCGGCGCGCGTCATCGCGGCACCGTCGGTGCGGGTGGCGGCGAGGCCCTGGGCGGCAAGCGCGTCGGCGTAGAGCGCGGTAAGCGCAGGCGCGCCGATCAGGGCGACCTCTTGGCCAAGCCAATACGCTCTGGCGGCCGCGAGTTCGGCGCCGATCAGAAGGCCCGAGAGGCGCGCGCGGGCGGTCTCGGGCGCCTGGTCGTGAAGCAGCGCCTCGGCGCGCAGGTTGAATAGCCCCGCGGCGAGCGTTTCGGGGCGCGACAGGGTCTCCGCCAGGGCCGCCTGAAAGGCCGCGGCGTCCCATCCCGCCGGCGCAACGCTATGGCGAAGGACGGAGGTCTCCGAGAGCAGCGCGAAGAGTTCGCCGGTGAGGAAGGTGCGGAAACTGACGATTTCGCCGGCGCTGATATGGACCCACTTTGCGTGGGTGCCGGGCAGGCAGAGAACGCCGTTGAAGCCGGAGAGCTGCGCCAGGTATCCCGCGATCTGGGTCTCTTCGCCGCGGATCACATCGGCCGGGCTGTCCTGCTTGATGCCGGGGACGAGTCGGACGTCGAGGCGGGGGTCGCGGGCGGGCGCCTTGACCAGCGCACCGGCGGCGGCGGCGCAGGGGACCGCGCGATAGGGCGCCTCTGCCCAGCCCTGGCGCGCGCCGACCATGCCGCAGGCGACGACCCGGGTGATGCCAGGGCCGAGCCAGGGCGCGATCAGCTGCAACAGGGCCGGCTCGAAGGCGTCGCGGGCAAGCCGGCCCATGCCGTCGTCGGACCGGGCCTCGGCCAGCACCGCGTCGTTGTGGTCCATCGCCCAGGCGCGCAAGTGGGTGGTGCCCCAGTCGACGGCGATCCAGGTGGCGCGCATCAGCCGGTCACCACCACGCCGCCGTCGATCACCAGCGCCTGGCCGGTCATCATGCGCGAGGCCTGCGAGGCCAGAAACAGTGTTCCGCCGACGATGTCCTGCGGCAGCAGCTCTTCCTTCAAGCACTGGCGGGCGAGCTGGCCGGCCAGCGCCTCGGGCGTCACCCAGAGCTCTTTCTGTTTGGCGGTCATCACCCAGCCGGGCATCAGCGCGTTGACTCGAATCCGGTCGGGGCCGAATTCTCGCGCCAGCGCGCGGGTCATCCCGGTGATCCCGGCATTGGCGGTGGCATAGGCCGGGTAGCCGGCATTGCCCATCATGTAGCTGATCGAGCTGAAATTGACGATCGCGCCGCCTCCCGCTTGCTGCATGCCCGGAATGACGGCCTGGGCGGCGAAGAAATAGGCCTTGAGGTTGATCGCCTGCGACCAGTCCCAGAACGCCTCGTCGGTCTCCAGCGTGGCGTGGCGCTTGTCGTTGGCGGCGTTGTTGACCAGCACGGTGACCGGCCCATTGGCTTCGGTGGCCGAGGCGACGGCGCCCTTCAGCGCCTCGGTATGGGTGAGGTCGCAGGGCAGGAATAAGGGCGGAGTCTGATAGCTGTCACCCATCTCCTCGACAAAGGCCGATGCGTCCGAACGCTGGACGAAGGCGACCTTCGCGCCCTGCTGCAGAAAGCCCTCGGTCAGCGCTGCGCCGATGCCCGAGCCGCCTCCGGTGATGAACACCGAGGCGCCGTCGAGGTCGGGGTAGATCGGTTGGCCGATCATGGCGCGCCGCTTCCGGCGGGGCCAAGGATTTTCGAAAATCCTTGGCAAAAATCTTGCAAGATTTTTGGCCCCGCGACGGTCATGCGGCCCGCCTCAGCCGGGCCCAGTCTGGCAGCCAGTCGTGGTGGGCGGCCAGCAGATCGTCGACCATGGCGCGGATCTGGCCGAGGTCCAGTTCGGCCGCCGTGTGCGGGTCGAGCATCGCGGCGTGGTAGATGTGATCGGGGTTTTCGTCCGTCAGTGCGCGCACGGTCAGTTCCTGCACGTTGATCTGGGTGCGCATCAGGGCGGTGAGCTGCGGGGGCAGGTCGTCCACGGTCTCGGGCCGGATGCCGGCGGCGTCGATAGTGCAGGGGGTCTCGACCGCGGCGCCGGGCGGCAGCGCCGGGATCTGGCCGCGATTGGGCAGGTTGCCGTAGAATTTGAAGGGCGCGCCGGTGACGGCGGCGTTCATCATGTCGGCGGCGAATTCGTGGCTTTTGGCCACCTCGATCGGCACCGGCCCCTTGAACTCGGCGGCCTGCAGCGCCCAGGCGGCGATCTGTTCCTCGCAGCGCTTGGGGTATTCGTCGAGCGGGATGCCGAAGCGCTCGATCAGATCGGCGCGGCCGTCCTTGATGAACCAGGGCACGTATTCGGCCAGGTGCTCGGAGCTTTCGGTGCAGAAGTAACCCAGATGCTCCATCACCTCGTAGCGCACGTGATTGGGGCAGCGCGGCATCAGAAGCGGCGGCTTCGGCAGGCGCCCGGCGCGGTAGCCGTCGCGCAGCGCGGGGTAGAGTGATTGGCCGTTATGGGCGAGCTCGAGGAGGAAGGCGACGTGGTTCACGCCGGCGACGCGATAGGTGATCTCGGCCTCCGGCAGGTCGAGATCGTGGGCAAGCTCCTGCACGGTGTTCTGCACCGAGTGGCAGAGGCCGACCTGCCGGACATCAGGGTAGCGTTCGGCGAGCGCCCAGGTGTTGATCGCCATCGGGTTGACGTATTGCAGCATCAGCGCGTCGGGGCAGAGCTCGGCCATGTCGTCGGCCAGCGCCCAGAGATGCGGGACGGTCCTCAGCCCGCGCATGATGCCGCCGATCCCGAGCGTGTCGCCTATGGTCTGGCGCAGGCCGTATGCCTTGGGGATCTCGAAATCGGTGACGGTGCAGGGCTTGTAGCCGCCGATCTGGAAGGCGACGACGACGAAATCGGCACCGTCGAGCGCGGGCCGGCGGTCGAGATGGGTCTCGACCCGGGCGCCGGTGCCGGTGGCCTGGATCAGCTTGCGGGCGACGATCTCGGATTCGGCCAGCCGCGCGGCGTCGATGTCCATCAGCGCGAAGGTGGCGTCGGCCAGCGCCTCGACCTGCAGGCAGTCGCCGACGATGTTCTTCATGAAGATCGTCGAGCCGGCGCCGATGAACGCGATCCTGGTCATTTGACCGCGCCGAGGGTCAGCCCGGCGATGAAGTGCTTCTGCATCAGGAAGAACATCGCCACCGGCGGGATCGCGGCGACGATCGAACCGGCGCTCATCAGGTGATAGGCGGCGCGGTACTGCGCGTTGAAGCTGGTGATGCCGGCGGTGACGGGCTGCGATTCGGCGCCTTGGGTCAGGACGACGGCCCAGAAATAGTCGTTCCAGATGAAGGTGAAGATCAGCACCGACAGGGCGGCGAGGGCGGGCTTCATCAGGGGCAGCACGACGTACCAGAAGATACGCCATTCGGCGACGCCCTCGACCCGCGCGGCCTCGATCAATTCGAACGGCAGGGCGCGGATAAAGTTGCGCATGAAGAGCGTGCAGAACCCGGTCTGGAAAGCGATGTGAAACAAGACCAACCCGGTCTTGGTGTTGTAGAGCCCGAGGTCCAGCGTCAGGTCGCGCACCGGCACCATCAGGATCTGGAACGGCACGAAATTGCCGGCGACGAACATGAAGAAGATCCAGAGGTTCGAGCGGAACTTGTAGATGCCGAGCGCGAAGCCGGTCATCGACGACAGCGCCACGGCGCCGATGACCGTTGGCACGGTGATCAGAACCGAGTTCAGCAGATAGCGCGGCATGTCGCTGTCGAAGAACACCTTGCCGTAGTTCACCGCGCCTTCGAACGAAGTCGGCCAACCCCAGTAATTGGCGTTGACGAAATCGGCGTCGGGCTTGATCGAGAAGATCGCCACGGCCAAGAGCGGGGCGAGCCAGAGAAGCAGCGCCAGCGGCAGGAAGGTCTGATAGGTGATCTGCGCGGCCTGGCTGCGTTTTTGGATCGGGGCGGGGAACATCAGGCGGCCTCCCGCGGGGGCAGGGCGTCGCGCTCGGCCTTCTTCAGCGAGGCGCGGACGATGTCATAGGATTGGGTCAGCCGGTGACGCGCGTCCTCGGCATCGGTCGCAGCATAGGGCAGCCGGACCCAGGAGCGGTGGAAATACGGCGCACGCTCCGCGGCGCCGGCGTCGATCAGCATCGCGGCGGTCTCGACGTCGCGGCATTTGACAGACACGCCGCCGGTGTCCTCGAAATCGCCGAAACAGGCGAACATCTTCGGCCCGACCTTCCAGCTGAGCAGCTCTTTGGGGGGCTCGGCGAGCCGCGTGCCTGGCAGGGCCGCGCAGATCGCGTCGATCTCTTGGCGGGTCACGCTCATCGCTTTTCGTCCCGGTACATCGACCACAGGAAGTAGGCGATGAAGCACATCATGATCAGGAACAGCACGACCGCGATGGCGGCGCCATAGCCCATCCGGAATCCGTATTCGGAAAGCGCCACTTCGAACATGTAGAACGCCAGCACGCGGGACGACCCGAACGGCCCGCCCTCGGTCATGATCGAGATCAGGTCGAAGGACCTCAGCGCCCCAATGATGGTGACCACGAAGGCGATGAAGGTGGCGGGCCGAAGCTGCGGCAGCACCACGTGCCACAGCATGCGCCAGCCCTTGGCGCCATCGAGCCGCCCAGCCTCGATCTGTTCGGGGTCCACGGCGTTCAGCCCGGTCAGGTAAAGGATCATGCAATAGGCGGTCTGCGGCCAGAGCCCGGCGACGATGATGCCATAGGTGACGAGGTTCTCGTTGCCGAGCACATTGATCGGCCCGGCGCCAAACACGCTCAGAATGTTGTTCAAGAGCCCGAAGGTCGGGTCGTAGAACCAGGTGAAGACCAGGCCAACGACGACTTGAGAGATCACGAACGGAAAGAAGAACAGCGACTTATAAAGCCGGATGCCGAACACCGTCTGGTTCAGGAAAAGCGCGATGAAGAGGCCTGCCGGGATCGCCAGCAGATACATGATCAGCCAGATCAGGTTGTTCTTCAGCGAGATGAAGAACGCGTCGCGGTCGACATATTCCCAGTAGAGGTCTTCGTAGTTGCGAAATCCGATGTATTCCGCCTGACCCAGCCCGTCCCATTCGTAGAGCGAGATGTTGAAGGACTGAAAGATCGGCGCGATCACGTAGACCAGGAAGAACAGCACGCCGGGGGCCAGGAACAGCCAGGGCGCGATGGTCTGCTGGTTGCGGTGGAACCAGCTTTTGGTCTCGATCCGGGTGGCGTCGGCGACGGCTGTCATCGGCTGTCATCCAAAATGTGGGATGATCGGTGGAAAGTCCCTCCCCCTTCGACGGGGGAGGGATCGGGAGGGCGCGGCCCCTTACTTGTAGATCCGCTCGCGGGCACGCTCGAGCTTGGCGAGGATCCGGTCCAGGTTGTCGGGCTTGACCATGAATTCCTGGAAGCCTTCCATCGACACCTTGGCCATCTCGGCGGGCGCGTCGCGGTCCCAGAATTGGGCCACACCGCCGGGCGAGTTGGACGACAGCATCGCGAAACCCTGATTGAGGAACTTATCGTCATCCACGCTGGCCTGGGCGTGCACCGGCAACTGGCCAAGGTTCTGGCCATTGTTGATCATCGTCTGCACGTCCGCCGAGACCATGAAGCGCAGGAATTCCCGCGCATTGTCCTTGTTCACCGCGTTCACCGGGATGTGGAACGTGTCGGTCGGTGCGTCTTCGGCCAGCTCGACATCCGGGTTGATCGGCGGGAACTGGTAGAAGTCGAGCTGATCGTCGGTCAGCCCGCCTTCGCGCAGCGGCGCCACCGCAAAGTTGCCCATTAGATACCCGGCGGCTTCGCCACCCACCATGAACGGCAGCGCTTCCTGCCAGCTATAGGTCTGGTGGTTGTCGATGAAGGCGCCCATGTCGATCAACTCGCGCCAGTTGGCGAAGGTCTGCTTCACGCGGTCGTCTTCCCAGCTGACGTTGCCGGCGGCGAGGTCCATATGGAAATCGAAGCCATTGGTGCGCATGTTGAGATAGTCGAACCAGCCGCCGGCAGTCCAAAGGAACTTGGTGCCGATCGTGAAGCAGGCGCGGCCCGAATCGACGATCGCCTGGCAGTTGGCCTTAAACTCGTCCCAGTTTGCAGGCTCGGACAGGCCCAGCTCTTCGTAGATGTCCTTCCGGTAATAGACGCCCCACTGGTAGTAGGTGTAGGGTACGCCCCACTGCTTGCCGTCGATGGTCATCGCGCCCTTGGTCGAGGCGAGGTTCTCGGCAATCTCGGGCTCCATCCACAGGTCGCTGACGTCCTCGAAGAGACCGGCTTCGACGTAGGGCCGCATCCGGTTCGCGGCGTACCACGTGTTCACGTCCGGAGCGTTGGCCGTCAGGAAGTTGCGGATCTGAGTCTTGTAGGCCTCGCGGTCGATGACCGTGGTCTCGATGTTCAGATCCGGGTGCGCCTCTTGGAACATCGCGATCGCGGCTTCCATCGTGGCGCGCGGCGCCGGGTTCGAGGTGTCGAGGAAGATCTTCAGATCACCCGACAGCTGGTGGCTGCCAGCAATCGCGCCGCCGGCCAGAGTGGCGGCGGTGGCCAGCGCCGCGATGGACGCCTTGAGCATGGAACGCATGGTTATCCTCCCTGAGAGTTCCATTATGTGAAACTTGGTTTTGTATATTGAAAACTTAACCGCGACTCGGTTAGGCTTGTCAACAGTTTCCTGCGGCGAGACCGGTTTGGGAAGCGGGGAGGAGCATTTGCCCATGGCACAGGCCACAGGCGATGGAACCGTCGGCAAGGCGCTGGACGTCCTGGACCAGGTCGCGTCCTTCGGCCGGCCGGTGCGGTTTTCCGAGTTGTTGGAGGCCAGCCCCTATCCCAAGGCGACGCTTTACCGCCATCTGCAGGCACTGACCCATCAGGGCATGCTGTCGTTCGATCCGGACCGGCAGGCCTATGCCTTGGGCATCCGCCTGGTGCGCCTGGCGCACGCCGCTTGGACCCAATCCTCGCTTGCCCCTGTCGCCCGCCCGCATCTCGATGCGCTCAGCCAAAAGGTCGGTGAGACAGTGCATTTGGCGCAGCTCGACCACGGCCAGGTGCTTTATGTCGACAAGCGCAACGCGGCACGGCCGATCGAGATGTTTTCCGAGGCCGGCAAGGTCGGGCCGGCCTATTGCACCGGCGTCGGCAAGGCGATGATGGCGTTTCTCGACGAGACCGCGCTGGCGGAGGCGGTGTCGCAGCAAAGCTTCCACCGGTTCACGCCAGCGACCTTGACCGATGCGGTGGCATTGCACGACGACCTGCGCGCGATCCGGGCGCGCGGCTATGCCTTCGACCGGGAAGAGCACGAGCCTGGCATCATCTGCGTGGCAATGCCGATCCTGACCGGCAAAGGCCGAGTGCTGGGCGCCCTGTCGGTGACAAGCTCGACGGCGCGCACCAGCCTCGATGGCCTCGAGGCACTGGTGCCGGTGATCCGGCCGGTGGCCGAGCGGATCGCGGCGGAGGCCGAGGATTGGCGGTTCCCGGACGAGGGAAGCGAGACGAGACAAAGAATGACAGCGGGGATGTGAAGCGATGTCGGGAGTGACGCTGCAGGACGCGGTGAAGCGGTTTGGCGAGACGCAGGTGATCCATGGGGTGGACCTGGAGATCCTGAACGGGGAGTTCTGCGTGTTCGTCGGCCCATCGGGCTGCGGCAAGTCGACCTTGCTGCGAATGATCGCCGGGCTGGAAGAGACCACCGAGGGCACGATCCGGATCGGCCAACGCGACGTGACGACGGTCGATCCGGCAGAGCGCGGGGTGGCGATGGTGTTCCAGACCTACGCGCTCTACCCGCATATGACGGTCGAGGAAAACATGGGCTTCGGCCTGAAGATGAACGGCGTGCCGAAGGCCGAAATCAAAAAGAAGGTCGACGGCGCAAGCCAGATCCTGCGACTGGGCGAGTATCTGAAGCGCAAGCCAAAGGCGCTGTCGGGCGGCCAGCGGCAGCGGGTGGCCATTGGCCGCGCAATCGTGCGCGGACCGGAGGTGTTTCTGTTCGACGAGCCTCTGTCGAACCTCGACGCCGAACTCAGGGTCGAGATGCGTGTCGAGATCGCGCGGCTGCACAACGAAATCGGCGCGACGATGATCTACGTCACCCACGACCAAGTCGAGGCGATGACGCTGGCCGACAAGATCGTTGTGCTGCGCGCGGGAAAGATCGAGCAGGTGGGCGCACCGCTGCAACTCTACAAGGACCCCGCCAACAAGTTCGTCGCGGGCTTCATCGGCTCGCCGGCGATGAATTTCTTTGCCGGTGCCGCGCAGCCGGGTGGCGTGCTGGTCCCCGGACTCGGCGACGCGACGGTGCCGACCGCGGCGGCGCTGCCCGCGGTGGGGACGCAGGTCACGGTCGGGCTGCGGCCGAACCACATGACCATCGATCCTGACGGCACGACCCACGCGGTGGAACTGACCGAATCGCTCGGCGGGGTGTCCTATGTCTACCTCAACGCGCCGAACGGCGACCGCCTGATCGTCGAGGCGCGTGAGGACCAGCCGGTGCCGCATGGCGCCCGAGTCGGGCTGAGCTTCGACCCCGGCCACGCCTATTTCTTCGACGCCCAAAGCGAGGCGCGCCTTCGATAGCCAGCCGGCCCGCGGCGGGGTTGTGATGGTCAGCTCCAGGCCGGCTTCATCTCGGCGGCACGGGCGATCAGGTCGATGCCCATCTGGTGGAAGAGATCGCCGTAATCGAGGCAGACCCAGTTCTCTAGGATCTTGCCCCGCGTGACGTGATAAAAGTCCATCACCCGCAGGGTCAGCGGTTTGCCGGTCGCAGGAACGCCCAAATAGGCGCCGGTATGGGTCATCGTCATCGACGGCCAACCCGAGACCGCGGCATAGTCACCGTCGCCGATCCTGCAGTAATGGTTGCCGCCTTTGCGGTCGGGAAACGCAGTCAGAAAGGCGGCGCGATGGTGGTCGACGAAGCCCGACCAGCGGTAGTTTGAGCCGATTCCGCCCGGCCCGTACCACATCATGTCGTCGTGCCAATAGCCGTGCTCGCCGGTCTGTTTGTAGCTTGCCGCGGTGACTGGGTCGTAGTGATGCAGATCGCCCAGCATACCCTCGACGATACGCAGCGTGTCGGCACCGTTGTCACCTGCGGGCAGCACGCCGTCGTGGCTGGCGGGGCCGGGAAACAGCATTTCGGTGCCCAGCTCGCGCGGCAGCGGGAACCGGCCGGCCTGGCGCATCAGATCGGGGAGATCGAGGATGATCTTGGCCTCCGCGATACGTCCATCCTCGATACGGAAAAACGCGCCCGAGCGCAGAAACACCAACCGGTCCGAGGGCGGGATGCCGAAGAGCGGCCGTTCGAATCGGCCGACGTAGTGGGACAAAGCGGCGATCCATTGCCCGCCTTGAGCACGAGTGTTGCGGCCGCCGAAGAACAGCTCATCCCGGCGATATGCGTGGGCCAGAGCGGAGCGGATCGGGGACCAGAACTCGACCCAAATCGCCTCGGGTCCCTCAAGCCGGTGCACCGGATGCGCCACGTCCCAAACCGAATCCGGCGTGACACCGTCCAGAAGCGCCGCATAGGCCTCGGCTTCAGGCGCGCGCAGAATCCTGGTCAGTTGCGTCCGAATTCCAGCCCTGAAGTCGAACGGTTGTAGGTTTTCTTGTGGTGTCGCGACGGCCATAGCAGAAAACCATTGGCAAAATCCGATGCCGTCGTCTAGCATTTTTGCAAACGTGTGCAAATGCACCGAGGCGGCCTGCCAGGGGGGTCCGGATGGCGGAAATTCAGCTTCGCGGCGTGTCGAAGCGGTGGGGGTCGTTTGTCGGTGTCGACGATTTCGACCTGACAATCGCCGATCGGGAATTCCTTGTGCTGCTCGGGCCTTCAGGCTGCGGTAAGACCACGACAATGCGCATGATCGCCGGGCTCGAGGATGTCACCGAAGGCGAGATCTCGATCGACGGCAAGGTGGTCAACAACCTCGACCCCAAGGACCGGGATATCGCCATGGTGTTCCAGTCCTACGGGCTCTACCCGAACATGAACGTCTACGACAATATTCGCTTTCCGCTGAAGGTGCGGAAAGTGGACCCGTCGACCCATGATGCCCGCGTTACGAAGGCTGCCGAGATGGTCGAGTTGACGCCGTTCATGCACCGCAAGCCGGCGGAGCTCAGCGGTGGGCAGCGCCAGCGCGTCGCGCTGGCACGGGCCATTGTTCGGGAACCCAACGTGTTCCTGATGGACGAGCCGCTGAGT